>JAYVSK010000379.1:0-7089 GCA_043775395.1 Lysobacter sp. | reverse complement strand
CAGACGCGCGTTCAGCCGCTGGAAGTCAGCTCCGCGCGAGCGCTGCCGCCCCAAGAAACTCCGCAGCCGCCTGTCCAACAGGCGGTAGTGCCACCGCAGATCGAAAATACACCGGCGCCGCGCAGCGTCGGCTGAAGTCTCGTGGTGGCGCCATCGATATGCAGACCGAATTATTTCGGTTCGAACACCGCGATCGATTCGACGTGAGCGGTATGCGGGAACATATCCATCACGCCTGCGGTCTTCAACTTCCAGCCGCGGTCGTTGACCAGATAGCCCGCATCGCGCGCCAGCGAGCCGGGATGACAGCTGACATAGACGATGCGTTTCAGTCCTTTCAGCGGCAGCTGTTTGAGCACCGCGTCGGCACCAGAGCGCGGCGGATCGATCAACAACTTGTCGAAACCATCCCGCATCCACGGTAATCCCGAGATATCCTGAGCCAGATCCGCAGCGTGGAACTGCACGTTCGCAAGCGCATTGTGCATCGCGTTCTCGCGAGCCCGCGCAACCAGACCCGCCTCACCTTCCACGCCCACGACTTCGCGAGCGGAACGCGCCAGCGGCAGAGTGAAATTGCCCAGACCGCAAAACAGATCGAGCACGCGCTCATCGGGCTGCACATCGAGCAGTTCAAGCGTTTTCGCGATCATCTTCTGATTCAAGCCAGCATTGACTTGGATGAAATCCAGCGGCCGGAAGTTCAGCTCGATGTTCCATTGCGGCAGCGCGAACGACAGCGGCACCCTCTCCGGCCACAGCGCGTGCACCGAGTCCAGCCCACCAGGCTGCAGGAAAATTGCGAAGTCGTGCGCCTGTGCGAAAGTGATCAGCGCCTGACTGTCGCGCTCGCTGAGCGGCTGCAGGTGGCGGAACACCAGCACTACAGCTGCGTCACCAGCGATAAACTCGATCTGCGGAATATCGCGACGGCCGTCCATCGCATCGACCAGCGCGGAAATCGCGCCCAGTTTTTCGCCGATCTGCGGGATCACCGTATAGCAGACCGAGAGATCGGCGACGAAACGCGGATCGGTTTCGCGAAAACCCACCAGCGTCTTGTCCTTCTTCTCGACCCGCCGCACCGACAGCCGCCCCTTGCGGCGATAACCCCAAGCCGCATCGGTGAGCGGCGCCAACAGCGTACCGGGCTGCACATGGCCGATACGCTGCAGGTTGTCGATCAGCACCTGCTGCTTCGAGAGAATCTGTCTATCTTCAGCCAAATGCTGCAGCACGCAGCCGCCGCATGTGCCGAAATGCGGGCAGCGCGGCGCGACGCGATCCGCTGATGGCGACAGGACTTTCACTGTGGTCGCTTCGTCGAAATGCCGCGACTTCGCGGTCTGTTTCGCCATGACCCGTTCGCCCGGCAGCGCGCCGGCAACGAAGATGGTCTTCCCTGCCTGATCGTCGACGCCGCCGCGGCGCGCAACGCCACGACCGTCATGCCCAAGGGAAACAATCTCAAGTTCGAACGGGGTTTGATCGATGCGGGCCACGGAATTCTGCGAAGGGTGAACGAGACTGCGATTATCTCATGTCGTCAAAACGCTCCGTCCACAACAGCGATACTCGTAGAAGCGGGTATCGCCTAGCGTAGAGAGCATCCATCGCCTTGCGCGATCACGCCATGCAGCTGGCGTCCGTCAAAAATTGGCATAACCGAACGCGGGGGTAGGCCAGAGCATCAATATTTTTTCTTCGGCCGCTTCGCCGGCTGTCCACGCGGCGTCGGCGCGACGGCATCGGCTCCGGCACGGGCAATTTCAGCAAGACGAAAATCGATCTTGCGTTCTTCCAGGCTGGCCTTGAGAACGATGATGGTCACGCGGTCGCCGAGTCGGAACACGCGCCCGGCCCGTTCGCCGCTGAGCGTTTTGCGAATCGGATCGAAGTGGTAATAGTCGTTCGGCAGTTGAGTGACGTGAATCAGACCGTTCACCTTCGAATCGTCGAGTTCAACGAAGAGGCCGAAGCTGGTCACGCCGCTGATGATGCCGTCGAACTTGGCGCCGATGTGTTTTTCCATCCACGCGGCGCGATAACGTTCGTCGACTTCGCGCTCGGCTTCGTCCGCACGACGCGAGCGCTCCGAGCACTGTAGAGACAGCGCTGCCATCCCGCTGGACGAGTATGCGAACGCCGCAGGTTTGGCTCCGGTCAACGCGTGTTTGATCGCACGGTGCACCAGTAGGTCCGCATAGCGGCGTATCGGCGAAGTGAAATGCGCATACGCATCCAGCGCAAGCCCGAAATGTCCGATGTTGTCGGGCGCATACACCGCCAGCGACTGGGTGCGCAGCAACACCGATTCCAACAACGCCGCGTCAGCGCGTTCACGAATCTTGCCGAGGAAGACCGTGAAATCACGCGGCTCCACCGTGGCCCAGGGCGGCATCTGCAGTTTGAATTCCTTGAGGAATTCGAGCAGATCGGCGTATTTCGACTCCGGCGGCTTGTCGTGGATGCGGTACGGCGCCGGCACCTGTTGCTTGAGCAGAAAACGTGCGGCCTGAACGTTCGCCGCGATCATGCATTCTTCGATCAGCTTGTGCGCATCGTTGCGCTGGATCATCCCGGCCTGCACAACGTCGCCCTGCGGGCCGAGCACGAAGCGCACTTCGCTCGATTCGAACTCGATCGCACCGCGCGCTTTGCGCGCCGTGACCAGCACTTGATACAGCTGATGCAGTTGTTTGACCTGCGGCAGCAGCGAATCGATCTTTCCAATGGCCTCGGCATCATCCTCGCCTACCGCCTGCCACACTTGGGTATAAGTCAGACGCGCATGCGAATGCATCACCGCTTCGTAGAATTTCGATTTGCTCACCTCGCCATCGAAGCCGACCTGCATATCGCAGACGAAACACAGACGGTCGACCTTGGGTTTTAACGAGCAGATGCCGTTGGACAAGGTCTCCGGCAGCATCGGCACGACAAATCCGGGAAAGTACACCGAGGTCGCGCGCTTCTGCGCCTCGTCGTCAAGCGGCGCGCCCGGGCGTACGTAATGCGAGACATCTGCGATCGCGACGATCAGTCGAAACCCGCTGCGGTTCGGCTCGCACCAGACCGCGTCGTCGAAATCCTTGGCATCTTCTCCGTCGATGGTCACCAGCGGCAGCTGGCGCAGATCGACGCGGCCGGCAATGTCGCGGTCGGTCACCTGCAGCGGCACCGCAGTCGCTTCAGCGATCACGTCAGCCGGGAATTCATGCGGCAGATCGTGACCATGGATCGCAGCTTCGACCACCAGCGACGGGGTCAGTTTGTCGCCCAACACCGCAAGCACGCGGCCGATCGGCGGCCGATAGGCATCCGGCGCGTGGACGATCTCGCAGACCACCAGCTGGCCGTTCCGCGCATCCAATCGCGCGTCGACAGGAATCTGGATGTTGCGCTGGATGCGGGCATCGTCCGGCTGTACATAGCTGATGCCCGCTTCGAGCGTGAACCGACCGATCAGACGGTTGATACGACGTTGCAGCACTTCGACGATGGCGCCTTCACGCCGGCCGCGGCGATCCACGCCAGTAACGCTGGCCATCACCCGATCGCCGTGCAGCACCTTGCGCATTTCCACTGGCGACAGGAACAGGTCGTCACCAGGGCCGGTGTCGGGACGCAGGAAACCGAAACCATCGGGGTTGGCGATCACGGTGCCCGCGATCAGGTCCATCCGCGCTGCCGGCAGGTATCCGCCGCGACGGTTCTGCAGCAGCTGCCCGTCGCGCAGCATTGCTGCCAGGCGCTTGCCCAGCGCCTCGCGACGTTCGGGCGTATCCAGGCCCAAGCGCTCTGCGACGCTCTCGGCCAGCATTGGGCCATCGGCTTCCGCAAGCAGCTTCAGAATCGCTTCACGGCTGGGAATCGGGTCGGCGTAGCGCGAGGCTTCGCGGGCGGCGTGAGGATCCTGGACAGCAGCGGCTGGGCCAGGCCGCTTGCGCACCGGAGGTTTTATCGCACCTTGCACAACGAACGTATCGGGCAACCATGGCGCGGCTTTGGCAGGCTTCCCGCGAGGCTGAGCTGCCGTTCTGGACGATTTCGGACCGCTTGGCTTCGGACTGCTTGGCTTCGGACCGCTGTGCTCTGGGACATTAGGCTTCGAGGTTTTTGCCGGCGGCTGCCCTGCAGCAGCTTTGAGCGCCTTCTTGCCGGGCTTACCTGCCGGTGCATTGCGCGGAACGCTGCGCGAAGCAGGATGCGCGGATGATTTGGTGGGGGCGCCCTCGGGCGCGCGCGCGGCGCGAGGGCCGGTGATTTTCTTGGTGGTTTTTGACATCGGGCGGAAGTATACGTCGGCAGGCATCGTCCAGGGCCGATCTCCCCATGCAAGTTAACGGGCAGATTGAATGTATCGGCCTTGTTTCGCACCGGCCGACAACCGTTGACATCACGTGCGTCGCAACGCAACATACGCGCCCTTGCCCTGGTGGCGGAATTGGTAGACGCACTAGTTTCAGGTACTAGCGGGTAAAACCGTGGAGGTTCGAGTCCTCTCCTGGGCACCAAGCAGTCGTTCGCGGACATCCCACGATGTCCGTTGACGAAGATGAAAACCCCGCGAAAGCGGGGTTTTTTGTTGTCCCGGCGGCAATATGCTCATCACACCAGATGAACTGAAATTCAAATCGCGTCGATATCGCCCAATGCGCGGATCAATCGCCTCGCGCGCTTGTCCGGCTTGTGCTGCGGAGCCTGGTAACCCGCGCGTCCAGCGCGCAGGTTCGCTAGCGTCTCCAACCTTTTAGCCTTGGATGCTTCCGATTCGCTGTAGAGCGCCTGCGCCACCGATGCCGGTCCGCGCTGGTCGCTCACACCGGCAACCACGATCTCGAACGCTTCATCGCCGCGTACAACCCGCATGATGTCGCCCACGCGCATCGTGCGCGAAGCTTTCGCGCGCTGCCCGCCCACGTCGATTTTGCCGCTGTCGATCGCCTGCTTGGCGAGACTGCGGGTGCGGTAGAAGCGTGCGGCCCAGAGCCAAAGGTCGAGGCGGACAGTGATGTCTTCGGATTGCATGGAGCGCCGGGCAACTGTGCGACGAAACACGAGTGTACGTCATGGTCGTTGCATGCAACCTGCGCAGCAGTCGCATTGAAAAAGCAGGCGAAACGGCCTTCGCGCCGTACTGCGGCCATCGCTTCGAACGTCCGTCCTTCGCACAGCTTTGCGTGTATGGGTAATGAGGATGCGACTGCGGCACCATTTCGGCGCCATCAATGCGCAGTCTGGCCCCGCGCCGGTATCGCCCGGACGTATTGATATCCCATTCGCAGAAATTCGCACAAGGAGAGCGCAATGGCTCTGAAATAGAAATACATGCTTGCCCAAGCCTGTTTGGACAATGTCGAAGACAACGCCGGTCGTTGGCAGATCGAAGGCGGAAAGGTGCTTCAACGCGACCGCCACGTCGCGAACTATTCCTGCGTCAAGCGCATCAGCTGCGGCACCCAGGAACAAAAACACCGCAATGGTCTGGACCACGCTGTTCTTCCTCAAGGGCGCGCCGCCGGAAAACATGACGTTGCACGGTTCCCACGACTTCAGCAGTGGCGGTCAAATCGGCAGTGTCAGCGCGGCTTCGTCCGCGTTTTCCAGCCGTATCGGCAATCAGTTCAACCGTGTGGTGGATACGCTGGTGATCAGCTGACCCGATCGCTGCGCATGCCCCGTTGCGGCAAAGAAAAAGCCACCTTGCGGTGGCTTTTTCGGGAAAACGAGCCGGTTTGGAAAAAAATCAGCTCGCTTTGGCGCCGGCCTTGGCCTTCGCATACATCGACAGATCCTCTTTGATACGGGCCTTCTTGCCTTCGAGGTTCCGCAGGTAGTACAACTTGCTAGCGCGCACGGCGCCGCGACGCTTGACTGTCACCGACTCGATCACCGGACTGTGGGTCTGGAACACGCGCTCCACGCCGTAGCCGTGCGAAATCTTGCGGACCGTGAACGCGGAGTTGAGACCGCCGTTTTTGATGCCGATCACCACACCCTCATAGGCCTGCACGCGCTCGCGGTTGCCTTCCTTGACCTTGACGTTGACGATAACGGTGTCGCCTGGACCGAAATCCGGAAGCTGACGCACGACCTGGTCGGCTTCGAACTGCTGCAACAGCGTATTGATTGAGGGTTTGTTCATGGGACTGGCCTGTTGTTGATTGCCTTGAAAGGCATGTTGTTGCGCGAGTGCACGTGGACCCGCGTCATGGCATGAGTAAAAACGATAAGCCCACTAGTATAAAGGGGAATTCCCCTGCGGCGCTAGAGCTTGGGTGGCTCTGGCACGCCAAGACCTTCTTCACTCAGAAAAGCGTCCAACAGGGCCAAGTCGGATTTGGATAACGCCTCAAAGTCGATCAGTTTTGGCCTCCGCAGCCAGGTCCGACCCAACGATTGTTTGCGGCGCCAGCGGGCGATCTGGGCATGATGACCGGAGAGCAGCACCGGCGGAACCCCACCAAGAGCGTGTTCCAGCGGCCGGGTGTAGTGCGGACAGTCGAGCAACCCACCCTCGCCTTCGAAACTATCCTGATCGGCCGATTCAACATCGTTCAGAGCACCCGGCAGCAGTCTCGCTGCGGCATCGATGACGACCGCTGCTGCCAGTTCGCCACCTGACAGGACGTAGTCGCCGATCGACAGCTCTTCGTCGACTGCGGCCTGCAGCAGGCGCTCGTCTACCCCTTCGTAACGGCCGCAGAGCAGGATCAGCCGCTCATGACGTGACAGTTCGCGGGCCTTGCGCTGCGTCAGCAGTGTGCCTTGGGGGCTCATATAGATCACGCGCACAGGGCGCGGATCTGCTTCGCGGGCGGCTTTGAGCACAGCCAACAGCGGGTCGATCAGCATGACCATGCCGGGGCCACCGCCGAACGGACGGTCATCGACCCGGCGGTAACTGCCTTCGGCATGATCGCGGGGGTTCCAGCCGTGGATCGACAGCAGCCCACGCGCCTGTGCGCGTCCAACTACGCCATGACAGGCGGTTTGCGACACAAATTCTGGAAACAGACTGATGACATCAATGCGCATCGCCCCGGAAGCCTCCATCAGAAATCCGCATCCCAATCCACCACGATA
>JAYVSK010000378.1:0-6111 GCA_043775395.1 Lysobacter sp. | reverse complement strand
CGACAAAGCGTGATCAGAACGCATCGTGCGGCGTTCCACATGCTGAGCATGCCTTATACGCGCTCACATGTTGCAGCTTAAAAACCCGTTAAAAAACTCATTTAACAGCAGACACCACTCAAGGTGTGACAGCTTCTGCGGCGAGGTAGACAATCTGCGCACGCAGGTTGCTCATCGCTTTGCGCATCAGCTGCGAATAGCCTTCGTTGTATTCGGCCGAACACACCGGTCCGGGCGTGCGGTCGTCCAGCAGGCGCTTGACGATGATCCGGTTGCCATCGCGACGATGGCTTGCGGTGTAACTCACAGGGCCTTGACTGAATGCGGCGTCCGGCGGAATTGCAACAATGCGCAGCGGAGCGGCAAATTCAAACACGTATTCCTCTTCCGAGCGCGTGCCGCCGCAGGCACTCTCGCCTGCGGGCTGCTCTGGATCCGGCTGCTGACTGGCGACAATGCCGCTGATCGGCGCAACGCTCATGAACCAGGGCGCGATGGTGAAACCACCGGGCACGGTGACCAGCTGTTCGACATCAAAGGTGGCCTGGATGCCGAAATGTGCTTCCATCGGCTTGGGGTCGTCGAAACGCAGTGTGCCGGTCGCGGCGAGTCCGCTGGAACGAAAATAGTTTTTGACCATTTCATCGCGCCTTGCAGCGTCGAGCTCGCGGAACTGCTCGCGGGTGGACACCGCAAGACGGCCGTTGAGCTCCAGGTCGACGGTGCCCTTCACTGAGCCGTCGGCGGCAATGCGCAGCGTCGTCTTCATCCGCTGCCAGTCGTTCGCGCGCTGCGGAGCCGGGGTTGTCGAATCGTCGCGATAGCCGTCCACCAGCAGCACACGCTTGCCGGCAACGCTTTCGGGCAGGCTGCCGAAAGGCACTACCGCCGCGGTGGAATCGAGATACAGATCCATCGCCGGCACATAGTTGATGACGTGATTGACCATGGACGCCACCGGAATCTTCGGCAGGGTATACGTCTGCCCGGCATTCACCAGCACCTGCGTACTGTCGATGCCCTTCGCTTGCAGCAGCGCCTGCAGCAGCGTTGCATGGTCCTTGCAGTCGCCCATCTTGTTGTCGAGCACGACATCAAGCTCGCGCGGCACCACGGCACCCAGGCCGATGCAGTTGCCGGCATAGGAAATCTTTCGCGACACCCACTCGTACATGCGTTTTGCGGTTTCGCGCGAATCCTTGGCGTCGCCAACGATTTCATCCGCCAGTTTGGCGATGCGCGGCGTGACCGCCGCTTTCGCTTTGGCGCGCGTACCGTACGCCTCCGAAATCTGCGCGTAACTTGCGAACGTCGAAAAGGCATAGCCTGGATAGCGTTCGACATCGAAGGTGGAATCGCGCAGCGTGTCCGAATCTACCGGCTTGGGGTTGTTCCACTGCAATTCGACGATGCGGCGCCCGTTCTGCACCCGGTCGCGAACTTCCTTCATTTGCCAGGCGACATGCTTGAGCGGCAGCGCTTCGGGAGCATCGACGGAGATCAGCACCTCGCCGTAGTAGCGCGCGGGGCTGAAGCTGTCGATGACCGAAAATTGCCCTGGAAACATCGGTTCCCTGGCGGTGAGGCGATACGACAGCACCGTGGTGTCGCCGACCGCCAGTTCTGGAAACACTACCGTGAGCGTGGTGCGGTCCGAATAGATCGGCGAATCTCCGTTCTGCCCTCGGCTGGTGTTTTCCTGGAAATTGCCGGGTGGAACTTCGATTTTTCTGCCGTCGGCCTTGAGCGTGTACGCCGAAAGAATCTCGGCTTTCTGGATGCTGGTGCTGTATCCGATCGAACTGTCTTTGGCGATGCCGACGCCTGTTTCCTTCATGACCTTGATGGCGGTTTCGACGGTTTCGGTGAAGCTGCCGTCGGCATTGACCACGTACCGGTGCTGTTCGCGCTCGAAGCGAAGCGGCTCCTGATCGGATTTCGCGCAGGCGTTGCCCGCACCAAACCCCACGATAGCGAGCATAAGCAAGATAGACGTGACCGCTGATCTGTTCGACATGAACTTCCCCGGTAATGGTGTTGGCTGGATCAGTATCTTCTAGCAATGCGGAACCGGCACGAAGTCGGCATCGGCTGCACTTCGGCACCAGATCCACTTCCACACCAGCTCCGCTCAGGAGACCATCTTCTCCCAGAAGCTCTTCACGCCGTCGATGAAGGTGCTGGATCGCGGCGAATGGCGGCGGGCGCCCTCCCCCAGAAAAGTCTCTTCGAACTGTTTCAGCAGATCGCGCTGCTGCGGGGTCAGATTGACCGGCGTTTCGACCACCACGCGGCAGTACAGATCGCCTGTGGTGCGACTGCGCACCGATTTCACGCCCTTCTCGCGCAAGCGAAAGACTTTGCCGGTCTGGGTTTCGGTGGGTACGCGTATTTCGGCCTCGCCGCCCAGAGTGGGGACGCGGATCGTGTCGCCCAGTGCCGCCTGCGAGAAGCGGATCGGCACTTCGCAGTGCAGATCATCGCCGTCGCGCTGGAAGATGGCATGTTCGCGCACCCGGATTTCGACATACAGATCGCCCGCCTGCACCCCTGCAGGTCCGGCTTCGCCTTCGCCGCTCAGGCGGATGCGGTCGCCGTTGTCTACGCCCGATGGAATCTTCACCGAAAGGACTTTTTCCTCTTCAACGCGCCCGGCGCCGTGACAGGATTTACAGGGACTGCTGAGCTTCTGTCCGCGTCCGCCGCACGTGGGGCACGGCTGTTGCATCGAGAAGATGCCGCGCTGGAAACGTACCTGGCCACGTCCTTGGCAAGTGGTGCAGCTTTCGATCTTGCCATCCTCCGAGCCGCTGCTTTTGCAGGGCCCGCAGCCGACCATCGTCGGTACTTCGATACGTTTGTCGACGCCAGCCACCGCGTCTTCAAGATCAAGCTCGATCACATAGCCGATGTCGGCGCCACGCCGCGCGCTGCGCGCCGCACCACTTCCGCCAAAAATATTGCCGAAAATATCGCCGAAAATATCGTTGATATCGGCTTGGCTTTGGGCGCCACCGCCGCTACCGGTTCCACGCTCGAACGCCGCATGGCCATGCGCATCGTAAGCGCGGCGTTTGCTGGCATCGGACAGCATTTCGTAGGCTTCCTTGGCCTCCTTGAACGCAGCCTCGGCGCTGGCGTCGTCCGGATTACGATCCGGATGAAGCTTCATCGCCAGACGACGATAGGCTTTCTTCAGCTCTTCTTCGCTGGCGTTACGGGCCACGCCCAGAACGTCGTAATAGTCGCGCTTGCTCACTGGTCTACGGCTGCCGGCAGGTCAAATGCCAAAGGCCAAAGGCCAGAAGAAGCGGATATCCGCTTTTTTGGCATTTGACCTTTGATCCTTGAGGGATCGATCACGAAGTGCCGCCGTCCTTGCGAACGACGGCACCGGCTTGCATCACTTTTTGTCTTCGTCGCGCACTTCGGTGAATTCGGCATCCACCACATCATCGTTCCCGGGAGACGCGGACGGGTCGCCATCGCCTGCGGATTGCTGGCCCGCATTGGCAGCACCCATCAACGATTGCACCACTTCTTCCAGGGCCTTCGACTTGGCCTCGATCTGGCTCTTGTCGTCGCCCTTCATGGCGGTCTCGACTTCGGCGATCGCACCCTCTGCCCGGCCGATCAGTTCGCCCGGCAGTCTATCGCCGTTCTCCTTGATCGCGGTACGGCTGGCGTGGATGAGTGCGTCTGCTTGATTGCGCGCCTGCACCAGCTCATGGAACTTCACGTCGTCTTCGCGATGCGATTCGGCGTCCTGCACCATGCGCTGGATCTCGTCGTCCGACAGGCCGGAACCGGCCTTGATCTCGACCTTCTGTTCTTTGCCGGTTTTCTTGTCCTTCGCCGAAACATGCAGGATGCCGTTGGCATCGATGTCGAAGGTCACTTCAACCTGCGGCATGCCGCGCGGCGCTGGCTCGATACCGGCCAGGTCGAAGCGGGCCAGGGATTTGTTGTATGAAGCCTGGGCACGTTCGCCCTGCAGCACGTGCACGGTGACGGCGGTCTGGTTGTCGGCGGCGGTCGAATAGGTCTGGGTGGCCTTGGTCGGAATGGTGGTGTTCTTCTCGATGATCTTGTTGAACTCGCCGCCCATCACTTCGATACCCAGCGACAGCGGGGTCACGTCGAGCAGGAGCACGTCTTTCACATCGCCGGCCAATACGCCGCCCTGAATCGCGGCGCCGATGGCGACGGCTTCATCCGGATTGACGTCCTTGCGCGGCTCTTTACCGAAGAATTCGGTGACTGCAGCCTGTACTTTCGGCATGCGGGTCTGACCGCCGACCAGAATCACTTCGCTGATGTCGCTGGCGCGCAGGCCGGCGTCGTTCAACGCGGTACGGCACGGCTCGATGGTGCGCTTCACCAGCTCTTCAACCAGCGCTTCGAGTTTAGCGCGGGTGAGCTTGATGTTGAGATGCTTCGGGCCGGAGGCATCGGCAGTGATATAGGGCAGATTGACCTCGGTCTGCTGCGAAGACGACAGCTCGATCTTGGCGCGCTCTGCCGAATCTTTCAGGCGCTGCAGGGCCAACGGATCCTTGCGCAGATCGATGCCTTGGTCCTTGTTGAACTCTTCGACCAGATAGTCAATGACCCGCTTGTCGAAGTCTTCGCCACCCAGGAACGTGTCGCCGTTGGTCGCCAGTACTTCGAACTGCTTTTCGCCGTCGACGTTGGCGATCTCGATGATCGACACGTCAAACGTACCGCCGCCGAGGTCGTACACCGCGATTTTGCGGTCTTTACCGGTATCGCCCTTGTCCAGGCCATAGGCCAGCGCAGCCGCAGTCGGCTCATTGATGATGCGCTTGACATCGAGGCCGGCGATCTTGCCAGCGTCCTTGGTGGCCTGACGCTGGCTGTCGTTGAAGTAGGCCGGCACGGTGATCACCGCTTCAGTCACGGTTTCGCCCAGATAAGCTTCGGCGGTCTTCTTCATCTTTTCGAGGATCCGCGCGGACACTTCCTGCGCCGACAGCTTCTTGCCGTCGCTGGTCGCAACCCAGGCATCGCCGTTATTGTGCTCGACGATGCCGTACGACACCAGCTCCAGGTCTTTCTTCACTTCGGCGTCGGTGAATTTGCGGCCGATCAGGCGCTTCACCGCGTAGAAGGTATTCTTCGGGTTGGTGACAGCCTGGCGCTTGGCGCTGGCGCCTACCAACACTTCGCCGTCCTTGGTGTAAGCGACGATCGACGGCGTGGTGCGGTCGCCTTCGCTGTTTTCGATGACTCTGGCTTTGCCGCCTTCCATGATCGCGACGCACGAGTTGGTCGTGCCCAGGTCGATGCCGATGATCTTGCCCATGGTGATTGTCCTCTGGAACGTTTGAAATTGGTGGCGGATGATGTCCGCCGATGGTCTGTTTGTGGGGTAGCGACGCTCGGGTTTCAAGCGCCTGCAGCCAAAGATTCATGCAGGAGCGACGGAAGTCGCGGCGGATTGCTGAAAGTCTTGCTGCAGCCGGTCGCGACTTCCGTCGCTCCTACAAAAACACCGCTGATGCCTCAATCCTGCTTGGCCACCACCACCAGCGCCGGCCGCAGCAGGCGTTCGTTAAGCAGATAGCCCTTCTGGAAGGTCTGGGCGACCGCGCCCGGGGCCACGCCCGGTGCGTCGATCATGCTCATCGCCTGATGGCGTTCCGGGTCGAAGATCGCTCCGGCCGCCGGCGCCACTTCCTGCAGCCCGTTGGCTTCGGCGATGCGGTGCAGCTGGCGCAGGGTCAGCTCCATCCCGGCGCGCAGCGGGTCGCCTTCGGCAGCGGCGGCCAAACCCGCTTCCATGCTGTCGAACAGCGGCAACAGGTCGCCCAGCAGGCGTTCGTTGGCGAACTTGCGGGCCATCTCGACATCGCGCGCCAATCGCTTGCGCTGGTTGTCGAGATCGGCGCGCTCGCGCAGCGCGTCTGCGCGAAGCTGGTCGAGTTCGCCCTTGAGGCGCTCGATGATGGCCTGCGGGGTGTCCTCGGCGATGATCTCGTCCGGAGTTGTGGTCTGCTCGTCCTGCGGGGTCTGTTCCTGGCTCATACGTGCTCGGTCCGGAGGCGGGTAAAGGGAGAATCCCGCCGACGGCCGATGGATGGGGTCTGG
>JAYVSK010000377.1:0-3892 GCA_043775395.1 Lysobacter sp. | reverse complement strand
GCAAAACCAATGCCAATGCCAAGGCGCCGGATGACACCGGAACGCAGATCAAAGACAACAACGAAGACAGCGTCGAAGTGCGCACGCTGCGCGGGATCTTCGGCGATGACACGGCCGATCACGCGCCGTTCGACAAAGCGGTCGGCAAGGCCTATCGCGATCCGCTGCTGCGGCCGAAACAGAAGACCACCACCTGGGAATTGCGCGACAAGAAAAAGGAAAAAAGCGAAGCGCAGAACAACACCGCCTTCCCGCAGCTGAAATGGCTGTCGGATCTGCTCGGTTTCATCGCCGAATACGGCCTGTGGATCCTGCTCGGCGTGCTGCTGCTGATTCTGGCCGCAACCGTGAAACGCTGGTGGCCGTGGCTGGCGGGCGCCGCTGTGCGGCCCGAGGCCGAACCGATGCCCGTGGCGGTTACTGCGCTTGGGTATGCCGAACCGCTGCCGCCCGATATCGCCACGGCTGCGCGCCGGCTGTGGGCCGACGGTCAGCCGCGGCGCGCGCTGGCCCTGCTGTATCGCGCCAGCGTGGAAGCGATGAGCGCGCGCGTCGATGCGCATCTGCCGCCGGGCGCGACCGAAGCCGAATGTCTGCGCCTGTCGCGACGCATGCCGGCGCCGGAAGATCGCGAAATATTCCAGCGCATGGTCCGCATCTGGCAGTACGCCGCCTACGGTCAACAACTGCCGGCGGCCGATGAATTCGCTGCGCTGCTGCAGACGCTGTCGCAGCGCTTCGGGTGGACGTCATGAGCCAGCGCGCGAATGCCATACGCGCCATCCTCCTGGCGCTGGCCGTGTCCGGCCTAGTGGCCGGCTTCGTCGCGTGGTGGACGCACACCTACGTGCGCGTGACCAAGACCATCGATCTGCCGCCGAAAGGCGAAGCCTCCTACAACCCGCTGTACGCGCTGAAGATCGCGCTGCGCAAAGACGGCCAACGGGCCGATTCCCGCCCGCGCCTCAGCCTGGACGCGCATCCGCTCAAGCCCGCCGACACCCTGCTGATGCTGGGCGATACGCGCACGCTCTCCGCGGCCGAGACCGCGCGTCTGCTTGCGTGGGTCGAAGCCGGCGGCCATCTGATCGTGCGCACGCCGCCGCCCAGTGCCGCGATCGGCGGCAAGGACGTTCCGCTGCTCAGCGACATCGGCATCGTGCCGGTCGATGACGAAGTGGCCGGCAGTGACGTGGCCGATGATGTATTCGCCAAAAGCGAATCGGCAAAAATCGAACCGGCCAAAGGTGAATCCTCTAAAGGTGAATCCTCTAAAGATGAGTCGGCCAACGACATCGCCGATGACGAGGCATCGGCCTGTCTGCGCCTGCAGGTGCATAAGATGGATGAGCACATCGAATTCTGCGAAGGCCGCCCGTTCTACTTCGTCGATGAGGATGCCGAGGCGATCGCAAGCTGGGGCGACGAAGAGACTGGCGAATACGGTTTCGCCCGCGTGCCGTGGGGCGAAGGCAGCGTCGATGTTCTCGCGGATCTGGATTTTCTGGTCAACCAGAAACTCGAAGACGGCCCGCATCGCGCCTTCACCCGTCAGTTGCTGCAGCCCAACTATGCGCGCGGCGGCACTTTCCATCTGATCTACAGCGCCAATATGCCGCCGCTGTGGCGGCTGTTGCTGGATCATGCCTGGCGCGTGCTGCTGCCGCTGCTGCTTGCGCTGCTGGTATGGCTGTGGATGCGCGCGGAGCGTCTGGGCCCGCTGCGCCCGTCGCCGTCGCCCGATCGACGTTCGCTGCTGGAACACGTGCAGGCCAGCGGCGATCATCTTTACCGGTACGGCCGCCGCGCCACGCTGTACGCCGCCGTGCACGATGCGTTTGTGCGCCAGCTGCGCCGCCGCGATCCCTACGCCGCCGCGCTGGAAGGCCCGGCGCAGATCGACGCCATCGCCAAGCGTACCGGCATGGCCACCGCCGACATCGAAGCCGCCCTGCGCTATCCACGCAGCGGCGACTCCAGGGATTTCGTACTCCGCATCACCCAACTTCTGCAGCTGAGAAAACGCCTATGACCACGCTCTCGAGCCACGAGTCCACCGACACCACGGCCGCCGGAGCCCCAGCCCCTGGCGCCGCCGCACCCGCACCCACACCGATCATCGGCGAAGCGCTGGTCGCCCGCGCGGTCGCGGTGCGCGACGAAGTGGCCAAGGCATTCATCGGCCAGGACGATGTGCTGGACCAAATCCTCATCGTGCTGCTGGCCGGCGGCCACGTGCTGATCGAAGGCGTGCCCGGCCTGGGCAAAACCCTGCTGGTGCGCGCGCTGGGCCAGGCGCTGGGCTGCGGCTACGGCCGCGTGCAGTTCACGCCCGACCTGATGCCCAGCGACGTCAGCGGCCATGCGGTCTACGACCCCAAGACCGAACGCTTCGCGATCCGCCGCGGCCCGATCTTCACCAATCTGCTGCTGGCCGACGAAATCAACCGCGCGCCGGCCAAGACCCAGTCCGCATTGCTGGAAGCGATGCAGGAACAGCAGGTCACCATCGAAGGCAGCAGCCATCCGCTGCCGGCGCCGTTCATGACCCTGGCCACCCAGAACCCGATCGAACAGGAAGGCACGTATCCGCTGCCCGAAGCGCAGCTGGACCGCTTCCTGCTGAAGGTGCTGATCGACTATCCGTCGCATGCCGATGAAGTCAGCATGGTCACTGCGGTCAGCCACGGCCGCGCCGCCGCGCACTTCGACCTGTCGCAGGTCCGCAGCGTGCTGAGCGCCGAGGAGATCGTCGCGATGCAGCTGGGCACCGCGCTGGTCACGGTCGACGCGGCGGTGATCGACTACGCCGTGCGAATCGTGACCACCACCCGCAAGTGGCCGGGCATCGCCCTGGGCGCCGGCCCGCGCGGCAGCCTTGCGCTGGTCCGCGCCGCGCGCGCGCAGGCAGTGCTGGCGAGCCGCGATTTCGTCACCCCCGACGACATCCGCAGCATCGCCAAACCGGCGCTGCGCCACCGCATTGCACTGTCGCCGGAAATGCAGATCGAAGGCCAGACCACCGACCAGGTGCTGGAAGCGCTGCTGGCCAAGGTCGAAGCGCCGCGGCAGTGAGCGCAACGACTGACCGTTCGATACTGAAACCCGCGCTGCCGCTGCCGGCCGCAGTGCGCGGCGTGCGCGCGTGGCCACGGCCCGCGCCCGCGATGGTGTGGGCGCTGGTCGCATGGGCTGTACTGGGTCTCGCAGTTAGCATCGGCTTTGTGCCCGCGCGCGATTGGCTCATCGCGTTCGCGGTGCTGGCCGTATTTGCGCTGATCGATCTGTGGCGGCTCACGCATGCGCCAACGCCGGAAGTCGCGCGCGCATTGCCCGAAGCCTGGCCGATCGGCGTGGCGCGCGACGTCGAACTGCGGATCGAACACTACGGCCGCCGCCAGCGCGTCACCGTGCACGACCTGCATCCCGGCGATTGGGATATCTCCGAAAGCGTGGCGCGCGACATGCCGCGCACGCTGACCCTCGCCGCCGACAGCGTCGCCACGCTGAGTTATCGGCTGTGCCCGAAAGTGCGCGGCAATTTCCGCTTTGAAGGCGTGCAGCTGCGGCTGCACTCCGGGCTGCGGCTGTGGCGGCAGTCGCGCATCGTCGGCGCGCCGCAGTCGGTGCGCGTGTTCCCCAACTTCGCGCCGCTGGCGGGCTTCGCGCTGTTCAGCGCCGAACAGGCCTCGCGGCTGGTCGGCGCGCACATCAAGCGCCGCCGCGGCGAAGGCACCGACTTCCACCAGATGCGCGAATACCGGGTTGGCGACAGCATGCGCCAGATCGACTGGAAGGCGACCGCACGCGCGCGCAAACTCATCTCCCGCGAATATCAGGACGAAAAAAATCAACAGCTGCTGATGGTCATCGACACCGGCCGGCGCATGCT
>JAYVSK010000376.1:0-1896 GCA_043775395.1 Lysobacter sp. | reverse complement strand
CGCAAACCCTTCCCGGGTCAGATTGATCGGCTCGCCTTCAGTACAGACCACATCGTCTTCGATCCGAATGCCGCCGAACGGTTTGAATGCGGCAACGCGATTCCAGTTCACGCTTGGACCTAAGCCTTTATCCTTCAATTCATCGAGCAGCATGTCGATGAAATAGATTCCCGGCTCAATGGTGACCACCATGCCTGGGCCAAGCACGCGGGTGAGACGCAGATACGGATGCCCATCGGGTTTGCCGATGATGCCGCCGCTATCGCTCGCCGCAAAGCCGGCAACGTCGTGCACCTGCAGGCCGATGCTGTGACCGATGCCATGCGGGAAAAACGCGCTGCTGACGCCGGTTTCCACCGCAACCTCAGGCGAGACATTGATCAGATCGACATCGCGCAGGATCTTGGCGAGCGTCAGATGCGCGTCGAGGTGGATGTTTTTGTAGTCGGTGCCGGCGCGCACCTGCGCGCACATCGTCCGCTGCGCGGCGTCGACGGCGTCGATCATCGTCTTGAACTCGCTGCCTGGATCGGCGGCGTAGGTGCGGGTGATGTCGCAGGCATAGCCGCGATGGCTGCCGCCGGCGTCGATCAGAAAGCTGCGCACCGGGCGCGGCGCCTGACGGTCGCGGTCGGTGTAGTGCAGCACGGCGCTGTGTTCGTTGAGCGCGATGATGTTGTTGTACGGCAGATCGTTGGCATCCTGGCGCGCGGCTTGGCAGTAGGCCAGGTGGATGCCGAATTCGCTGGCACCGCTGTGGAAGGCGCGCTCGGCGGCGCGATGGCCGCGCACACCGACGCGTGTCGCTTCGCGCATCATCTCGATTTCGTACTGCGTCTTGTAACTGCGGTGATAGTGCAGGTAATCCACTACCGGCTGCGGATTGTTCGGCGCGAACGCGCCGTACTGGCCCAGCGCGCTCTGCGCTTCGCCGAGAATCGCGCAGCGTGCGGCGTTCTTCGGCAGATACTGCTTCGCATCATCGGGTTTGCGGATGATGCGGATATCGAAGTGCTCCACCCAGTCGCCGTTTGGCGCCTGCGGCACCACGTGCCAGTAATCGTGCGGCTGCAGATAAAGTACTTTCGGGCGTTCTCCCGGGGTATGGATCAACCAACTGCCGGGGAGCTGGGTCAGCGGCAGCCATGCCTTGAAATGCGGATTGACCGCATACGGGTAGTCGCGATCGTCGAACACCTGATAGTGCTGGGTGCCGCTGGGCACGACCAGATGGTCGAAACCGCCGCGCGCGAGCGCCTCGTCGGTGCGGGCACGCTGGGTGGCGAGATGGTCGGCGTAGAGGCGGGACAGATCGGCGGACATGACGACTCGCTCGGAATGGATGCGGGGGATGTTCGGCGGAGAACCAGCAATTGCCTGGAGCGCATTCTGCGCGATACGGCCGTCGCAGCGGCGCATGCCCGGGTCAGGGTAGGGTTCACAGCGGCGCGACGGTCTGCGCCGCGCGTCTTCAGTCGTACTGCGAGCCTGGCGCATCGACCCAGGCTACCAGCCGCTCGCGATGGGCGTCGGTAAGCGAGATGAACCGGAAACCGACCCAGGATTGCCCCGGCGAGCTGGCGCGGTCGAGCCACAGCAGATGCGCGCCGACTTCGATATCGGCGCCGTCGATACCCGGCAGCCGGAAGCGGAACTGGTAGAGCGCATCTTCGTGCAGCGGAATGCTGGCCATCAGCAGCATGCCGCCGCCGGAGAGATTGCCGATGCGGCCAACGATTTCTTCGGTCATCACGTCGCTGACCAGCACGGTCTCGGCGACTTTCCGCCGCGGCGAACGGCGATGTTCTTTGCTGCTCATCACGCGTTTCCTTTCGGCGGAAGCCCGGCGGATTCATCGCCGATCAGGCCTGGATACGGCACCGCCGGCGGGTTGCG
>JAYVSK010000375.1:0-2069 GCA_043775395.1 Lysobacter sp. | reverse complement strand
CCATATCTTCTGAGTTCCCGGGACGTTTTCATTGAGCATTCCAGGCGTTGTATGGCCGGCCATTATTCGCAACACGTCTCCCCACAGATAGGTCAGCATTGTAGCCACCCATAGTCCTGAGAGAATAATCCTTGTATCAAGCATGATCCGTCCTTTTCCTAGAGGTTGCAAAACCTTTCGCTGGCGCTGAGCCACGCTAGCCAAAGCAGCATATATCAAGTATTGCTCGCAATAGCGTAAATTTCAACACATAGGACGGGTTGAAATCCGCCCTACACATCATTGATGTTGTGAGGCAGGTCTTGACCCGTCATGAAAGAAGCGATGGGCCATGAGCGACGCAGAATAGTCGCGATGCCGTCACGAGCAACACGCAGGGTGGAACGGTAAGACCGTAGAGTGGGCTTTATGCCCACCGCATGAGCCATCAATACCGCTCATAATGATCGGAGTCGTGTGCTTGCTAGAATCATTTTTTTATAGCGGCGGATGGTTTGTTATGGCGTGCACAATGCCCAGCCTACGCAGATGCCGACAGATCAAACCCTTCAACGCATCGCTGATGCGAAAAACGCAGCCGATTGCGCTCCAATATCTTCGCCGCCGTCATGCACGAAAGGGTGAGCATCGCTGCACTCACCCCACCCTACTGGCTCTCGTGGAAGCGATGTCGGTTTGCAGCCAGAGCGATCATGCGATCCAATAGGCCATTGTTGGCGCACGCGGGCGGGTCGAAAATTGATGAAGACGTGGGTTTATTTTTTGCTGTGCGAGAACGATACGCTGTACACCGGCACCGCGATGGATCCGATGTGCAGGTTCAAGAATCACTGCGCGGGGCGTGGGGCGAAGTTTACGAAAATGCGAAGACCCATTCGATTACTCGGCGCATTTGTCTTCGAGAGTCGAGGCGAAGCGCTGTCGAACGAGTATCGGTTCAAGCGCCTGCCCGTCCTCGAAAAACGCCGGCTCGCAGCGTTGGCGTCTGAGGATCCTGCATGGCTTGCTTACCTGATACAGCAGCAGAAGTAACGGTATTGGGCCTGTACAAAAACGGTCAGCGAGGCCGGCATTGAAACCATCAGAGCTTTACCACACCCGCAGCGGAGGCTTGCAACGAATATTTTCAGCATACTTTGCCAAAACCCAGCGCATAGGCTGGTTGAATTCAACGTTTTATACGAGGAACACTTAAACAGCGACAATCGCGACAACGAACAGGGACCGGTTTCGTTTCAATGCCACCACATCCAGGGCATTGAAGCGCGGACATACTTTGTTCACCTGACTCTATTCGTTGTCTCACGCAACTTGAAGTTGTGGCTGGCAGGGCACGACTGTATTGAAAGAATTGCCCCGATGATGACGGAAGTAACAGCCTGCACATGCCCAACGATTCACTTCGGCAGCAGTTGAAATTCAAGCACGGCCAAGGCTTGCACGAACGAGTCCTGCACAACCGGCATCTCTGCGTAGGGCGTGGGATTGGTCAACCTTTCGCGCGCCAGCCGGTCGCGGATTCTGGCTTGCTGATCTGACGGCAGCTCCGAGAGTAGATACGTCAGCACGGTATGAAGCGCTGCGACTCTGCCTTTATGATCATCGTATTCGTCCATGGGGTCATCCTCATTGGTGGAGTGAGCCCGAGTATAGAGCCGCCTGTGGCTTCCATTCGATTTCGAAATTATGCACGATCGCTCTGTGCAGATTGCCCGACCCCATGCTGCACTCGGCATGTTGCTCGGATCAACCTACCGCGTGAGTCAAGCCCATGCGCCGATTCACTCATCCGGCAAGTGGCTTGAGCAAGCGCAGCGCAATTCCATCATTGCATCAGGAAAACGATTTTTTCATCCACAAAAAACGCCCGCCTCGCATGACCCATGCAAGGTTTTCGTCTTGCGATGATGGTGTTACGCTGCGTTTCTTCGACTGTTTTTTGCTTCTTTCCTGCAGCTATCGCATGCCGCCGACACGCGGGATCTTGTTGAGATCATCGATCACCTGTCTGGGCGCGCGCAAACGGATCTGTACGGGAAAGGATTCCTGAACGACGACATCCTTCACCA
>JAYVSK010000374.1:0-2597 GCA_043775395.1 Lysobacter sp. | reverse complement strand
CCTTGCCCAGATCGGTCATGTCGTTGAAATCGGTGACATGACGATGATGGATCCACTTCATGACTTGATGGGCACGATAGCGCTTCTCGCCAAGGGTATCGGCGAAGAAGCACTCCAAGCCCTCGCGATCGAGGTCCAGCAGATTCTGTTTGGTCGCGACCGCGTTCATCGCATGCTCAACGCGGGCACAGTTCCGTGGCCGCGAAGAAGTACGCGGTTTCGATCGCCGCATTCTCAAGCGAATCGGATCCGTGCACGGCGTTCGCGTCGATCGACGCTGCGAAATCGGCGCGGATCGTTCCTGCAGCGGCGTCCTTGGGATTGGTTGCACCCATCAGGTCGCGATTCTTCTGCATCGCATTCTCGCCTTCCAGTACTTGGATCATCACCGGACCCGAGATCATGAATTCGACCAGCGCGTTGAAGAACGGACGCTCTCGGTGCACGGCATAAAAACCTTCGGCTTCCTTGCGGGAAAGATGCTTCATCTTCGAAGCGACAACTTTGAGACCCGCCTGCTCGAAACGAGAATAGATTTCGCCGATGACGTTTTTGGCGACGGCATCGGGCTTGATGATCGAGATGGTGCGCTCCAGCGCCATGGTAAAAGTCTCCGAGAGTGTGGACGGCCGCGTTGCGAGCGGCCGAAAGATAACATGAAGGGGGAAGGAAAAACCCGCGTGTGGACGCGGGTTTAGCCAATTTGGCTGCAGCGGATTCTAACCCGGCGCGGGGTCGCGTTGCACCTTTGTCGATGGTCACGTTTTGCGGCCCGGCCCGGTTCGGTGTAGGCTCAAACAAGCGTTTGATTCAGCTTGTCGGGGGGAACCGCCTTTCGACGCCCTTTTCAGGAACAGAACGATCATGAGCAAAACCCAGTTCTCGACCAAGGAACGGATTCTGGACGCGGCGGAAACGCTGTTTGCCCAATATGGTTTCGGCGGCACGTCGCTTCGTCAGGTGACCAGCCAGGCCGATGTCAATATCGCGGCGGTCAACTACCACTTCGGCAGCAAGGAAAATCTCGTCAATGAAGTCTTTCGTCGGCGCATGGATGAAATGAGCGCGCAGCGCCTGTCGCAGCTCAAACTGGCGGTAGGCACGGATTCGGCGGATCTTGATGCGATTCTGGCAGCGTTCGTAGAGCCTGCGCTGGCGATGGCTCAAGATCGTCACGGCGGCGGCGCGTTCATCCGGGTCATCGCGCGGGCTTATGCCGAGAAAAACGACGGACTGCGCCGCTTCCTGTCCGAGCAATATGGTCACGTGCTGCGCGAGTTCGCCAAAGCTATATCGGCGTGCATGCCCGGCTTGAGCAAGGGCGAACTGTATTGGCGTCTGGACTTCCTGGCCGGTTCGCTCACGTACGCCATGGCTGATTTCGGAATGATCAAGCGTCCGGCCGGGGTCTCCGAGGCTGAACATCGTCAACACGCGGCGCAGGAGCTGATCCGTTTTGCTTCGGCCGGATTCAAAGCCGGAAAAATCAATTGATAGACGCCTCTCATCCGTTTTTTAATACATAAATCATTTGCAATCAACAGGATGTATAATATGTCTCAGAAACCACTTGTACGGCGTGCCGCGGTTCTCGGTGCCGGCGTCATGGGTGCACAGATCGCCGCTCACCTGACCAATGCCGGCGTCGATACGGTGTTGTTCGATCTGGCCGCGAAAGAAGGCGACCCGAACGGGATCGTGCTCAAAGCGCTGGGTAATCTCGGCAAACTGTCGCCCGCCCCACTGGCCACCAAGTCGCTGGGCGAGGCGATCACCCCCGGCAATTACGATTCGAGCCTGGAACAGCTGCGCGACTGCGATCTGATCATTGAGGCAATCGCCGAACGGATGGACTGGAAGCAGGACCTCTATAAGAAGATCGCGCCCTTCGTGTCTGCGAACGCGATCCTCGCCAGCAACACATCTGGTTTGGGAATCAACAAGTTGTCGGAAGTTCTTCCAGTAGAACTTCGCCATCGCTTCTGCGGTGTGCATTTCTTCAACCCGCCTCGCTACATGCACTTGGCCGAACTCATTCCGGCCAACACCACCGATGCGGCGGTGCTGCAAAACCTCGAAACCTTCCTGACCACCACCATGGGTAAAGGTGTGGTGTATGCGAAGGACACGCCGAACTTCATCGGCAACCGTATCGGTGTGTTCTCGATCCTGTCCACGATCCATCACACCGCCGCCTTCGGTCTGGGTTTTGATGAAGTCGATAGTTTGACCGGCCCGTTGGTCGGGCGGCCGAAATCGGCGACCTACCGCACTTCGGACGTAGTCGGCTTGGACACCATGGCGCACGTGATCAAGACCATGGGCGACACGCTGCCGGATGATCCGTGGCACACATACTTCAACGCCCCTGTCTGGTTGACCGCGCTGATCGGGAAAGGCGCGTTGGGCCAGAAGACCGGCGCCGGCATCTTCCGCAAGGTCGGCAAAGATATCGTTGTCGTCGATCTTGAAAAACAGGATTACCGTCCGGCGGACCGCAGCGCGGCGCCGGAAGTCGTCGAGATCCTGAAGATCAAGAATCCGGCGGAAAAATTCGCCAGGCTGCGCGAAAGCGCGCATCCGCATGCACAGTTTTT
>JAYVSK010000373.1:0-21449 GCA_043775395.1 Lysobacter sp. | reverse complement strand
ACGACCCCGACGCGATCTTCAACTTCTGTCGCGACATCGTCGACGCAACGGCGGAGTACGCCTGCGCGTTCAAACCGCAGATCGCGCACTTCGCCGCGGCCCACGCCGAAGAAGCGCTGCGCATGCTGATCATGCATCTGCATTTCCGCTATCCGCAGATCCCGGTGATCCTGGACAGCAAGCGCGGCGATATCGGCAGCACCGCGCAGCACTACGCCAGTGAAGCCTTCGACCGGTACTGCGCGGATGCGGTCACGGTCAACCCGTACCTGGGCCGCGATTCAGTGCAGCCTTTTCTCGATCGCACCGACAAGGGCGTGGTGATTCTGTGCCGCACCTCGAACGCGGGCGCCGGCGATCTGCAGGACATGCTTATCGCAGGCCGCCCGCTGTATCAGCACGTGGCCGAAAAAATCGCGCGCGAATGGAATACCCACCACAACTGCGCGCTGGTGGTCGGCGCCACGTGGCCGGAACAGCTGCGCGAAGTGCGCGCCATTGTCGGCGAGATGCCGTTTCTGGTGCCCGGCATCGGCGCGCAGGGCGGCGATGTCGCAGCGGTGATCAGCAACGCGAAAACCTCAGATGGCACCGGGCTGATCGTCAGCTCGTCGCGCGCGATCCTGTACGCATCGCAGGGCGAGGATTACGCGCAAGCCGCCGCGAGCGCCGCGCGCGCGCTGCGCGATGAGATCAATCGCTTTCGCTGAGTTTTACATTGTGGATTCTGCCGCAGTTCCTGTTTCTTGAAAGCATTCTTTGCTTGAATGGATCCATCGATCCATGACTCGAGGCGCGCACATGCGGACACAGCACGGAAGACACATCACCCTCGTAGCGCTCGGTGCTCTGCTGATCCTGGGCGGACTGGCGCAGCGGCAGCGCGTGGTACCGCCCGATATCCAGAACGCGCCCAGCGCGCAGGTGATCCGTTCTGCACAGCCAGCCGACAAACCCATTCCGATCCGCAGCCGGCCGTTGCCCACGGATATCGGCGTATCCCGGCCCAACCGCTGCGCAACCGCACCGTCGGCCGGCATGGTGTCCACCTCGACACTCGACACCCAAACCGCCAGCTATTTCGGCACCGGCGCCACCGATACGGTGACTGCGGTCGACATCGCGGCCGACTGCAGCGTGCTGGTCGCCGGCCGCATCGGCGCACTGGATGGCGTGACGGCGCCGCAGCCGCTGGTACAGGGCGTGATCTCAAGCACCGGCGTACTGGCTGAATTGATTTACGACGGGCGGTTCGTGCGCCGTCAGCGCAGTTTCGGCACGATCATCAATGACCTCTCGACCAACGCCAACGACGATCTGCTGATCGGCGGCGACGCGGGACTGGTGCGGCTCAGCGCCAATCTGCACAGCGTGCTGTGGAGTAAAACCACGCTCGGCGCTGCGACCCGCGTTGCGCTGGGCAACGACGGCACGGCGGCGGCGCTGTTCGGCAAGACGCTGCGGATGTTCGATGCGCAGGGGAATGAACTGGCGAATCGCGTGTTCGGCGACTCGGAAGTCAACGATGTGGCGATCGACGCCTCAGGCGTGTATGTGACCGGTTTTGCGCAGCGCGACGGTGGGCCGTGTTCGCAGCTTCAGGTGGCGTGGGTGCGCAGCTATTCGCACACCGGCGTGGAGCGCTGGAAAGCGTGGGACTGGACCCACGCGGAAGCCGCAGCGACCAGTTCATCGTGCGCGGATTCGCGCGGGCTGCGGATCGCGATCGGCCGCGACGGCGGACTGTATTTCGCCGGCGAATCGGCCGGCGGCAATACCATCTATCGCTATCAGAGCAAGGCGCTCGCCGAAACCGCGCCGAATGTTTCCACCGATGCTTACAACAGCGCGTACAACACCGCATCGAACCACATCACCTACATCGCGAAACTCGATCCCGTGGATGGCCGCGTCCAGAAAGGTCAATTGTTGTTGGCCAGACTGCCCGATACCAAAGGCAATACGATCCGGCCGCGCGCGATCACCGCTGATGAGCAGGGCCGCGTCTATGTGGCCGGCGTATCCGCATGCTGCACCCAGAATCGCAGCGCGCTGACGCTCAACGGCGCCGCAGTCACGGCCTATGCCGGCGGCGATCCGTTCGTGCTGGTGCTGTCCGCCGATCTGCGCACGCGGCACCTGTGGTTCTCCGCCGCCAACGGTGGCAATGGCGAGGCATTGAGCATTGCGGCATCGCGCGGATTGGCGGCGTTGGGCTCGCGGGCCAATGCCGCGCCGATGGCGATCGATCGTGCGGTGCAGGCAACGCGCCCTGCAAGCGCGACCACCGGTGGACACGTGATGACGTGGTCAGTGGCGCCATCAACATTCAACACCGCAGGCTGTGTCATCGGCCCGGAAATGCTGAGGCAGAACATCAATCACCAGCGCTGGGTGCTGGGCAGCCAGACTGCGTATCGCGCCCCGACTCCTCCCGATTGCCAACCGGTTTTTGGTTCTGACCGACATTGCCACGCGGCTTGTGCGCCGGGATCAACCGTTCTCGCCGAGCCGCATGTCGCCGCTTAATGTTGGGAGGACAGCGTGATCAGGATGGCCGCCAGAACAAAAGTAAACATGATGTTGAACACCAAGAAAATTCCGAAACCGAGCAAGCTGCGTAGCAGGGATTTCCAGCGCGGATACGGGTTGAAGAACTGCAGCAGCGTAATCAAGATATAGACCAAGATCAGCGACACCGCCCAATTGCGCACTTGTGGAAACCAATACTGCAGCGGGATCGCCGACACCATGATGGCAAAGGATTGCGCGGTCAGGAAAGTCGCAATCACCAGCCATTCCGGATAATTCAAATTCCCCACACGCCGGAACGCCAATTTGAAAGCCGCCGCCTCCAGCGGCAGCAGCATCAGCGTCGTTGCCGTGTAATGGTTGCCCATCCATTCCTTCACGGCTTTAAACGCGTTGGCCAGGTGGGCCGGATCGAACTGCCCATCTATCTTGGTGACGGCAACGGCGGTGACGCCTTTGGAAATGCCCGAGCCGACCACGTCGCCATCCAGAAAGTATTTGGCAAGGAACACCATCGAGGCCGCGAGGATCATGATGAGCATCAACGGCTTGACGTGACGCGCACGCCGCCCTTGGATGTAATCGCGGATAAAATGGCCGGGTCGCAGGATCAGGTGCTTCACCGAGTAAAAGATGCCTCGATCCATGTGCAACACGCTGTGCTCGAGTTCGTGCCCCAGGAAATGCCAATCGATGCGATGCGCTGGCGTGGATTGGCCGCAGGCCGGGCAAAACTTCTGGTCCGCGCCATCGATAGCACGGTCGCAGTTGGCGCAACAGCCAAGATCAAGCAGTCTCACGCTCCCCCACGCGCAATGGCTCGACCAGTCTTTTTCAGAAGCGCGAATACACAGCGCGCCGATATCATTACCCACACCGCCGCGCGCGTCGACAGCCCATGACGCTGCGCAGCGAACTTGCGGAAGTAGCGCCACAGCCCGCGATGCTTGTGCCACTCGACGAACATCGGCCGCGAGCGGCTGGACACGCCGCGCACGTGGACCACGCGCAGATCGTTGGCGACCGCAACGAACGCACCGGCTTCGCGCGCGCGCCGGCAAAGATCGAGATCTTCGGCATGCAGGCGGTAGTTCTGATCGAAGCCTGCGATGCGTTCCATCAGCGTGCGCGGCAGAAACATCAGCGCGCCCGAAATCGCCGGCACGGTCTGCAGCGTTTGCGTGTCGTCCGCCTCGATATCCAACCTGCGCGCCGCTGCGCTGCGCAGCATCGCTGCGAAGTCCGGATCACGGCGGCGCGCGGCGCCGTCACGGACGCCTGCCTCGTCCACCAGATCAGCCCCGAGCAGCGCCTCGCGGACGCAGGCCAGCGCGTACGCCCGCAGCCGCGCGAAGGTGTCGGCTTCGACCATGCAGTCTGGATTGACGAACGCCAGCCACATGGACTCGCAGTCATCCGCGCCCTGATTACAGGCGGTACCGAAGCCGGGGTTGTCGGGGTTGGCGATGAAACGTACGCGCGGATCGGCCAATGCATGGCGCTGTACGACTTCAAGGGTGCCGTCGGTGGAGGCGTTGTCGACCACGCGGATCTGGGCGACGCCGTCGGCTGCGCGCAAACGCTGCAGGCACAGCTCGATGGTTTCGGCGCTCTGGTAGGTGACCACGACGACACCGATATCGGCGGTCATGGCTGTGGCGCCTCGTCGACCGCACCATCGGCAACACCATCGAAAAACAGATCGGGCTGCGTGCGCAATTCTTCAGTGTCGAAAGTCGCGTTGTCGTACGCATGGCCCAGCGACGCACGCAGCGCATACAGCGGATCGTGCATCAGAAACTCCGCAAGCCGCGCATGCCAAACGGGCCATCGCACGCTCAGGGTTTCGACATCCCCGCCCAGTGGCATACCCTCGGCATGGCGTGCGACGAAGGCGGTTTCGCACAGCACGTTCCGCCAGCCCAGACCGGCCATGCGCAGCGACAGGTCGATCAACGCGCTGTGCCACGACGTGTAGCTTGCAGCATCAAGCCCATCGGCTTTGCGCCGGGCGCTGCCGCGCAAAAACACCACATGATTCACTGCGGCGGGCAATTCGGGATGATGCGGCGGCAGCGACGCAGCGGCGCGCGCGAGACGCGCAGGCTCATCGGGCACCGATACCACCTCGCCCACGCGCGGCCATGACGCGGTTTCGCCGGCATTGCACCACGGCGTGGCGGTGGCGATCGCGGGGTCGCGCGCGGCGCACGCCACCAGCTGAGTCGCCCAGCCCGGAAACGGCACCGCGTCGCTGGCAAGCACCAGCACGTCTGCGTAGCTGCAGGCTTTGAGCATGTCGTCAAGATGCGCAGCTTCGCCAATGCTGCGCGCGCGGTGGGTGTAATCGGCCTGCAGGGCGGTGCGCGCAAGCCAGCTCTCGACGATGGCAAGGCCGCGCGGGCCGGCCTGCGCGTCGTCCGCCAGCCACACGCGAGTCCCCGGTGGCGTACCGGCATCCAGCGCAGCGAGACAGGCATCGAGAGCATGGTCATCGGCGCCCAACGGAACCAATACAACAGGCAATGCGCTCATGGCGACCGGCGCAGAGCCCAAAGCGCGTCGCCGACGATCAGCGGTGCGGCTGCGGGCCAGGCGGAGTGGGCTTGCCGATCGGCTCCATTGCGCGGAAGCGTTGCGAGTAGTCGTCAGTCATCGCCCGCAACGCCTGCTGGTCGCGCATGATCGTCGCGGTGATCAGGATCACCACTTCGGTCCGGCTCTGGTTGGAGGACTGGCGGCCGAACAGTGCGCCGATCACCGGGATGCGGGTCAGGCCGGGCAAGCCGGACGAACCGCGCGTGGTGCCGTCCTGGATCAGGCCGGCCAGCAGCACCGTGTCGCCGCTGTTGGTGACCGCTTCGGTCTTCAGCCGGCGCGTATTGATCCGCACGTTGCCGTTGACATCGGCATCCGAGCCAGGCGAGCTCACTTCCTGGACGATATCGAGAAATACCGTACCGTCTTTGGTGACGCGCGGGCGGACCTTGAGAATCACGCCGGTATCCAGGTACTGCACCGAGCTGGTGGTGTTGTTGCTGCCGAGGATCGGGTTGATCGACACGGTCGTGATCGGGATGCGGCTGCCGACGTTAAGCGTGGCTTCGGAATTGTTTTTGGTCAGCACCGAACCGGTCTGCAGCAGCCGCACGTCGGTGACTTTGTCCAGCGCTGTGATCACCGCAGCGGCATCGTTCTGGATCAGCGTCCAAGCCAGCCCCTGGCCATTCACGCCGCCGATGCTGGCGCCCAGCGTGCTCCACTTCGCCGGAATACCCGGACCAGTCAGGTCGGGAAGGCCGTTGTCGGTGGCCGCTTTTTCCAGGTACCAGTTCACGCCGTAGGCCAACTCGCCGCTCAGCGTGACTTCGGCCACTTGGGTTTCGATGTGCACCTGCAGCGGCATGACGTCGAGCTTTTCGATGACATCGAGAATCGAACGCCAGGCCGAGCCGGTGGCCCGGACCAGCAGCGTATTGTTTTCTTCGATCGCAGAGACCGCCACTTTGTCGCCGCCGACTTCGATCACCACGCTGCCGCTGCCGCCCTGGGGTGCATTCAACGATAGCGAACCGCCGCCAAGACCACCGCTGCCGCTGCCGGAGGCATTGCCGGAATCGCCGCCATCCTTGCCGCCATCGCCACCACCCGGGCCGATGATGCTGCTCTGACCGCCCGGAATGAGGGAATAGCCGCCGCCGTCGTTGCCGCCGCCACGATTGCCGCTGCCGCCGCCGAAAACTTCGCTGAGACGCGCACCGAGATCTTTGGCGGTGATGTATTTGAGTTCGTAGGAATACAGTTTCACGCCTTCGCCGGCGCCGTCGATCCGGTCGATCCACTGTTCGATGTCGTCCAGATAGTCGGCCTGCGAGGTGATCGCCAGCACCGCGTTGGCGCCGTCCAGCGGCATGAACCGGAACATCCCGGCAACCGGGGTTTTGCTCTGTTCGCCGAAAATTTTCTCAAGATCCTGCACGACCTTGGTGGCCTTGCTGGACTGCAGCGGAAACACGCCGACCGACATGCTGGCCATCCAATCGACGTCGAAGATTTCGATGGTGCGCAGATAGTTCTCAAGTTCGGCGCGGGTACCGGCAAGCGTCAGCAGATTGCGTCCGCCATCGACAGTGACGATGGCGTTGGGACGGGCATAGGGCGTGAGCAGCTTCTTCATCTCTTCGGCAGAGATATAGCGCAGCGTCACCACGCGGGACTCGAAGCCGCGGGCATTGGCGGGCGAGCCGCCGCGCGGCGTGACCACGCCGGTGGCCAGCGCCTGATCGGAAGGTACGATGCTGTAGCGGCCGTCGCTGTAGATCATCCGCGCGTTGTTCCAGCCCAGGATCATCTCCAGCACCGACAGCGCCTGCGCCGAGCTGACCGGCTTGGGCGTGGAATAGGTCACGGTGCCCTGCACGTTGGGCGCGATGGTGTAATTCTGGCCGAGCATGTCGCCCAGGATCGCCTTGACCACCGCATGCAGCGATTCGCCTTCGAAATTGAAGCGCGCTTCGCCGCTGGTGGCGCCGATATCGGGCATCGGCGCAGTGGCGGCGGCGCTGTTGATGACCCGCCCGTTGCCGCGCCGGATCTGCGCGCGCGGACGACCGTCTTCGCGTTTCCCGGCAGCGGCGTCGTCAGCATTCAGCGGCTCGCTGCGAACGGCCTGGTCCGCATTCGTCTGCGCATCGCTGGCCGATGGCGTGTCCACTGGCGCGTCCATCGGCCTATTCATGGGCCGGCTGGCGTTGCGCTGCACGATCGGTACGGGCACGGTGGCGCAGGCGGCGAGTAGCGTCGCGAGTGCGGCAGCGAAAAACACATAGACGGTGGAGCGGCGATTCATCATCGAATTTCTCAAGGGGATTGTCCCGGCGGGGGGGCTGGGTTCTGCGCTTCCTGGACGGCCTGCTGCCGGAGTTGGGCGCGGCGCGCTTCGATACGTTTGCGGATTGTGTCCAGCTGTACCTGGGTCGATACGTTGGCAGCGTCGCCCTCGGCATTGGCGACCGGCGGCGGCGGGACCATCGGTGCGGACTGCTGACCGGAGGGTTCGATGCCGGGCTGGCCCGGCATGTTCGGGTTGCCCAGCCCAACCGGCCCGCCTGGCCCGGCCGGAGGAGCCATTTGTGCGATCGGCGGAGGCACCGCGCCACCGACACCATTAAAAACACGCAGTTCCAGCACCTTGTCGCCCTCGGGCCCGCGGAAGGTCGCGCTGCGCGGCAGCAGCGACGCCAGCGTCCACTGCGGTGCGGTTTCTACCGCATCGCCCACTTTGACCCGCACCGGCTGGGCGCCGTCGGCCGCAGGCTTGAGAATGGCCAGCTGCAGGCCGGTAGCGATCATGACGCTGGTGAGGGTGTAGTCGAAGGTGTTGACCTGGGCTTCGTCGCCGGTGCCGTCGATCACGAATTTCTGCGGCTTGCGGTTCTCGGAGAACATCGGTCGCAGCGCGATTTCGGCGTACTGGGCCTGTGGACCGGGGCGGTCTGCGCGGGGAATCGCCGTGGAGGGCAGCCGCTGCGGCGCCTGTTCGGCGTCCGACGCGCCCAGACGTTCGCCCAGCCCCAGCAGCGCAAACACCCACAAACAGACCGCCCATCCGGCAATGCCGGCGAACAGCCAGGTTTTCGGACTGAGGCTATCGGCGCGCATTGCTGGAGCCTCCCGCACTAGGCGCGACATACCCGTACAGATCGAAACTGACGTCGAGGCCGCCGCTGGACGGCGCCTGGTCCGGAGTGAAGTAGAACCGCTGCGCGGTGGCGTTGAGGTTGTCCACGAACAGCCGCGGCGAGCCGCTCTCCAGCGAATGCAGCACCATCGCCAGCTCGGGCGTGCCGCAGCGCAGGCGCACCTGCACCACGGCGCGTGCGAAGCGCTCCTTGCGCGGCTCGGTGATCGGCGAGCGGGTCTGAATCGCGCAGCTGCGGTTCTTGGGGCTGGCGTCCTGTACCGCGGTCTCGAGCCGCTGGATCAGAGAAGCCGTCGCCAGTTCGGTGCTGGCCTCGCGCATGAAGCCAGGCACGCGGGCCGCCTCTTCGCGCACCACCGCGAGGCGTTTGCGGATTTCCGGCGCCTGCGCCAACGTGGCGCGGGCGCTGGCATCGCGCGTCTGCAGGTCGTCGATCCGATTTTGCAGATCCAGCATCGGCACCGTCCACCAGCTGTGCAGCAGCAGGAAGTAGGCGACCAGCAGGACCGCAGCCAGCAGTCCCAGCGCCAGCCAGCGCTCGCGATTGGGGATTGAAGTCATGCCGGGCGTCGGCGTCATCCCGGCGCTCATGGCCCACCCGCCGGATTTGCGCTGTTCGGGCGTTCGCGCTTGTTGTCTTTGGGGGACGCAGCGATGGTCAGCTCGGCGGCCAACGTAAAGCGGTCCTTGCCTTTGGCAGGGTCGGGCAACAGCGCGCCGGTCAGATTCATCGAGTGCCACAGTTTGGACGACTGCAGCCGTTCGATCAGCCGCGGCGCCTCGGAGCTCAGGCCGATGATCAGAACGCGCTCGCCCTCAATCGAAACTTTTTCGATATAGGTGCTGTCGGGCAGGCGACGGGTCAGCTCATCCAGCACTTCAACGGTGCTGGGGCGACCGCTGCGGGTCTGCTGCAGGAAGCGCAAGCCTTCGACCAGATCCACCAGCTGTTTCTTTTCGGCAGAGACTTTCTGCGCCTGCTGGCTGTGGGCCTTGGTTTCGACTTCGAACGCATCCGCGGCGGCTTCGCGATTGGCGATGATCTGCCAAAGGCCGGCGCCGAGTGCGACCAGAGCTACGACCGCCAGACCGAAATTCCAGGCACCCCGCGGATCGCGGCGGTGGCGGCGCTGGACACCGGGCAACAAGTTGATGCCCAGAGGGAGACCGTCGGCATCGGCCATATCGGCTCCCGCAAGCGTGGCGCGCAGCGGAGCGCCCAGGGCTTCAAGCGCATGCTCGAGGCTGGCGCGCGGAACTATGATGAGTTCGACGTCGATCTGACCGTCGCCGCGTCGCCCCAGCAGCCGGGCGTCGTAATAGACCTCTTCCGGGGTAAAGGGCGTCTGCCGGTCAATCTCGAAGCCCAACACTTCGCGAAGGCGGTCCGCGGCGGCGGCGGGCAGCGAAATCCGGCGCCGCAGTCCTCCGCGACCGGGCAGCAGCAGCCAGCGCGGCAGACTGTTGATCCGCGGCACCAGCAGTTGATTCAGGGAGTCTTCTGCGGCGGATCCGGCATCCCAGGGCAATTCCGCCAACTCGCGGAGCGCAGGTTCTCCGTGCTGCGCAGGCAGCGTGAGCGCCAAAGACAGGGTATCGCCCTCGTGCCGCAGCAGCAGGCGCTGCTGGGCCAGGCCGAATACTGCCCGCAGCCGTGGCGGCAGCCAGCTGCTCAGCGCGGTCAGCCACCAGGCCCAGAAACCGCGCAGACCGGGCCACGCCCGGGAAAACCGGGGTTGCGGGGACTTCGACGCGGAGCGGACGGGCAACGCATTGTCGGGGGTAGTGCTCAGATGCTGTCCTCGATCAGTCGCACAACGCATCGCCGCAGCGACGCGCCAATCATGGAAAATCTCACGAACCGGGCGTGGGTGGCCGCAGTACGGCGCCCTCTTCCCAGCGCAGCGGCATGTAGGCAGAGCCCGGCAGTCCGCTGTTGCCGGCGCGCACGACAGCGCGCAAAACCGACACGCGCCCATCACGCAACCGTGCCCGGCTGTCGATACTATACGTGCCCGTGCCGACACCGACGAGAGCGCCGGTCTCGCCGGGCTGGCGCGGACGCCGCCGCTCGGCCAGCGCACGTTCCGGATCGACCCCCAGCGCGCGCAGCACTTCAGCGCTGGCGTATTGCTCCGTGGGACGGCCCTGCCCGCTGTAGACCGTCAGATGCTGGACAAGTTTCCCGAACAGTTCCGGAGTCATGCCTAGCACCAACTGCAGCTCGGCTACCGTCTCGAACGGCGCGTCTTTGGACCCGTAAGGCCGCTCGGCGGCGCTGTAATCGGCATCCTCGGCACCGCCTTCGGCTTGAGTCAGCGTGTCGGCATCGCGCCAGTCCAGAATCGCAGCGGCGATGTTCCGCGCCGGCTGGCGTTCGACGCCGACCGCCTGCATCAGTGCGGCGAGCAGATCCAGATCGGCGCCGTTGATATCGACCTTGCCGGACTCGTCGACGATAGTGACGACGATATCGGCGTCGCCGAAACGCCATGGATATTCGCGACCGTCCGGCAACCATTGACGGGTCTGGTCCAGATCCACCACCCGGGTCATCGCGTACTCCAGTCCGGCGCGCGCAGCCTGATCCGCGACCACGCCATGGCTCAGCACACGGCCCTGCATGTACTCGGTCCGTGCGATCAGCGAGAACGCACCAACGACCGCCGTCAGCATCGCGATCAGCCACAGCACCAGCAGCAGCGCGGCGCCGCGCGGGCTGCGTGCGGAATATCGCGGCGGGCGCGTGATCGCCATCAGATTGGCACCTGCGAAATGCCGCCGAAGCTCGCGGCCTGCGGCAGCGACACCACCAGCGGAGGCCAGCGGTCGCCACGTCCGTCGACGATCTCGATCCTCACCTGCAGCGGCATGCGGTCGCCTTGTTCCCAGCGCTCCTGCCAGTCGCCGATGCGGTTCTGCGCGTCCAGCGCGCGGTAGCGGATCTTGACCTCGCGCAGACCGCCGGCCAGCAGCTCGGGCGGACGCGGATCACGCTCGGCATTGACCTCGTTCGCCAGCACCACCGCGAAATCCGCCTGCAGCCGCACGCCGTCGCCATCGTCGACCACGCTGATGTCGTGCAGATGCGGGCCGCCGCGTCCCAGATAGGCCGGCAGGTCGGCAACGAAGCGGATCCTGTCGGGTTCGCCGACGAAGCGCAGCGGCGCGCCGGTATCGCGATTGACTTCGAACGCGATCGGCAGCGCCGAAGCGATGCGCCGGCGCAGAAATCCTTCGACCGCGCGCATGCGCTCATTGCGCTGCGCCATGCTTTCGCCGCGCGTCGCCGCAGCCGATGCGGCGCGCAGCGTGGCGAAGCCCAACGTCATCGCTGCGGCCAGCAGCACGGTAGCGATCAGGATTTCCATCAGGGTGAACCCGGACACCGCCCGCGCGGGCCGGCGCGGCGAACGACGAACGCGGCGGATCACGGCACCACTCCGGCCGCGTTGATGTCGGTCGGCGTCACCAGCCGCAGCGACTGCAGGCGCAGCGTTTCGCGCGGCCCGCCCTTGCCCCAGCGCATGGTCAGCTCCAGCTGCAGCAGCTGCGGTGCACCGAGGATCTGCGGCTGGCCCGGCAGCGCGGCAGAATCGCGAAACGGAACGACATTCATCTCCCAGCGATAGCGTCCGTCTTCGACTTCGCCGTCACGCTGGCCCAAGGCCAGCGCTTCGCCGACGCCGGCCTGATCCAGCAGCGTCTGAGCATGCAGCGCGGCGCGACCGAAGTCGCTCGCCGTTCGCACCTGTTTGGTCGCATTGGTCAGCGACCCCAGCAACAGGGTCATCGCGAATGCAAGCAGCGCGAACGCGACTACCACTTCGATCAGCGTGTAACCCCGCTGCGCGCGCCGGGTCGTCGCTCCGCGATGCGCGCCGCTCATGGCGGGGCCTCACCTTTATGGAGGGTGACTTCGCCGGTCAGCCAGGCGATATCGACGTTCATCGCCGCCTGCTTCACGCGCAGCTGGACTCGCCCGCCGGTGGAAGCGCCGTCCTCGAAAAACAGGATCACGCCCTCGCCTTCGCGCGCCTGCACCTGACGCACACCGGTGAAGACGACCTCGAGCCCTTTGGGAAACTCGCCGCGGTGCCGCTTCGCGCCGGTCCAGACACGCTGTTCGGGCACGATGGTGAAACGCTGCACGCTGCCGGTGGCGATCGCCTGCGCGCGCGCATGGCGCAGTTCGGCGACCAGTTTCTTGGCATTGGAGCGGAGTTTCATGCCATCCATGCCGCCGCTCATCGCGCCCATCAGGATGACCGTGAGCGCTGCGATCAGGGTGACCACGATCAGGATTTCGATCAACGTGAAGCCGCGCGCCGCATCGCTGCGCGACGGTGCCGTAAATGCATGGCGCCGGGTGCGGTGCGGATTCATCGGTGTGTGGGCGCCACGGAATGACGACGCAAAAAAACGCGCCGTCTTGGCCGTTACTGCTCGTACTTGATATCAGCGTCGACGCTGCTGCCGCCGGGCTGACCGTCCTTGCCGTAGCTGGCAAGGTCGAACTCGCTGTTTTCGCCTGGGATGATGTAATGCAGCGGCTTGTTGAACGGATCCTTCAAATCCTTGGCGCTGCCATAAGGACCCAGCCAACCGTTGACTTGAGGATCGTTGGTCAGATCTTCCAAGGTTCGCGGATACTCGCCGACATCCGAGTTGTACTGCTCGATGCTGGCGGCGACTTTTTGAACCTGGATTTCTGCCAGCTTGTGATTGGCCTTGTCTTTGTTGCTGAAAATGGCGCCGCCGATCACCGCCAGTATGCCGCCGATAAGCACGATCACGACCATGATCTCGATCAGAGTCATACCGTGCTGCGAGCGGCGCCCTGCGATACGACGCGAGGAGCGGCGGGAGGTTCGGCGGAAGGAGCCTATGTTGTGCATGTCGGTCAGTCCATTCAAAGGGGGCATGACAAAAGAAAAACGCTGGGGATGGATCATATGGAGCGGCTGATCATATGGAGCCACTGAGCTGGTACATCGGCAGCAGCACGGCCATGATGATGCCGCCGATGAAAATGGCCAGCACCACCGTAATCACCGGCACCAACAGCGCAAGCATGCGGTCCAGCGCCTGACCGGTTTCGCCCTCGAACGTATCTGCAGTCTTCAGCAGCATGGCATCCAGCGCGCCGGACTCCTCGCCGACCTGGATCATCTGCAGCGCCAGCCGCGGAAAGCGCTTGCCCTTGGACAATGCAGCGGACAAGCCGACGCCGTTCTTGACCTCGGTCGCCGCAGCTTCGACATCGCCGATCAGCGCTTGGTTCCCCAAGGTCCGGCCGCCGATGCCCAGTGCGGTGAGCAGCGGCACGCCGTTCTTCAGCAGCGTGCCGAGCGTACGCGCCAATCGCGCGGTTTCCATCTTCGCGACGATCGGCCCGACGATGCGCTGGCACAGCAGCCATGCGTCGAAGCGCGCGCGGAAGCCCGGCTGCCGCCATTGCCGGGCAAACGCCCACACCACCACAGCAGGAATAGCGACCAGTACGAACCACCAGTCGCGCACGAACAGCCCCAGCCCCAGCACCAGGCGCGAGAACAGCGGCAATTCGGCATCCAGATTGCTGTACATCTCGTTGAACTGCGGCACCACATAACCCAGCAGGAACAGCAGCGAGAAGCCCACCATCGTCATCAGGATGGCCGGATAGATCAGCGCGTTGATGACCCGGCCGCGCAGTGCGCGACTGCGTTCGAGATACTCGGCGAGCCGCTGCAGTGTGTCGTGCAGGCTGCCGCCGGTTTCGCCGGCACGCACCATGTTCACGTACAGCCGCGAAAACGCACCGTGCTGGCGCTCCAGCGCCACCGATAGCGCGGTACCGCCACGCACCGCATCGCGGATATCGAGGATGGTGCGACGCGCGGCATCGTCCTCGGGCAGCTCCAGCAAGATCGACAGCGCGCGGTCCAGCGGCTGACCCGCGCCCAGCAGCGTCGCGAGCTGCTGGGTGAACTGCACCAGACGCGCGCCACCGAAGGGTTTGGACTTGAACAGATTGCGCAGCGCCCACTCGCTGCCGGCAGCGGCAAGCATGGCTTCCATCGGCAAGTGCCCCTGTTCCTGCAGGCGCAGCACCACCTCGGCGTCGCTGCCGGCCTCCATCTGGCCATCCAGGACCTCGCCGCGCGCGTTCAAGGCTTTGTAGCGATACAGGGGCATGGGTGGCAGAGGATAACTATTGCGCGAGAGGAGAATCGCCCGGATGGGCTGGCGACCCGAGGCAGGCCGTGGAGCATATCGACCGCCAGCAAGGATTGGGAGTCCTGATAATGCCGAAGGTTCCGCGATCCATCGCGCCGCGACGGATCATTGCGCCTTGGGCGTCAGGATGCTGCTCTGGATCACGGCCAGCTGACGCTGACGCAGCGCACGCTGGGCAGGGTCGCTGACTGATTCATCCAAATAACCCTCGAAGCTTGAATGGGCGCATGACAGCGTGCTCAGGCAAACCAGATTCATCAGCCGCGAACCGCGGGCGCAATCATAGCCAGCGCGACACGCTGCCAGAATCCAAGCCTGTTCGGCGGTGCCTCCCTCGAAAGCCGTGGCCTGAATCGCATCGGGCCATTTTCCGTCCAGCTTCGGCAAAAGCAGCGACAACTCGAAAATCGCGTCGGGATCGCCGCTCGTCCGAGCTTTGTCGATGAAATACTGATACTGGGTTTGGCTGAGCTTGGGAACCGAGCGACTGAAGTAACGCATTTCAGAAACGGCATCCCCGCTTTTGGCGCTTCTGTGCAGCCAGTATTCGGCGGCACCAGGATTTTTGGCCAGATCTGCTTCGGCCTGAACGCAAAGGCGCGCCCTGTCGCCGAGCATGCCAGACACGGTCGGTGCGTAACTTGGGTTGCCTTTTGCCAGATTCGATAGCATCACCAAAATCCGGTTCATGCTGACATTCAACATTCGGCAATCTTCGTAGACTTCGGAAAGCCGACGCTGCGCGACCAGATCCCCGTCGATCGCGGCTTGCCGGATATCGATGTAGCTGGCCTCGCGCCAAAGTTGGCGTCGATGTGCGATGGATTGATTGATCCGCTCAGTTCGCTCGGCGCGTTGGGCCGGTGAAAACGTGGTGTTCACAACGTCAGGAATCGACGATGACGATGACGAAGATGGCGACGGCAACGCACGGATACTGTTCCTCCACCACCAGGCACCGCCCGCCCCCAAGACAATGACGGCCACGCACAGCGCGATCACAACACTCTTCTTCATCCCCTGCACCTCATGCCGCACACCTCATGATGATCATCGGCGTAGGCCGCTCGATGCATAGTAACGAAGCGCGCACCCGCCGGGCGTCACGCATCCTCGGTCACGCGCAGCACTTCTTCCAGCGTGGTCTTGCCGGTCAGCGCCTTGATGATGCCGTCCTCATACATGGTGCGCATGCCGGACTGCTTCGCGAGCTGTTCAAGCTCGCCCATACCGGCGTGACGCATCACTGCGCGGCGGATCTCGTCGTTCATCACCAGAAATTCGACAATGGTGGTCCGTCCTAGATAACCGGTAGGCGCGATCGGCGAGCCGCGTGGGCGATAGAGATAGATCGTGCCCTCGGGCTGATAGCGGCGCAGGCTGAATTTCTCGACCTCTTCGGGAGACGGCTCGTAGCGCTCGGCGTGGATCGGCTCCAGCTTGCGCACCAGACGTTGGGCGAGGATACCGTTGATGGTCGAAGTCAGCAGATAGTCTTCGACGCCCATATCCAGCAGACGGGTAATGCCGCCTGATGCGTTGTTGGTGTGCAGGGTGCTGAGTACGAGATGGCCGGTGAGCGCCGACTGGATCGCGATCTTGCAGGTCTCAAGATCGCGCATTTCGCCGATCATGATGATGTCCGGGTCCTGACGCACGATGCTGCGCAGGGCATGGGCGAAGTCCAGCCCGATCTGCGGCTTGGCCTGGATCTGGTTGATGCCTTCGATCTGGTACTCAACCGGGTCTTCGACGGTGATGATCTTCACGTCGGGGGTGTTGAGCTTGGACAGCGCGGTGTACAGCGTGGTGGTCTTGCCCGAACCGGTCGGGCCAGTGACCAGCATGATGCCGTGCGGCTGCTTCAACACCTGTTGGAACTGCGGCAGGAAGTCGTCGGTGAAGCCAAGCTTGTGGAAGTCGAAAACAACGGTTTCGCGGTCCAGCAGACGCATCACCACCGATTCGCCGTGCGCGGTGGGCACCGTGCTCACGCGCAGGTCGAGTTCCTTGCCCTGCACCCGCAGCATGATCCGGCCATCCTGCGGCAGGCGACGCTCGGCGATGTTGAGCTTAGCCATGATCTTCACGCGCGAAATGACCGCTGCGGTGAGATTGGCCGGCGGGCTTTCGCCCTCCTCCAGTACGCCGTCGATGCGGTAGCGCACCTTGAGCCGATTCTCGAACGGTTCGATATGGATATCCGAAGCGCGCAGCTCGACCGCGCGTTGAATGATCAGGTTCACCAGCCGGATGACCGGCGCTTCCGAGGCGAGGTCGCGCAGATGTTCGACATCGTCGACATCGCCGGTTTCGCCCTCGGCGGTCTCGACGATCGCCCCCATCGCGCTGCGGCCTTGGCCATGCCAGCGCTCGATCAGAGCACCGATCTCCGAGCGCAGTCCGACCAACGGCCTCACGTCACGCCCGCTGGCGAGCCGGATCGCGGCGAGGGTGTAGAGATCCTGGGGGTCGGCCATCAGCACGGCGACGTGCGCTTCGCTTTCGCCCACCGGCACCGCAGCGAACTGTTTCATGAATTTCAGGCTGAGATCGATCCCCTCCGGCGGCAGGTCGGGCAGCTCCTTGATCGCCATCAGCGGCAGACTCAACACCTCGGCACAGGCCTCGGCATGATCGCGCTCCGACACCAGGCCCAGACGGGAAATCAGCGCCAGCAGCTCGCCGCCGGTTTCCTCCTGCAGACGCTGCGCGCGCACAAGATCGGCCTCTTTCAGCCGACCTTTCTCGATCAGTGCAGCTACGATACGCCCACCGTCGGTGACGGTTGGTAACGCGCCCTGTTGATCGGTTGACTGCATGACTGCGTTCACTCGTCCTAGCCTCTGAACCGGCGCATAGGCCGCTGTTGGATCGTCCACATACTCTAACAGGGGCTCGTGGATCGGCCCATGTCGCCACACAGGCGCGGTCAACACGCCCGGAATACATACGCCGCCCGAAGGCGGCGTATGCCTGGAACCGTGCGGACCGCATGCAGGCGATGAAGTTCATCCCGACACAGCGGCAAGAGGCACAGCTCAGCGCACCTCGGCGACTTCCACCCCGTCCATACCGGCAGCCAGAGTGCGCGCATCGCCGCCCTGGGCGAGCTTGATTTTCAGGCGCACCTCATTCTGCGAGTCGGCGAAGCGCAGTGCGTCCTCGTAGCTGATCTCGCCGGCCTGATACAGCTCGAACAGCGCCTGATCGAAGGTCTTCATGCCCAAGTTGGTCGATTCCTTCATCACTTCCTTGAGCTTGTGGATCTCGCCGTCGCGAATGTAGTCCTGGATCAACGGCGTGCCCAGCAGGATTTCCATCGCAACCTTGCGGCCTTTGCCGTCCGGGGTGGGAATAAGCTGCTGCGCAACGATGCCCTTGATGTTCAACGACAGATCCATTAGCAGCTGGCCGCGACGGTCTTCGGGGAAGAAGTTGATGATCCGGTCCATTGCCCCGTTGGCGTTGTTGGCGTGCAGGGTGCACAGCACCAGATGCCCGGTTTCGGCGAAGGCAATGGCGTGGTCCATGCCTTCGCGGGTGCGGACTTCGCCGATCATGATCACGTCCGGCGCCTGACGCAGGGTGTTCTTCAGCGCGTTCTCCCAGCTGTCGGTGTCGATGCCGACCTCGCGCTGGGTGACGATGCAACCCTCGTGCTTGTGCACGAATTCGATCGGGTCTTCGATGGTGATGATGTGGCCCGATGAGTTCTGGTTGCGATAGCCGATCATCGCCGCCAGCGAGGTCGATTTGCCGGTGCCGGTAGCGCCTACGAAAATGATGATGCCGCGTTTGGTCATCGCCAGCGTCTTGATGATCGGCGGCAGCGCCAGCTCTTCGATGGTCGGAATTTTCGACTCGATACGGCGCAGCACCATGCCGACCTGGTTGCGCTGATAAAAGCAGCTGACGCGGAAGCGGCCAACGCCGGACACGCCGATGGCGAAGTTGCATTCGTGGGTTTTTTCGAACTCTTCACGCTGTGACGGCGTCATCACGTTCAATACCAGATCGCGGCTTTGTTGCGGCGTCAGCGCGTTCTGGGTGATCGGCGAAATCTTGCCGTGGACCTTCATCGCCGGCGGCATGCCCGCAGTGATGAACAGATCCGACGCCTTCTGGTGCGCCATCAGTTTGAGGAACGAGGTGAAGTCGAGGGTACTCATGGTGTTGCTCCGGAAGACGGGAAACGGAAGAGCGGAGAAACAAGAGCCGGAGCGAATGATGGCGTCTCCCGTCTCCCGCTTCCCGTCTCCCGGTTATTCGAACAGTCGCTTGTCTTTCGCATAACCCTTCGCCTGCTGACGGGTAATCAGGCTGCGTTTGACCAGATCCTGCAGATGCTGGTCGAGGGTCATCATGCCGTAGCTCTGACCAGTCTGGATCGACGAGTACATCTGCGCGACCTTGTCCTCGCGGATCAGGTTGCGGATGGCCGGGGTGCCGACCATGATCTCCCACGCGGCGGTCCGGCCGCCGCCGACCTTCTTCAGCAGTGCCTGCGAAATCACCGCGCGCAGCGATTCGGACAGCATCGAACGCACCATCGGTTTTTCGCCGGCGGGAAACACGTCAATGATGCGGTCGATGGTCTTGGCCGCCGAACTGGTGTGCAGGGTGCCGAACACCAGATGCCCGGTTTCCGCAGCGGTCAGCGCGAGACGAATGGTTTCCAGATCGCGCAATTCGCCAACCAGGATGTAGTCCGGGTCTTCGCGCAGCGCGGAGCGCAGGGCCTCGTTGAAGCCGTGGGTGTCGCGGTGGACCTCGCGCTGATTGATCAGGCACTTCTGCGAGGTATGCACGAATTCGATCGGATCTTCGACGGTGAGGATGTGCGCATATTCGTTTTTGTTGACGTGGTCGACCATCGCCGCAAGGGTGGTGGACTTGCCCGAGCCGGTCGGACCAGTCACCAGAATCAGGCCCTGCGGCTGATCGATCAATTCGCGAAAAATCGGCGGGGTGCCGAGGTCTTCGAGGGTCAGTACTTCAGTGGGAATGGTCCGGAACACAGCGCCGGCGCCGCGGTTCTGGTTGAAGGCGTTGACGCGGAAACGGGCCAGACCGGGAATCTCGAACGAGAAGTCGGTCTCGAGAAATTCTTCGTAGTCGCGACGCTGCTTGTCCGACATGATGTCGTAGACCAGCGCATGTACCTGTTTGTGGTCCAGCGCGGGAATATTGATGCGGCGCACATCGCCGTCGACGCGGATCATCGGCGGCAGGCCGGCCGACAGATGCAGGTCCGAAGCCTTGTTCTTGACCGAGAATGCCAAAAGTTCGGCGATATCCATGCAAGCTCCCCGCGTTGCGATGTGGTGTGGACAGCTGAAAGACGGCTGATGAAAAACAACTGATCTTGGGAGTATAGCCCTGGACCTGCCGCTGTCACCCCAGGCTGCAGGGCGCCAAGTTCGACTTACACTGCCGATTCCGCGACGCCCGTCGCATCCACGACAAGGCGCTTCATTGACCGCGATGTCCGAACGCCCAGCCCATCCCGCACTCGACGCCATCCTCGAACGCATGCAGGCCGCCGCCAGCGGTCGGCCCGCACCGAACTTGCTCGCCGCCAGCGGCCAGCCCGTACCGAATTTGCTCGCTGCCAGCGGCCAGCCGATGCTGCGGTTGCTTGCCGTGAGCAAAACCCAAGCCGCCGACGCCGTCGCGCGCGTTGCCGCGGCCCTGCGCGCACGCATCACAGCGCCTGTGGCAATGGGCGAGAACTATGTAAAGGAGGCACTGGCCAAACAGCCGGCACTGGCCGGTCTTGCCATCGAATGGCATCTCATCGGTCATCTGCAGTCGAATAAAGCGCGCGAAGCCGCCGTCGCGTTCGACTGGGTGCAGACCGTGGACCGCATTAAACTGGTCGAAGCGCTGGCCAAACACCGTGCGCCCGGACAGACGCCACTGAACGTATTGATTCAGGTGAATATCGACGACGAATCCAGCAAGCACGGCTGCCGGCCAGAAGAGATCGACGTCATCGCCGCCGCCATCGCCGCCCAGCCGCAGCTCGCCCTGCGCGGGCTGATGGCGATTCCCGCCCCCGATCCGGATATGGACCGCCGCCGCACAGCATTCCGACAGATGCGCGCGCTGTTCGATGCGCTAGCCGCACGTCACATCGGCGCCGACACACTGTCGATGGGCATGAGCGAGGACTACGCGCTGGCCATCGCTGAAGGTGCGACGATGGTCCGCATCGGCAGCGCGCTGTTCGGGTCGCGCGCCCAGAAAACCTGCCCGCCCTGCCCTCCGGAGATCGCATGAGTTCCGAATCCACCATCGCTTTCATCGGCGGCGGCAACATGGCCCGCAGCCTGATCGGCGGGCTGCTCGCCCGCGGCACCGCAGCCGCCGACATCCGCGTGTCCGAGCCGGTCGACGCGCTGCGCGAAGCGCTGGTCCGGGATTTCGGCGTGCACATCGGCGCCGACAGCGCCGAAGCCGTCGGCCCTGCCGGGCTGTGGGTGCTGGCGGTGAAGCCTCAGGTCATGCGCGCGGTCTGCGAAGCGCTCGCTCCGATCGCCCAAACCAAACGGCCGCTGGTGGTCTCCATCGCCGCCGGCATCACCGCCGCGCAGCTGCAGCGCTGGCTGGGCGGCGGTGTCGCCGTGATCCGGACCATGCCGAACACCCCGGGGCTGCTGGGTGCGGGTGTCACCGGACTGTTCGCCAGCGCCGAGGTGGATGCCAGCGGGCGCGAACGTGCCGCTAATTTATTGGCCAGCGCCGGTAAAACCGTCTGGATCGAAAGCGAAGCGCAGATGGACGCAGTGACCGCCGTGTCCGGCAGCGGCCCGGCCTATGTCTTTCTATTGGCCGAAGCGATGGAAGCGGCCGCGCTGGCCGAGGGTCTGCCGGCCGAAACCGCGCGGACGCTGGTGCTGCAAACCGTGCTGGGCGCGGCGCGCATGCTGACCGAGTCGGGCGAGGATCCATCGGAACTGCGCCGCCGCGTCACCTCACCGGGCGGCAC
>JAYVSK010000372.1:0-5640 GCA_043775395.1 Lysobacter sp. | reverse complement strand
TTCGCCTTCGTTGGGGATGACATCCGCTGAGTTTGGAACGACGATCCAGAGATCATGGCCAGCCACCGAACACAAGGGCCGCAGACGCGGCGCTTGTTGTTTTCGCACCGAATGATTGCGGCTATGCAGCCGCGGCGTACCAGATCGAGGAGAGCGAACGCTCTGCGGACGCGCCCTGCAGCAACGCGTCCAGACCGCAGTCGTCGATATGCGCGTGCACGGCGCGCGCATGCTGCAAGGTTTCCGCCGCCAGCCATGCCATGCGCGCTACGTTGTCGCCGATGCGCTGCTCGAACGCGGGATTGTCCAGCGCATCGTGCAGCGCGCGGTTCATGTCGTGGAACCAATCGATATTGAACTGGTCCAGCAGACGGCCGTCCAGCGCCTCGGCATTGTGCAGACTAGCGGCGCGGTTGTGCGCGCCCCATGCGCGCAGCAGCGCCTGCATCGCCAGATTCAGGTCGCGCCCGCGCTCGAACTGTGGACGCAGCCGGCCCAGCAGCGAGACATCGGTGAGTTTTTCGCCGCAGAACAGCGGCGCCAGCAGCGCCCAGTAATAGGTGTAATCCCAGATCACCTTCACCGGCATCACCTGCGCATCGCCGAACAGCGGGTATTGATCCTGATACAAGGTCAGCGTGTTTTCGAAGAATCCGAAGTACAGCTGCTGATAGATATCGGCGTAGGCGGCGAACGGTCTGCCTGCGCGATCCCTGTCGATCAGGTCGCAGATCAGGGTATTGGAAATCGCGATGAAATCGCTGCCCGGAGAATAGAACGGATCCAGAAACACCCCGGCTTCACCGCTCATCGCCCAGCGGTCGCCGCTGAACACCTGTTTGCAGCCGTGCGAAAAATGCCGCAGAAACAGAAAATCCTGCAGCGTGTGCTCGGGTTGGTCCAGCACATCGGCCATCCGCGGCTGATGTTCGCGCAGCCACGCCATCGCTTTTTCGTGAGTGTTCATCGTCTCCAGCGGATGCATCGCCGCGTCGCAGACGATGCCCAGCGAATGCGCGCCCGACGACAGCGGGATCAGCCAAAACCAATAGCCGGGACCGCACATATGATTGGTCGAACGCCAGCGGTCCGGCGGCGTGCAGCGCGCCAGCCAGTCGGCGTCGTCCGACCATGCTTTCGGATCGATCAGTCCATCGACGCGCCACCACACCGCATTCGCATCGTGATCGGTGGGTTGCGCCAGATCGAGCTTGCGTTTGAGCAGCCCGGCACGGCCGCTGGCGTCTACCAGCCAGCGCGCACCGGCGGTGCGGGTGTCGCCGTCATGGTCGAACGTGATCGCATGCGCAGCGTCATTCGCACCCATGTCGATGCCGCGCACGGTGGCGCCGTCGTGAAAATGCACGCCAAGCCGACGGGCTTCATCGCCAAGAAAATTTTCGAAACGGCCTCGATCGATCTGCCACGACGGCGTCGGCAGAATCCGGCTCACGCCCAGTTCGGTGCACCGATCAATATCGCGGCGGCCGTCGCTGAAGAAAAAACGAAACCCGAACTTGCGGATGTGTTCGCTTTCCAGATGTTCGCGCAAGCCGAGCACGTTGGCGAAGTAGTGCGCGCCGATTTCGACCGTGGATTCGCCGACCTTGAACGCGCCTTCGGTGACCGGATGCGGGCGCCGTTCCAGCACTGCGACATCGATCCGCGGATCGCGCTGCTTGAGCTGGATCGCAAGCGAGAGGCCGGCCAGGCCGCCGCCGAGGACGACGACATCATGGGCGATCGGCGTTGAAGCGGAGATCTCGGTCATCGTTGCGTTCCTGAACTGAATTCGCCGCTGGGATCGTCGATCACCGGCGGGTGCGCGCGTGCGCGGCGGTACTCGCGAATCACGTGTCCGTAATTCCAGACTTGTATCACGACGTGCGACGTGATGGCGTACAGGTCGCGGAACAGGCGGAAGTGGCTTTTGCGGAACTGCTCCGGCGTATCGGCCGTGTGGTAGCGGGTTTCGATCGGGATCCCAACCACCCGCGCACCGGCATGCCGGGCGGCCGAAATCAGCAGCTGCGCTTCGAACACAAAACCTTCCCCCGGCACATCGCGCAGCGCCAGCACGGACGTCGGATACAGGCGCTGCCCGCTCTGGGTATCGCGGACCCGGAAGCCGCAGCCCCAGGCGATGCCCCAGTCGCCGAAATCGTTGCCGATGCGGCGGTACAGCGGCTGCGAGGCGCGTTTGCGCAAACGCGTACCGACGATCACGCATCCGGGATGGCGGTTGGCGGCCGCGATCAGCCGCGGAATATCGCTGGCGGCATGCTGGCCATCGCCGTCGATGGTGGTGACTGCGGCCATGCCCAGCCGCTCCGCTTCGCGGAAGCCGTCGCGCAGACTCGCGCCCTTGCCCATCCGCTGCGGATGACGCAGCAAAGTCACCGGAAGATCCGCGATTTTTTCGGCGGTGCCGTCGTGGGAACCGTCGTCGATGACGATCACGCGGTCGCATTCGCCCAGCGCGGCCTGCACCACTTCGCGGATGCGCAGCGCTTCGTTGAGCGCGGGGATGACCACCGCGACGTTGCTGCGATCGAGCACCACGGCATCACTCATACGCGATCTCCACCGACATCGCGCGGCCCGGACCGGCCAGCAGCGAAGCGCGCGGCGCGCGTGCGGCCAACGCGTCGAACAGCGGCAGCATCGGCACCATCGGATTGGTTCCCGCATGATGGCCGAGTGCGCCCGGCGCGTCGGCATCGCCATCGACGAGGGTCACGGTGATGCGCGGGCCGTTGTTCGAGCGCGACAGCACCAGCGCGCCGCCCAGCAGGCCGCTGCAGTCGTGCACCGAACGCAGCGGGCCGGTAGCGCCGGTGTCGTAGCCGACCAGCAGCACCGCTTCGGCGCCGGCCGCCAGCTGCATCAGCGCTTCGAGCAGACCTTCGGCGAAACTGGCGTCGTAGGCGCTGATCGCGGTGGCGGCCTGCATGCAGTGCGCGCCGATGGTCCAGTAGCCGGCCGCGGCGTTGTGCACCGAGTTGTGGAACTTGGTCGGCGAAATCGCGCGCGGATCGGCGACCAGCGTCGCGCACATGTAGTCGGTGATCGATAGATCGCCGTGGGTCGAGGTGAACACCGACGGCAGCGCTGCAGGGTCGCGGCCTGCTGCCGTGCACGCGGCCAGCGCGACATCCAGCGCGACCGCCACCGACTCCGGCGCGCGGCGACGTTCGTTGGGCGCCAACAGCTGCGGCGAGGGTTTGCCCGCAGCGTCGTCGGCCAATGCGCCGCTGGCGACGAAGGCCTGCGCGTGCTGCCACGATGGCAGGCCGTTGTTCCAGTAGCCGACGCTTTCGATGGTGGCGGTCAGTGCGGTTAGTGCGGTCATGCGCAGCCGCGCCCGAACACCAGCGAGGCATTGTTGCCGCCGAAGCCGAAGGAATTGTTCATTGCATACCGGATCTCGCGTTCGGCGGCATCGAAGCGGATCTGCGGCCCGCAGGCGGGGTCGCGCTGCGGTGCGCCGGATGCGCCGCTGTCCAGCATGCCCGGCAGCGGGCCGCGCTCCAGTGCGATCAACGCGAACACCGATTCGACGATACCTGCGGCGCCCAGCGTGTGGCCCACCCAGCCTTTGGTCGAACTGGCGTGCAGGGTGTCGCCGAACAGGCCGCGCACCGCGAGCGCTTCGACCGTATCGTTCGCAGGGGTCGCGGTGCCGTGCAGATTCAGATAGCCGATATCGTCCGGCACGATGCCGGCGCGCGCGATCGCATCGGCCATCGCCAGCCGCGCGCCAAGGCCCTCGGGATGCGGCGTGGACATGTGGTGCGCATCGCTGCTTTCGCCGTAGCCGCACAGACGCAGGCCGCTGTCGCGGTCATCCATGCGGCGGGCATCAATACGGCGGGGATCAATACGTTCCAGCAGCGCATAGCCGCCGGCTTCGCCCAGCGACAGACCGTCGCGGCGCGCATCGAACGGCATGCACGGCTGCTGCGACACCAGCCCCAGCGCGTTGAAGCCGAACAGCACGCTGCCGCACAGCGTGTCGACGCCGCCAACCAGCGCCGCATCGACGATGCCGGCATCAATCAATCGCGACGCCTGCGCGAATACTTTCGCGCTCGACGAGCACGCGGTGGCCACGGTGACGCACGGCCCGCGCAGCCCGGTCGCCAGCTGGATGAAGTGACCCAGCGAATGCGGCGTGTGCAGCAGCGTCCGGCGCAGATCGGCGGGGAAGACATCGCCGTCGGGCGGCCTGCTTTCAAGCCGCGTGTACGCCTCTTCGCTGGCGCCGATGCTGGACGTGGAGGTGCCGATAATGATCGCGACCCGCTCCGCACCGTAGCGGTCGCGCAGCGCGGCAAGCCCGTCGAGCATGCCGTCCTGCTGCAGCGCCAGCCACGCAAGGCGGTTGTTGCGGCAGTCGAACGGCGCCAGCGCAGGCGGCAGCACGATGTCCTCGATGCCGTCGACGCGGCCGATCCAAGTGTCCAGACGCGCATCGGCGGTGGCGCCATCGCCGAAATCATTGCGGCGCAGGCCGCTGCGGCGCGCCTGCAGCGCATCGGCCTGGGCTTCGCGGCCGTGGCCCAGCGCAGTGGTGGCGGTGTAGGCGCGGATCGCGACGGGCGTCATCCGGGCCGGCATCGTTCGAGAAAAAGACATCGTTGCGCAGGTCGCCGCGTCGCTCTGGATCGGAGCAGGTGCGGATTATAGCGATCCGCCCGGAATCCCGACGAAGCGGGGCGGTCTGCCCGCCGATATTGAGGTGCGGCACCGGCGCGGAGGCGATCGAACGCGGGGCATCGTTCATCCTGCATGGCTGCGGCGTGGCGGCCATGCGCTCAGCAGCGGGCTGAAAGGCCGACAGGAGTGAGTTATGTCAGCAACCTGTCAAACCTCAAGCCGGAGGTTGTCAGCACCTGTCATGGCTGGTGCAGTGCTTCACTCTGTTTGAACCATTTTGCATGCTGCTCACGTCGCGGTTTGTGTTGTTCCAAACGCGTCGATGCGCGTTTCCTTCTCCCTGCACAGCGGGGAGAAGGTGGCGCGCAGCGCCGGATGAGGGGCGAAGACCACATGAGAGGCAGTCCACCACGATTTGCGCGTGGACACGCCTTGCACGTACATCTCCGCCAACGCCAGATTGAGCGCCTGCTCGGTGCGCGAGCCCTTCTCCAACGCGCTGGGGTAGAAGTCGCTGGCGCGGACCTGAGGCACCGCAAAGGTGATCTCGCCCATCCGGGTCATCACGGTCTTGGGCTTGAAGCCATTGGCATAGTCGCGACGGCCATCGCTGCGTTCATAGGGTTGGGCATTGAGGTGATGACTGCGTTCAATCTTGCTCGCTTCGTCAACCAGGATACGCAAGGCCTCGCCTGCGCCATCCAGGCCTTGTGACAGCAGCGCAGCCATCGCTGCTTCCATTGGATTATGTTCAACGCGTTGTGCCATGTTCTGGGTTCTGTCGGTTCGGGGCTATGGCACCACCGAGGGAACCGCCGCAGGTTGTCGGAATGAAATAACAGAAAGGATGTTGCACTAACGCCAACATATTTTTGTTACAGATTAATTCTACTGTGTTATAAAGTTAGTTGATTGATGATAGAGTTTCTGTATCTTGACTCACTGCAAGAGGCCCGTAATGGACCGGACGCTGGAAGATCG
>JAYVSK010000371.1:0-2120 GCA_043775395.1 Lysobacter sp. | reverse complement strand
GGGCCGCCTTCTCCAGGCTCCTGCCGACCACCTGGACCGCCAGGGATGGGCGTATCAGGGCCGAAGAAGCGGCGGAAGAACTCAGGCGCGTCTTCATCGTCAGGTACCGGAGCCCCATCGCGGGTCGCGACTTCGCGGCGACCGGAGCCGCTGGCTTCGATATTGACCACTGCAGGCCCGACCCGCTCCACCAGTTGGGTGAAGTCTGGCAATCCGGTTACCAGTGGCGTGTTAGGCGCATTGATCGCCTCCGCTGCCGTCACCACGGCGGTGACGGGCGTTGCAGCAGGGCTGGCGGCAATCGGCAGGAGTGTTGTTGCGGCTGCCGTGGCGGCGGCGGTGGCGGAGACAAGTGCGAGAGTACGGAGCGACTGTTTCATCGGGGAAGCGTCCTCGATAAAGGGTGGTAGTGGGAAGAGAACCGACGATCGGGAATCGTCGGCACGATCATCATGGCATCAGGGCGACGAGGCGGGACGTTCGACAGGCCATGCGGCCTGTGGGTCGATGCGCGGTTTGAAAGCGGGCATCAGCACAGACCCTTCAAAGCCCGCGGTTACCTCACCGTTCATGGATGCACCGGGCACCAATGCGCGCGGCCAGGGTTTTGCAGCGATCTGCGTCTGCGTCGCAAGACTGTCGACCTGCGGATGGGTCTGGGCCAAGCCTCTTGCGGTCGACGGCGCGTAGGCCGGGGCAGATACGCCTGCCAAAACTTTGCCAGTGGACGCAGAGATGGCCTCTTGGCGGGCAAGGATGCGCGGACGCGAACCACGACGCTCGCCGCTGGACACCGCCGCCATCACGACAGCAGCGCCGGCTTGGGCGATCAACGCTTCGGGCCCGCGTGGCGCAAGCGGCTCAGGCGCAACGCCGGCCGACGGCGGCGTCTGCGTGGGGACCGTGGGCACCGGCGCCACAGTCAATGCCGTAGGTGCCGAAGACGATGCGTTCGGAGGAGAAAGCATGCGCGTGCCGATCAGCGTGGCCAGTGCGACCGATACCGCCAGTGCGGCACCGCCGCCCCAGCGCAACAACGGCCCCCGCGCGTTGCCGTGTGCGGCAACGGTATGCACTTCACCCACGGCTGCCGCAGCAAGATCATCGGCGATCGCGCGCCCGACGCGACGGGAAAAATCCGCAGGGAGGGCGCGATCGACCTCACCGCGCAACGCGTCGCCGACCAATTGCCAGCGTTGCCAGCAATCGGCGAGCGCGTCGTCATGCTCCATGCGCCGCAGCAGGAATTTGGCCTCATCGGCCGACAGCGCCCCGTCCATCATCGCGGACAGCTGTTCGCGGTGGAAATCCCGGGTGCTGGGATGAAGAGACGTGTTTGAATCAGACAATCCAGTCATAAGGTTTCGATGTTGGATTACAGAATGAAAGATCGGGAATGAACGATCGGAATGGAATATCTATAGGGCAGCCAGCTCAAAAGCGGCGAGATCGGGAACAGGAAGTTAAGCGAATCTATCGAGCCGCCCGTTCGCGCGGATGGGGCGCATCCAGCAGCGGACTGAGCTGGGTGTCGATGGCATCACGGGCCCGGAAAATACGCGAACGCACGGTACCGATAGGGCACTGCATCTGCTGCGCGATCTCCTCGTAACTCAATCCGTCCACCTCACGCAACGTAATCGCCATCCGCAGTTCTTCGGGCAGGGCTTCGACAGCGCGCATCACCGTTTGTTCCATCTGCTGACGCATTAATTCGCGCTCCGGTGTGTCGTTGTCGCGCATTCTCAGCGCCGACTCGAACTGCTCGGCGTCGTCGATGTCGATATCGTCGCCAGGCGGGCGTCGCTTGTGGGCAACCAGATGATTCTTTGCGGTGTTCACTGCGATGCGATGCAGCCACGTTGAGAACTGCGCATCGCCTCGGAAGTTCCCGATTGCCCGGTAGGCCCGCAGAAACGTGTCCTGGGCGATATCCTGACATTCGCTCCAATCGCGGACATAGCGTCCGATCAGCGCGACCACCTTGTGCTGATGCTTACGCACCAACAGGTCGAACGCAGCGCTGTCGCCGCGCTGCACCCGTCGGACCAGTTCGAGGTCCAGATTTTCTGTGGTTACATCGGCCATGCGGCCGGCTCTCCTGAGATTTGTAGCGGCCG
>JAYVSK010000370.1:0-2997 GCA_043775395.1 Lysobacter sp. | reverse complement strand
CATGCGCCGGCGTAGGCGATGACGGCCAGCAGAGCGATGATGACGAAGAAACTACGCATGCTTTTTTTGCGCGGCTTGGAATGCTGCTAATTGTTCCGGCGTCGCATCTTTCTGATGCAGGGCTTTCCATTCGCCGAAGGGCATACCGTACACAGCTTCACGGGCGGTGTCCTTGTTCATGTCGATGTCGCGTTCGATGGCCGCATCGCGATACCAGTCAGAAAGACAGTTGCGGCAGAAGCCGGCGAGGATCATCAGGTCGATGTTCTGCACATCGTTGCGCGCATGCATCAGATGGTCGCGGAGGCGGCGAAAAGCGGCGGCCTCGAGTTCGGTGACGGTTTGCGGATTCATGAGGAGGCTTATCGGTGGGGACATCGGGGATAATAGCTGCCTCGCTACGATCATGATGCTGGAATGACCGCCAAAATCCTCGACGGCAAACGTATCGCCGACCTGCTGTTGGATGACCTCAAAGTGCTGGTCGATGCGCGCTTGGCGGAAGGTAAGCCGCGTCCCGGGTTGGCGGTGGTGCTGGTCGGCGGCGACCCGGCGTCGCAGTCCTACGTGCGGAACAAGCGCCGTGCAGCAGAGAAAGTCGGTATCCAAGCGTTTGATTTCGATATGCCCGCTGGAACTTCCGAGGCCGAGCTGTTGGCGCTGATCGACCGGCTCAACGCCGATCCCGCCGTCCACGGCATCCTGGTGCAGCTGCCGCTGCCGGGCATTCCCGATGCGACCCATCTGATCCACCGCATCGACCCGCGCAAGGACGTGGACGGTGTCCACCCCGAAAACGTCGGTCATCTGGTGCTCCGCCAGTTTGGCCTGCGCCCCTGCACGCCGCGCGGCATCACCACGCTGCTGGCCTATACCGACCGCCCGGTGCGCGGGCAGAGCGCCACCATCGTGGGCGTGAGCAACCACGTCGGCCGGCCGATGGCGCTGGAACTCTTGATCGCCGGCTGCACCGTGACCAGCTGCCACAAGTTCACGCCGACGGACGTGCTGCGCCGGCATGTGGGCGAGGCCGATATTCTGGTGGTTGCCGTCGGACGCCCGGGACTGATTCCCGGAGACTGGGTGAAGCCCGGCGCGGTGGTGATTGATGTGGGCATCAATCGTCTGGAGGACGGCCGGCTGGTCGGCGACGTGCAGTTCGACCAAGCCGCCGCACGCGCCAGCTGGATCACTCCGGTCCCGGGCGGGGTGGGGCCGATGACTGTGGCCACGCTGATGCAGAACACCCTGGAAGCCGCCGATGCAGCGGGGGCTGCTTGAGTCCCTCTCCCGTCGGGAGAGGGGTTGGGGAGAGGGTCCGATAATCCGGCACACGCAACGGTGCCGAAATCTGAATTGCTTTGAGTTCGCTCATATCATCGGTAACGGCATGTCGCCGAACCCTCATCCGGCGCTGCGCGCCACCTTCTCCCGACGGGAGAAGGAATAAAAAGCGGTAGAATGACGCGCTTCATCACCACCGGACCGGCCATGCTCCGCATCCAGGCTGAAGCGCTGACCTATGACGATGTCTCGCTCGTCCCCGCGCATTCCACTGTTTTGCCCAACGAGGTCTCGCTGTCCACGCGCTTGACCCGTACTCTTACTCTGAAACTGCCGATCGTCTCGGCCGCAATGGATACCGTCACCGAAGCCCGGCTTGCGGTCGCGATCGCTCAGCTGGGCGGTATCGGCATCATCCACAAGAATCTGTCGGTGGAACTGCAGGCGCGGGAAGTCGCACGGGTCAAGAAATTCGAGGCCGGCGTCATCAAAGAGCCGTTCACCGTCGATCCCGACACCACCATCGGCGAAGTGCTCAAGCTCACTCGCGCCCGTAATATTTCCGGCGTGCCGGTGGTTGACGGTGGCCAGCTGGTCGGCATCGTCACCAGCCGCGATATGCGTTTCGAGACCAAGCTGGACGATCCGGTCAGCCACATCATGACCAAGAAGGATCGCCTGATCACCGTGCGCGAAGGCGCCACCGATGAGGAAGTGCTGCAGCTGCTGCACAGGCACCGGATCGAGAAAGTGCTGGTGGTCAACGACGGATTCGACCTGCGCGGGCTGATCACCGTCAAGGATATCCAGAAAAAGACCGACAACCCGAACGCCGCTAAAGACGCTTTGAAACGTCTGCTGGTCGGCGCGGCGGTCGGGGTGGGCGGCGATACCGAACAGCGTATCGAAGCGCTGATGGCCGCAGGCGTGGATGTGATTATTGTCGATACCGCGCACGGACATTCTCAGGGCGTGATCGACCGCGTGCGCTGGGCGAAGAAACATTTTCCGCAGCTGCAGGTGATCGGCGGCAATATCGTCACCGGCGATGCTGCGTTGGCTTTGGAAGATGCCGGCGCGGATGCGGTGAAAGTCGGCGTTGGCCCCGGTTCGATCTGCACCACGCGGATCGTCGCCGGCGTTGGCGTGCCGCAGATCACCGCGGTGTCGATGGTCGCCGCAGCCCTGCAGGACCGCATTCCGCTGATCGCCGACGGCGGCATCCGTTATTCGGGCGATATCGGCAAGGCCATCGTCGCCGGCGCATCCACGGTCATGCTCGGCGGTCTGTTCGCGGGCACCGAAGAAGCGCCGGGCGAAACCGAACTCTTCCAGGGCCGCAGCTATAAAAGCTACCGCGGCATGGGCTCGCTGGGCGCAATGGAAAAAGGCTCGAAAGACCGCTATTTCCAGGACGCCAGCGACGCCGACAAACTGGTGCCAGAAGGCATCGAAGGTCGCGTTCCGTATCGCGGCCCGCTCGCCAGCGTCGTACATCAGCTGGTCGGCGGCCTGCGCGCGTCGATGGGCTACGTTGGCTGCGCCACCATCGAAGACATGCGCAAAAAACCGTCCTTCGTGAAAGTGACCGGGGCAGGGCAGCGCGAAAGCCATGTGCATGATGTGCAGATTACGAAAGAGCCACCGAATTATCGGATGAGCTGAAGATGATCCACCGCTTTTGTAGGAGCGGCTTCAGCCGCGAGCTTTTCC
>JAYVSK010000369.1:0-1760 GCA_043775395.1 Lysobacter sp. | reverse complement strand
AGCCCGGCCAGATGCGCGCGCAAACTCACCGATGCTGAAATCGAAGCGCTGTATTACTCCGCGCAGCATTATGTGCGGTTGAAGGATGCGTATTTGAATTTTCGGCCTGACAATGAAACGACTGACAGATGATCCGGCTGCCACAAAATGCTTTCAAATCAGATAGCGCAATCGGCCAACACTAGATTTTCATCGCTTCATCGTCACACAGTGCGGCTGCGGACCACCACGGAATCAGTTCATGTATGTCACCGAAATCCTGGATGGGCGGCCGTATCAGTGTTTTATCCCCCAACCGCTGTTGCCCGCTGTCGAGGCCTCCAGAATTAAAGCATTTGCCGCGCTGGACCGCGCATTGAAAAACACAACCGACGCCAGCGTATTTACTCCCCGTGCGGCAGCCACTATCGCCCAAACCCGGAACAAGCTCGACGTTGCAGACAGACAGGCCGAGGCCGAGGCTGTCCTGAACGCATGGATTGGACGGGAACGGATGGGTGTTGAACAACTGAAGAAGATCAACGCCGCACTTACGGGCAAGCAGCAGGCGATCTTCCGCAACCGCCCGGTGTGGATGGGCGCACTGCATCCATCCGATTCATGGCATGTCGGCTCGCCGCCCGCACGACTGAACGGCTTGATGAAAACACTGGTTAGTCTTCCGCAATCGAATCTACCCGCATCGCTGCAGGCGCTGATCGGGCTGCTTCGCGTGCTGCAGATCCATCCTTTCGAAGATGGCAACGGCCGCATGGCCCGCTTCTATGCGATCTGGCTGATCTATCGGCAACTGGGGCCATCGATAGACGCGCTCAATCTGTTCGACATGCTGTGCGACCGCCCACGCTTCGATCTCAACGCCGTCTCGCTGGAAGTCCAGAACAGCGGCCGCTTTGAAACCTACCTCGATCGCGCGCTGGGCTTATCAAACAGATAGTTGAAACCCGTCACAAACAGCGGTACTGTCCATGCTCATCGGCGGACGTTGCCGGGCACCATCATTCACACAAGGACCGCACGTGAGCAGTACATACCTCAAGAAATCCATCGCCACTATCCTTTCATTCGGCGCACTGGGCCTGTCGATGCAGGCCGGCGCTATCGGCAACAATAATAGCTCGACCGGGCCTAACGACCTGGACACGCAAACCATCTATTCCTGGCGGCTCAGCACCGACGGCACCAGCCCCTACGATGTCGCTGGTGGCTATGTCAGCATCGACCACAGCGTCTACGACGGCGATCATTGGTGGGACGAGGGCTGCGGCGGCGGCTGCGGTGGCGGTGGAGAGCAAGCTGCCAGTTGCCCCGCCCTGCGGATGGAAAAGCCGGACGGCTGCGATGGCTATCAGCATCTGTTCGGGGCGGAATGGGGGCGAAGCATGTTTCCTTCCAACTCCGGCTTGGGTCTCTTGCTCAATTTGCTGCTCCCTGGCGGGGCCACCTTGTTCAGCCCGCCCGAACATCTGCAGCCACAGCCTTGGAACATGATTCACGATGCGCTGTATCGGCACACCGATCGGATTGCCGAGCAGACGCCCTTTGCAGGCGAGGTCCATGGCGAATTGATCGATCGCGTGCTTGAGAGCTGTGATCGGCAGGCGCAGCTCACTGGCGATGCTGCCGCTTGCTATGGCGCCCTGCGCATTCTGGTCAGTGAGTACGACGGCACTTCGGATGCGACGCGTACCCGTTTGAACAATATTGGTTACTTACCGGATTTCGTGGTTAATTTTCTTGCGCCAGAGAATTCGTTGGGG
>JAYVSK010000368.1:0-4572 GCA_043775395.1 Lysobacter sp. | reverse complement strand
GAGTTTTTTAACGGGTTTTTAAGCTGCAACATGTGAGCGCGTATAAGGCATGCTCAGCATGTGGAACGCCGCACGATGCGTTCTGATCACGCTTTGTCGGTTTTTCGATTGCGATCACGGAATTGTGCAGTCTTGGCGATGGATCGGTGTTGACGTGAGCGTCGTAGCACGACATGGTAATGCTCGGGCGCAGCGTGCGTCCGTATCGTGTCCGACCCGGGCTCCTTCGCAAGGTTAGGGGCAGGTCGCTCAGGGAACAGGACATCCCTGCCGCATACGCGGCAATCAATCGAAATATGGAGATTTCACAATGTCATCCAAGCACTCCCATCTGCGCCGCCGTGCGCTCGCACTCGCGCTGTCCGCCGTTTTCGTGTCCGGTGCTGCCTGTGCAGCAGGCAACGTCAACGTATCGGGCCTCAGCAACAATGAACCGGTCGATGGCTTCATCGTCACCTATCGCGCCGGCAGCGCCCAGAAAGCCAGTGCCACGACGCTGCAGCGATCGCTCGACCGCGTAGCCGCCACTGCGCTAGGCCGCGGCAAAGCGCTGAAACTTCGTCATGAGCGCACCCTCGGCGTCGGCGCCGAACTCATCGGCGTCGATCGCAAACTGGATCGTGTCGATGCGGAAACCCTGATGCGCCAGATCGCGGCTGATTCTGACGTCATCGCGATCGAACCGAACATCCGTTTATATCCCACCCTGACCCCGAACGACACTTTCTTCAATCTGCAGTACGGCTTGCAGAGCGGCGTCGGTGGCAGCAACGCCGATCAGGCGTGGAATCTCGGTTTTCTTGGCGCGGGCAAAATCGTCGCGGTGATCGATACCGGTTATCGCCCGCACGTAGACCTCAATGCCAACATCATCAACGGTTACGACTTCATCAGCAATATCGGCACCGCCAACGATGGCAATGGCCGCGACAGCAGCGCGCTGGACCCGGGCGACTGGACGACAGCCGGGCAATGTTTCCCGGGTTCGCCTGCTTCCAATTCCAGCTGGCACGGCACTCATGTGGCCGGCACGGTCGCTGCGGTCACCAACAACGCGGCCGGTGTAGCGGGCATGGCCTTCAACGCAAGAGTGCTGGCGGTGCGCGCACTGGGCACCTGCGGCGGCACGCTGGCCGATATCGCCGATGCAGTGACGTGGGCTTCGGGCGGTGCGGTCGCCGGTATACCTGCGGTCGGCGCCAATCAGGCCAGCGTTATCAACATGAGTCTGGGCGGCGGCGGCTCCTGCGCAGGTTCGGTCATGCAGACCGCGATCACTGGTGCGATCAGTCGCGGCACCACGGTGGTGGTTGCCGCTGGCAACAGCAACGGCAACGTCTCCGGTTTCACTCCGGCAAGCTGCACTGGCAATGGCCTGATCGTGGTCGGTGCGACCGACTCGAACGGCGCCCGGGCCAGCTTCTCGAACTACGGTGCGGGCGTCGATGTCTCGGCACCCGGCGTGCAGATCGCTTCGACCCTGAATGCCGGCACCACCACCCCGGGCGCTGATAATTACGTGTACTACAGCGGCACCTCGATGGCGTCGCCGCACGTGGCAGGTCTGGTCGCGCTGATGCAGTCCAAGCCCAGCGTCGACTGCACACCAGCGGCATGCGAAACGCTGGTCAAGAACAACGTCAAAGCGTTCGGCGTGTTGCCGCCGGCGGCGACGCCGATCGGCACCGGCATCATCAACGCCCTCAAGACCGTCACCAATACGCCGTAATCGTTATGCGGTAAACATGACACGGTAGATCAAGCAATACACGGACCCCGGCTTCGGCCGGGGTCTTTTTTTGGGATGCACCGGACGCTGACGATGCGGTCCGGCGGCCCGCGCGCCTCCTCCGGTATGCTGTTCGTCGTCTTGTACGTTTCGCAGAGGCTGTATGTCCGCTCCCGTCCGAGTCCTCATTCACGGCGCCAGCGGCCGTATGGGCCAGACCCTGCTTCGTCTTGCTGTTGGTCGAGAGGATCTGGCGATCGTTGCCGCTGTGGCGCCGGTGTCCACCGACGCCGCACTGCTTGGCCAGCCGTTCCATCCGCTAGACCAGCTCCAGACCGTCAAGTCATTCGATGTTGCGGTCGATTTCAGTTTGCCTGCGGGCATCGATGCGCTGCTTGCGCTGTGCGCGGCGCGCGGCGCCTCTCTGGTATCTGGTACCACAGGCCTGTCCGCACAGCAGCGGGCAGCCCTGCAGGCCGCATCCAATCGCATCCCGGTGCTGTGGGCCGCCAATTTCAGCCTGGGCGTAGCCGTACTCGAAGAGCTGGTCGAACGTGCAGCCTCAGCGCTGCATGCCTGGGATTGCGACATCGTCGAATCCCACCACACCCGCAAGCTGGACGCGCCTTCGGGCACTGCGCTCGCCCTCGGCGCGGCGGCCCAGCGCGGCGGGGCCGATCCGCGCTATGCCAGCCTCCGTGCCGGCGACATCGTCGGCGAGCATCTGGTCCAGTTTGCGGGGCAGGGCGAACGGATCGAGTTGATCCACCGGGCAACCCATCGCGACATTTTCGCGCGTGGCGCATTGCATGCCGCCACAAGGCTTGCCGGCCGGGCGCCGGGCAGCTATCGGCTGCGCGACCTGCTCGATTGAACCTGGCTGCGAATGCCTATGAAGCATGATGCGATCACCCGACGCCCGGTGATTGGCATCGTCGGCGGCGAAGGCGCGTACGGCCACGGGCTGCGACGCTTTTTCGAAGAGCGCATGCAACTGCGGGTGCTGGGGCACGATCCGGCCGCATCGTCCGACTCCAGCGAACGCCTGCTCGATGAAGCCGACGTGCTGCTGTTCGCTGCGCCCATCCGCAGCACCGAGGCGATCATCGACGAGATGCGCAGGCAGTCGGCCGGTCGCGAGTGTGGGCGGCTGTGGCTGGACATCACTTCGATCAAGCAGGCGCCCGTCGCAGCGATGCTGCGGTCGCAGGCGGAAGTCGCGGGTCTGCATCCGATGACCGCGCCGCCGAAGGCGCCGACGCGGAAGGGCAAGGTGCTGGTGGTCTGCGAGGCCCGCATCGATGCCTGGCGCGATTGGCTGTCGGCATTGTTCGCGGCGCTGCAGGCCGAGTGCGTGCGGGTAACGCCCGATGATCACGACCGCGTCATGGCGCTCATCCAAGCGATGGTGCACGCCACCCATCTCGCGGAAGCGGCCGTGATGCGCGGCCATGCGCAGCATCTGGGGCCGCCGTCTTCGCTGTTGCCGCTGCGTTCGGCGTCGTTCGAGCGGGATGTCGCGGTGATCACCCGGATCCTGTCGCTGAATCCGCAGATCTACGAAGACATCCAGTTCGGCAATCCGTATGCGCTTGAAATGTTGGAGAGCCTGGTCGACCAGCTGTCCGCGCTGCGCGATCTCATCGCACAGGGCGACGATGCTGCACACGCCGGATTTCGCGCGCGATTTCTGCAGCCTAATCGCGGTCATTTCGATGACGCTGCGCTGGCCAAAAGCAATCACACCTTCGAGCGCGTCGGCTATCTGCTCGCGGATCTGGTCGAACGGATCTCGATCAGCGTGCATCTGCCTGAAGACCGCCCCGGCGCGCTGCGGGCTTTGTTGCAGGTGTTCGAGGGTCACGGCGTGAGCCTGTCGTCGATTCATTCCTCGCGTACGCCTGCTGGTGAAATGCACTTCAGGATCGGTTTCGAGGCCGGTCTTGAGGCCAGCGCTTTCGCGGCCATCGTGGCCCAGATCGACGCCAGCCGGATGGGGCGCGTGCTCGCATTCTCGCTGCCGTCACCGCAGTAGCGGATGCATGCGCCGCAGCGCGGCCTGAGGCATGCGGACGCATGTTCAGGTTGCCGGGGCGAGGCCTCGCAAACTTCTACGGCAGCCAAGTTGGAGGGAGATTCTGCTGGCGAAGGCGGGGGCGCATCGGTACAATTCCCGCTCGCCTGATTCCCTCATGCCCCGGACCGGTTCCGCACTGCGTCCGTGGTTTTGTGCAACCTGATGTAGCCCGACATAGGCGAACCACGTGACCGAGACCGCAATCCTTGTCCTCGAAGACGGCACCGTATTCGAGGGTGAATCCGTAGGTTCGTCCGGCCTGTCCGTCGGCGAGGTTGTTTTCAATACGGCCATGACCGGCTATCAGGAAGTGTTGACCGATCCGTCCTACGCCCGTCAGCTGGTCACCCTGACCTATCCCCACATCGGCAACACCGGCTGTACCGACCTTGATGACGAAGCCGGGCAGGTCTGGGCATCCGGCCTGATCGTCCGCAACGTGCCGCGCCGGCCCAGCAGCTGGCGCAGCCAGGTCAGCCTGCCCGATTGGCTGCGTGCCCGGGGCGTGGTTGCCATTTCTGACATCGACACCCGTCGGCTGACGCGCCTTCTGCGCGACCGCGGTTCCCAGAACGGCGCCCTGATGGCCGGCGATATCGACGTCGACAAGGCGGTCGAGTGCGCGCGCAAGTTTCCTGGCTTGAAAGGCATGGACCTGGCCAAGGAAGTCTGCACACTCGAGGCCTACGTCTGGACTGAAGGCCAGCTTGACCTCGACCGGCAAGTGTTCGATTCGGTGCCTTCGCTGCTGCATGTGGTCGCCTAC
>JAYVSK010000367.1:0-2365 GCA_043775395.1 Lysobacter sp. | reverse complement strand
GTCAATCGCATGGGCGCCACCTTTATTCTGCGCATGACCGAAGACACCGGCCGCAGCCCCGGCGAAGTCGCAAAGGCCTTCACGATCACCCGCGAAACGCTGGACGCGCGCGAACTGTGGGCGCAGATCGACGCGCTGGACGGCAAGGTGCCGGAGTCGGTGCAGGTCGATGCGCTGCAAATCATCTGGTCACTGCAGCGCTCGATGACGCGCTGGCTGCTGTCGCGGCCGGGAGCGATTCCCGACATCACCGCAGCAGTGAACCGCTATCACGACGGCTTCCGCGAAATCCGCGCCGGTTCCGGTATTCTGCCGACCACAATGCGCCCTGCCTACGACGCCAGCTTCGCCGACTGGAAGGCCAAAGGGCTGCCGGAATCGCTGGCTAAACAGCTGTCGGCGCTGCCGTACCTGGAATGGTGCTGCGACATCATCGAAGTGGCGCGCGCGCGGAAGCTCAAGCCGGTGGATATCGCCAAGGCGCACTTCCGTCTGGGCGAAGCGCTGAAGCTGTCTTGGCTGTACGCGCAGATCGATACGCTGGCGGTCGACGGCCGTTGGCATGCGGTGGCGCGCGGTTCGCTGCGCGATGAGTTGGCCACCCAGCAGCGCTTGCTGACAATGCAGGTGCTGGATACGCCCGGCGCTACTGCGGACGTGAAGCTCAAGCATTGGCTTGAGCGCGACGATCCTTCGTTACGTTTCACGCTGGCGATGCTGGGCGAACTGGCGGCGCAGAAAACGCTGGATTATCCGACCGCTTCGGTCGCGGTGCGCCGGCTGTCGATGCTGTCTGCGGAAGGCTGATCAGCTATGCTCGTCGCGAGGGGCGCCGGCCCTCGCGAATGGAGTTGACCGTGACAGCGAAGCGAATCGCGTTTCTCGCCAGTACCACCGCCGATGCGCAGTCGGCGTTGGCAGCGATGAACGCGTGTTACGGCCAGTGCGCCCCGGAGGATGCCGACGTCATCTGCCCGCTCGGTGGCGACGGCTTCATGCTGCATACGCTGCATCGTCATGGAGGACTGGGTCGTCCGGTGTTCGGGATGAAACTCGGCACCGTGGGCTTTCTGATGAATCAGTACGAGGCGGGCGATCTGTTCGAACGTCTGGCCGCTGCGGAACCCGCAAAATTGCTTCCGCTGGAAATGCAGGTGCTCACCGAGTCCGGCGCCAGCGTGTCGTCGTTGGCGTACAACGAAGTGTCGCTGCTGCGTCAGACCCGTCAGGCTGCGCATATCGGCATCGAACTCAACGGCCAGATGCGGCTGGATGAATTGATCTGCGATGGCGTGATGGTGGCGACTCCCGCCGGCAGCACCGCATACAATTATTCTGCGGGCGGCCCGATTCTGCCGTTGGGCAGCGGTGTGGTCGCGCTGACGCCGATCGCGCCATTCCGCCCGCGACGCTGGCGCGGCGCGCTGCTGAAAGCCCAGACCGAAGTACGTTTCCGCGTGCTCGACCCGTACAAGCGTCCGGTTAGCGCGACTGCGGATTCGCATGAAGTCCGCGACGTGGTGGAAGTGGCCATCCGCGAATCCCGCGAACATCTGGTTACGCTGCTGTTCGATCCCGAACACAATCTAGAAGAACGCATTCTCAGTGAGCAGTTCGTGACGTGACGGGGCGACGTGACGGGGCATTGCTGCGTCAGTGGGATGGGAATAGATGACGGCCTGATCGCACGCCGGTGCCGGCATGGGTTCGCAATTCCGACAGCTTCGGCGCAGCGAGACGCACGCTGCTGTGTTTGCGGGCCTTGCCAACAAGCGATGTGTTTTAGGCGATGCCAACAGTCATAGTTCAAGTATCGATCCTGCGTTCCGTCAATATGAGGTGCGCTGATTGCCGGTCAGCAAACTGCACCCGTAAGGGATCACAGGGGGAGTTCGAAGATGAACGATGAACAGTGCAGCGCACGCGGCATGAGCGACGCGGCGCGGATGCGCTTGGCGGCCGTGCTGCTGCTGGTGGTGGTGTCGGTGCTGCTGCTGCCGATCGGCGTGGTGCTTCGCGACAGCTTGGCGGGCTCTCCTGCAGCGAACGGTTTCTCGATCGCGCCCGATACGCTGTCCGACGGCGTGTCCGCGACGGCGGCGCAGTTCCGGGTGGACGAGTCAGGTGCAGCCACTTATTCGATCGCGCTGTACACCGCGCCCGGAACGGCCGGCGTTGCGCCGCAGCTGTCGTTGAACTATTCCAGCCAGGGCGGCTACGGACCGCTGGGCAAGGGCTGGTCGATCGGCGGGATGTCGGCCATCTCGCGCTGCCGCGCCACCCGCGAGGCCGGGGATTTCATCGTCGGCGGGGTCGTCACCGACGGCAATCCTTCGCCAGTGAACTTCACCGCCTCCGACCGTTA
>JAYVSK010000366.1:0-7754 GCA_043775395.1 Lysobacter sp. | reverse complement strand
GAGAAGACCCGCAGCAAGACGTCGATCAATGAATTGTTGCGCGGCCTTGCCGATTGATTGACGTTGTACCACCCCGGTAGAGCGGCCTTCAGGCCGCTGTCCGTTAAACGGGGTGCTATTTAGCGGGCTGAAGCCCGCTCTACCGGGGGAAATTGAATGACCACGCTTTATGGACTCAACAACTGCGACACCTGCAAAAAAGCCCGCAACTGGCTGAAGCGCTTGGAGATCGCGCACGACTTTATCGACTACCGCGACCACCGCCAATCGCCGGAAACGCTGCTGGTGTGGAAAGACGCGCTTGGCGGCTGGGAGGCGATGATCAATCGATCCTCGACCACATGGCGCACCTTGCCCGACAACCGCAAGACGCCGATGTCGGACGCCGAGTGGAAGCTGCTGCTGAAAGAGTACCCGCAGCTGATCCGTCGGCCGGTCGTCGCCACTTACGACGGTGTGATTACACAAGGCTTCAGCGACAATGGGTTCAAGGCCCGGTTTGGAGTAGCGAAATGAATGATGTGCTTGCGCTGACGCAGAACTTAATTGCGCGCCGTTCGGTAACGCCAGACGATGCAGGCTGTCAGGCCGTGCTCGCCGAGCGTCTGCAGCGTGCGGGCTTCGACTGCGAACAGCTGCGCTATGGTCAGACCGATAATCTTTGGGCGACGCACGGCACCGATGGCCCCGTGCTGGTGCTGCTGGGTCATACCGATGTGGTGCCGCCTGGGCCGCGCGAAGCGTGGAGCAGCGATCCTTTCGAACCCGAGATCCGCGATGGCGTGCTGTATGGCCGCGGCGCCGCCGACATGAAGGGCAGCGTCGCTGCGTTCGTGATCGCGCTTGAGCGCTTCGTGGCTGCGTACCCGCATCATCGCGGTACGGTGGCGATGTTGGTGACGTCGGACGAAGAAGGCGACGCCACCGACGGTGTGCCGAAAGTCGCGCAGCTGTTCCGCGAACGCGGCCAGCGCATCGACTGGTGCATCACCGGCGAGCCGTCGTCCAAAACGAAACTCGGCGATCTGCTGCGCGTGGGCCGTCGCGGCACGCTGTCTGCAACGCTCACGGTCAAAGGCATTCAGGGCCATGTGGCGTATCCAGAGAAGGCGCGCAACCCGATCCATCAGGCGGCGCCGGCGCTGGTTGAACTGTCGATGCGCGCATGGGACACCGGTTACGAAACGTTTCCGCCGACCAGTTTGCAGATCAGCAATGTGCACGCGGGCACCGGCGCCAACAACGTGATTCCGGGCGAACTGCAGGTGGTGTTCAACCTGCGCTATAACCCGACCTGGCGTGCAGAACAGCTTGAGCAGGCCTGCGAAACGATCTTGGCCGCACACGGCTTGGAATACGATATTCGCTGGCATCGCGGCGGTGAGCCGTTCTACACGCCCGAAGGCCCTCTGCGCGCCGCTGCGCGTGATGTGCTGCGCGAATGCTGTGGTGCATTGCCCGAGGAAAGCACCGCCGGCGGCACTTCTGACGCGCGTTTTATCGCGCCGCTGGGCGCTCACTGCGTCGAGATCGGCCCGATCAATGCCAGCATCCATAAAGTCGACGAACATGTACTAGTTGCGGATCTCGAACGTCTGCCTGATCTGTATTTCAATCTGATCGAAAAAATGATGATCTAACGGTAGAGCGGGCTTCAGCCCGCCGCGTTACATCAATCATGAGGATCAGCGGCTTGAAGGCCGCTCTACCGCCGAGGTTGCAAAGGATGCTGAATCCGGGTTAGGGTTCAAGCATGACCTCACGTTCTATCGCCGCCAATCCTCTCAACCGCAATTGCAACTGCGCGAACAATCGTTCGCATACGCGGCGGGATGGCGGTCGGGCATAAGCGACAAAACAGGCCTGATACTCAGAAACCCGCGCTCCAAGCGCGGGTTTCGTGCTTTCGGCGCCAGGAAAAACCAACAAAGGAGTTTCATGATGTGTTCAATTCTTGGTGTATTCGATCTTCGCCCCGGTGCCGATCTCGGCTCGCTGCGTCCGCTGGCGTTATCGCTGTCCGCACGGCAGCGCCATCGCGGCCCCGACTGGTCCGGTGTGCATGTGGAACCGCGCGCGCTGCTGGTGCACGAGCGTCTGGCGATCGTCGATCCCAGCGGCGGCGCGCAGCCGCTGCATTCCGAGGACGGCGATCTCACCCTTGCTGTGAACGGCGAGATCTACAACCATCGCGCGCTTGAAGGCGCACTCCGCAAGCCGTATGCGTTCCAGACCGGTTCGGATTGCGAAGTGATCAACGCTCTGTATGCCGAGAGTCAGGCCCGCGACAGCGGCGAGATCGGCGCATGGCTCGATCGCCTCAACGGCATCTTCGCATTCGTATTGTGGGATCGCGCCGCGGGTCGTTTCGTGATCGCCCGCGATCCGATGGGCGTGTGTCCGCTGTACTGGGGCCACGATGCCGACGGACGTGTCTGGGTAGCGTCGGAAATGAAAGCGCTGGTTCGTGTGTGCGATGATGTGGCGCAGTTCCCGCCTGGACATTATTTCGACAGCGCCGACGGCCAGCTGCATCGCTATTACGAGCGCGCTTGGCGCGATTACGACGCGACTGCAGGCGTGCAGGTGTCCGCGCGCGAACTGCGCGAAGCTTTCGAGGCTGCCGTGCATCGCCAGCTGATGAGCGACGTGCCCTACGGCGTGCTGCTGTCGGGCGGGCTGGATTCTTCGCTGGTCGCCGCTTGTGCCGCGCGTTTCGCCCGCCGCCGCATCGAAGATGGCGACGAGACCGAAGCCTGGTGGCCGCGTCTGCATTCATTCGCCATCGGCTTGACGGGCTCGCCCGATCTCGCCGCCGCCGAAGTCGCGTCCAAAGCGCTGGGCACCGTGCACCACGGCTTCACCTACAGTTTCGAGGAAGGTCTGGACGCGCTGCCGGAAGTGATCCGCCACGTCGAAACCTATGACGTGACCACGATCCGCGCGTCCACGCCGATGTATCTGCTTGCGCGACGGATCAAGGCGATGGGCGTGAAGATGGTGCTTTCCGGCGAAGGCAGCGACGAAATTTTCGGCGGCTATCTGTATTTCCACAAAGCGCCGAATGCGCGCGAGTTCCACGCAGAGACCATCCGCAAGCTCGATGCGCTATACAACTACGATTGCTTGCGCGCGAACAAGTCGATGATGGCTTGGGGCGTGGAGGCACGCGTACCGTTTCTGGACACCGAATTTCTCGATGTCGCGATGCGGATGGATGCGCAGAACAAGATGATCGACAAACAATCGGAGACGCGGAGAATGGAAAAATCGGTGCTGCGCGAAGCCTTCCAAGGCTATCTGCCCGATGAGATTCTGTGGCGTCAGAAAGAACAGTTCAGCGACGGCGTTGGCTATGGATGGATCGACGGCTTGAAAGCGCATGCCGAAGCGCATGTGAGCGATGTGGATTTTTCGCAGGCTGAAAAGCGTTTCCCGATCAACCAGCCGCAAACGAAGGAAGCATATTTCTATCGGCGGATTTTCGATGAAGCATTTCCCGGCGAAGGCTGCGCCAACACCGTGCCTGGCGGCAAATCGATCGCGTGTTCATCGGCGGCTGCCATCGCCTGGGACGCGTCTTTCGCCAATGCAGCGGATCCTTCCGGGCGCGCCGTGGCGGGTGTGCATCAAGCGGCGCTGTAGGGAGAGTCTTGACCCGCCATTGCAACTGTAGGGCGGGTCAAGACCCGCTATTGCAACCTTCACAGTGAACATTGCAATGATCGGAATACCTTTTATTTTTTCAAACCAAGATACGACGTGAGCGGGCACTTCGCGATGTCGGGTCAAGACCCGTCCTACGGTTCTGCTGTGGGAGGGGCTTTAGCCCCGATGCCTTGGGCCGACAGTCAGGGCTGAAGCTCCTCCCACAAGTGCGGTCACTTTGCGGGCTCGAGTGTCAGCGTGTAGGCGGTTTTCCCAGGCAAAAAAGCCGTCGGCCGTCCCTGCACCCAGTCGTCATGACCGGCGCCCCAGAATGGCGACAGCGGGTGGCCGCTCTGCCCGCCGGGCATATGGGTGATGCCGTCGGCTTCGTGGCCGGGCGAGACCACCATGCGCTCCGACGCGCCGAAATCGGGGCCGACCACGCGCGGCATGCCGCCATCGCCGGACAGCTGATCCGGCGGCATGCACAGCAGGTATGTGCCAAGCAGCGGAATCGCTTTCGCCAACGGGTGGCAGATCGCGGCGGTATTGCGTTCGCCCCAAGTACGTTCGTTGAGCGGCCCCTGCGCTTTCAGTTCGTCGCGGACTTCCTTCGCTGCATCTTCGAACAGCGCGTCCCACGATGTGTATTTGCGCGACAGCAGATGCGCTGGCCGCTGCGTGACCAGCGGCCACACTGTGCCTTCCAACTGCTGGAAAGCGGGCATCTCGAATGCATCGCCAAGAGCCGCATGCGCAGGCGATGCCAAGCCCTCGGCGACGCGCGTATGCACGGCCAGCCGCCACGCGCGGACGATGCGATAGCTCACCGAGTCGGCGCTGGCACGGCCTTCCCAGCGTTTCGATGCTGCGGCTAGCTCGCGCAATGCCGGCGACTTCGCGCGCGCGGCGGTGTCGCGCAGCAGGGTCCACCACGTGGTCTGAAACACCGCACGATCGTCGAGCTGCACCGCGAGCAGATCGCGCTCGGTGAACGACTTGCGTGCGAACAGGTCGTTGCGGATCTGCCGCGCGCGCGCGCCCATGACGTAGCCGCCGTCGCCGACCTGCGCCAATGCGGCGCCGTCCATCGTGCGGTTGTTGGCGCTCCAGAGCCGGTTGAAAGCCGGGTCGATCAGCTTGGGTGAACGGTCGGGCGCGATCTTCCAGGCGGGACATCTGCCGGCCTGGGCGATATCGGTGTCCGGTGCGCCCGGTGCGCATCCCGCCGCGCGCTGGGCCAGGGGCCCGATCAGTCGCCACGCGATACGCCCGCTGGAATCGCCGATCAGCAGATTCTGGGTGGGCATTGCGCTGCGATCGGTGATCGCCATGGCATCGTCCAGATCCCGCGCGACTGCGAAATCGGTCAGTCCGAAGCCAAGCGCGCCCTTCAGATGCGCGTTCCACCGCAGCGCGAACATTCGACCGCCCTCGCGCTGCAGGACGGGGCCCCAATCGGTCTCTTCCACTGCGAGCTCGATTTCAGTGCCGCCAGCGATGCGAATGATCTCCGCGTGCGATACGGGCTTCACGCAGGTCGAGGGATCCGCATCGCGCGCGCTGCAGTCGATATGGATCCGCCAGTCGGCCGTGTCCACATAGCTGTTGGTGAACGCCCAGGCGACATGAGTGTTGCTGCCCACGACCACCAGCGGCAGACCTGGCAGGGTGAAGCCGGTGACGTCGACCTTGCCGCCCGGCGCGCGCGCGTCGGCATAGCGAAGCCGCGCGCGGAACCAGATGCCCGGTGCGCGCAGGCCCAGATGCATGTCGTCGGCGATGATGGCGCGACCGTCCGCCGTCAACGCGCCGGACACCGCGAAGTTGTTGCTGCCGGGCACGATGTCGTCGGCGGCGACATCGTGCCGTTTCGATGGCGGGGCCGACAACGTGCGCAGGTCGATCTCATCTTCGGTCGGCAGCACCGCATCGCCCCGCGCGGTGCCCACCAGCGGGGCATCCCAGCGCGTGCCTTCACGCGTCAGCAGTGCGAACAAGGCCGGCGGCAAATGCGGTTTGATCTTCCACAGCGCCAGTTCGCGATGATTGCTGGCGTCCTGCAGATCGAAATACATCGCAAAGCCGGTGAGCGCGGCGTCGCCCAGTTCCCAGCGCTTCGGCTGTTGGCCCAGCAGCAGATACGGCCACGGCCGCACGCGCAGCGCGCCCAGACCTGCGTTGACGCCAGCGGTGTAGGCATCAAGCTGGGGGCGTTTGTCGGCGGCCATCGACGCGAGGTCGGCTTCGACCCGCGCGCGGATGCGGTGCACGCGCTGCGCCTTGTCTTTTTCGAGTGCGATCGATCCGAACAGCTCCGACAGCTCGCCCGCAGAGATGCGACGCATCAGATCCATTTCGAAAAAACGCTCCTGCGCATGCACATAGCCGAGCGCACGCATCGCATCGGTTTCGTTCGCGGCATCGATGGTGACCACGCCAAGCGCATCGCGCTGGATCGTCGCCGGCGCCGACAGGCCTGCCAGCGCCAGCTCGCCGTCCAGCGCAGGCAAGCTGCCGCGCATCAGCCACCAGCCGGTGCCGATCGCGACCGCGATGAGCAGGAGCAGGGCGATTGCGATGCGTTTGAGCCATGTCTTCATGATCGATACCGGAGGTTGTACTGGCTGGCGATGGATGGCGATAGATAAGAATGAAGGGTGTGTCGCTCAGTGGCGCCGCTGCAGACGATACGCGCACGTCTCCAAAGCGCTGACGCCCTCAGCGATGAAATTCTGCTGCGTCGACAGGATGTCCCGGCGTTCGAGCAGATCGATATCCCAACGTGCGCCGTAGCGGTCGCGGACTTCGCTTTCGGTGAGCGCGAACGGCGGCCCCTGTTTCTCATGCGCCGGATATTCGATGGTGATCAACAGCCCACGGCAGTCCGCAGGCAGACGCGCATAGAGTTCATCCACATAACGCCGCCTCATCTCTGGCGGCAGTGCGATCAGCGCCGCGCGATCGAAGACCGCCGCGCAGTCGGCGAGGGCGGTTTCGTCCAACAAGAAAGCATCGCCGCAGATCAATTCGATCGCGCCTGCGCGGTAGTGCATGCCGTCATCAGACGCGGACACATGCGGGTCCAGGCCGTGCTCTACGAAGAACTGCTCGACCGCAAGCTGGGAAAGCTCCACGCCAAGCACGCGATGGCCCTGCGCCGCAAGCCAGATCATGTCCAACGACTTTCCCGCCAACGGTACGAAAACCTGACACCCTGCGGCTGCATCGACCGCAGGCCAGTGTGTCTGAAGCAGCGGTGTCGGCTCCGTTTGATGGAAGCCGATCTTGTTGTCCTGCCAGCGTTGGCGCCAGAACGCGGCGTCCATTACTCCACCATCAAACCGTCGACCTTCTGCCACCCGCGCGGCAGCAGGCCGCCGCGGCTGCCACGGGCACCGATGTATGGATCGAGTTCTTTGAACGACAGCGACATCGTGCGTGCGCCGGACTTCACCGCCAGCGTACCGCCCGGCGGCACCACGGCAATGGCGACCACGCGTTCAGTGCTGCGTTTGGCCTTGGGTATTTCGATGATCTTGTTGCCTTTGCCTTTATCGAGTGCCGGCAACTCCGACAGCGGGAACACCAGCAGATGCCCGGCGCTGGTGACTGCGACGATGCGGTCGGTATCGGGATTCTTCGCGAATGCGGGCGGCAGCACGCTGGAACCCGGCGTAAGCGACAGCATCGCTTTGCCGGCCTTGTTGCGGCCGGTGAGATTTTCGAATCCGGTAATGAAACCGTACCCGTGCGAAGACGACAGGACGAAGCGCGCATCGTTGTCGCCGCTGGCCATGGTCACGAACCCGGCGCCTGCGGGCAAAGAGAAACGGCCGCTGAGCGGTTCGCCGTTGCCACGCGCGGAGGGCAGCGTATGCGCCAGCGACGAATAGCTGCGGCCGGTGCTGTCGAGAAAGGCGACCTGCTGGGTGCTGCGCCCGCGCACCGCGCACAGCAGGCCATCGCCATCGCGAAAATTCAACGCTGCGGCACCGATATCGTGGCCCTTGGCCGCGCGGATCCAGCCTTTTTCGCTCAATATGACCGTCATCGGTTCGCTGGGTACCAGTTCGGCTTCGTCGATCGCCTGCGCAGCGATGCGC
>JAYVSK010000365.1:0-5533 GCA_043775395.1 Lysobacter sp. | reverse complement strand
TCCGATCCCCTGTCCATTCCCGTGTCCACTCCCGCGTCCTCCATCCGTTCACCGGGCGACCAGCACACACCGCTGATGCGTCAGTTCTTCGCCGCCAAGGCGGAGCACCCCGACGTGCTGATGTTTTTCCGCATGGGCGATTTCTACGAGATGTTTTACGACGACGCGCGCAAGGCCGCGCGTCTGCTGGACATCACTCTGACCCAGCGCGGCAGCTCCGCCGGCCAGCCGATCCCGATGGCCGGCATACCGGTGCACGCTTACGAAAGCTATCTCGCGCGTCTGGTGGCGCTGGGCGAATCGGTGGCGATCTGCGAGCAGATCGGCGATCCGGCGCTGGCTAAGGGACTGGTCGAACGCAAAGTGGTGCGCATCGTCACCCCGGGCACCGTCACCGATGAAGCCCTGCTGCAGGATCGCCGCGACACGCTGCTGATGGCGGTGGCGCGCACCAAGCACGGCTATGGCATCGCGTGGGCGGATCTCGCCGGCGGCCGTTTTCTGGTCAATGAAGTCGCAAGCGAGGACATGCTGGAAGCCGAACTGGCGCGGCTGGACCCCGCCGAGCTGCTGATACCTGATGAAGATGGCTGGCCCACATCGCTGTCGACGCGCCACGGCGTGCGTCGACGCGCACCGTGGCTGTTCGATGCCGACAGCGGTCGTCGTCAGCTGCTGCAGTTTTTCAATCTTTTCGATCTGACCGGCTTCGGCATCGACAGCAAGCCGCTGGCGATCGCTGCGGCCGGCGCGCTGTTGGGCTATGTCGAAGAAACCCAGAAGCAGCGGCTGCCGCATCTCACCGCCATCCGTATCGAAACCAGCGACGGCGCGATCGCGATGAACGCCGCCACGCGCCGGCATCTGGAACTCGATACCCGCGTGGATGGCGATGTCCGCCACACGCTGCTGGGCGTGCTGGACAGCACCATCACGCCGATGGGCGGACGCCTGCTGCGGCGCTGGCTGCATCGTCCGCTGCGCGACCGCAGGATCGTCAGTGAACGCCATCACGCAGTACAACACCTGTTTGAACGCCGCGCCGATAGCGCTGTACGTGAAGCCTTCCGCGGCCTGGGCGATATCGAACGCATCCTGTCGCGCGTTGCGCTGCGCAGCGCCCGTCCGCGCGATCTGTCGACGCTGCGCGATGCGCTGTGCCTGCTGCCAAACGTCCGCGACGCGCTGTCCGGCATTGATTCGCCGCGGCTGCAGGCACTGGCCGCCAAGCTAGGCGAACACGATGCGCAGGCGGCATGGATGCTGCGCGCGATCGTGGCGCATCCACCGGTGCTGGCGCGCGACGGCGGCGTGATCGGCGCAGGCTACGACGCGGAACTCGACGAACTGCGCATGCTCAGCACGCATGCGGATCAATTTCTGATCGACCTGGAAGCGCGCGAGCGCGCAAGCAGCGGCATCGCTACGCTCAAGGTCGGCTACAACCGCGTCCACGGCTACTTCATCGAAATCAGCAAGGGTCAAGCCGAGAAGGCGCCGGTGCACTACACCCGCCGTCAGACCCTGACCGGCGCCGAGCGCTATATCACCGAAGAACTGAAGCAGTTCGAGGACAAAGTGCTGTCGGCGAAAGACCGATCATTAAGCCGCGAGAAGTTGCTGTACGAAGGCGTTCTCGACGAATTGAATCGCGATCTCGAACCGCTCAAGCGCGCCGCTGGCGCATTGAGCGAACTGGATGTGCTCGCCTGTTTCGCCGAACGCGCGCGCGAACTCGACTGGTCGCAGCCGCAGCTGGTCGACGATGCGCGACTGCATATCGAACGCGGGCGTCATCCGGTGGTGGAAGCGGTGCGCGACGCGCCGTTCGAGCCTAACGATCTGCTATTGAACGGCGACGACGATAACGGTGCACGCCGCATGCTGGTCATCACCGGCCCTAACATGGGCGGCAAATCCACCTACATGCGCCAGAACGCACTGATCGTGCTGCTGGCGCACATCGGCAGCTTCGTGCCCGCATCGAAAGCGCAGATCGGCCCGATCGACCGCATCCTCACCCGCATCGGCGCCGGCGACGACCTCGCGCGCGGGCAGTCGACTTTCATGGTGGAGATGAGCGAAACCAGCTACATCCTGCATCACGCCACCGCGCAGTCGCTGGTGCTGATGGACGAGATCGGCCGCGGCACATCGACCTACGACGGCCTTGCGCTGGCCGAAGCCTGCGCGAAGCATCTGGCCGCAACCAATCGCGCTTACACCCTGTTCGCCACGCATTACTTTGAACTTACCGCCCTCGCCCAACCCGGCAGCGGCATCGCCAACGTGCATCTGGATGCGGTTGAACACCACGACAAACACGGCGGCGACACCCTGATTTTCATGCACGCGGTGAAAGACGGCCCCGCCGACCGCAGCTTCGGCCTGCAGGTGGCCGCCCTCGCCGGCCTACCGAAGTCGGTGGTGCGCGAAGCGCGTGGGCGGCTTGCCGAACTGGAACAACGCCGCAGCGAGCCCGCCCCCGTGCTCACGCCGCAGACACTGGAACAACCGCAGCAGTTCGGGCTGTTTTCGCCGACCTCGGCCGCGCTGGATGCGCTGGCTGCCCTACATCCCGACGAACTCACACCGAAGCAGGCACTGGAAGCGCTGTATCGCCTGAAAGCGTTGGAGTGAGGCGCGCGCAGGGTGGAGGTATGCGCAGCGAATCGCCCCATCGCCGATCCAATGTCCGCAGTGGAATAAAAGTGCCTCAGCGCTCTTTTCCAAATCAGCTGGGGCTAAAGTGCAACCTCACCGCCTGTAGAGGCATATCGAGACCGCAACATGACCACACTGACCGATGAGCTGTTCGCCCAACTTGAGGGCGCTCCCCTTCAGCAGATTTCCCAGCAATTGGGCGTCGGCAAGACCCAGGCGGCCGGGGCGGTCAGCGCTGCGCTGCCGCTGCTGATAGGCGCCCTGGGCAAAAACGCCAGCCAGCCGCAGGGCGCGGAAGCGCTCTTCGGTGCGCTGCAAAAAGACCATGCAGGGGGCGGTGGTATCGGCGACCTGCTCGGTATGGTCCTGGGCGGCGCACAGAGCCGACAAACCGATGGCGCCGGCATGCTGGGCCACATTCTGGGCGGCCAGCAGGGCCGCGCTGAACAGCATCTGGGCGAAGCCACCGGCCTGGGCGGCGACCGCGCGGGCCAGCTGATGAAGATTCTCGCCCCGATCGTAATGGCCTATCTCGCCAAACGCATGTTCAGCGGCAACCAGGTCGGGGGTGGCGCATCGATGGGCATGGCCGGCGGCAACCCCACGGCACAGATTCTTGGCTCAATCCTCGGTCAGGAACAGCAGCAGGCACGCCAGCAGGGCGGTATCGGCGGCGGCCTGCTTGGCGCAGTGCTGGATCAGGACGGCGACGGCCAGCTGGGTCTGGGCGATCTGCTCAAGATCGGCGGTGGGCTGCTGGGTGGTAAACGCTGACGGCAGCTTGATGGCTGGGCAGAACCGTAAGGCGGCGGGCACAGGTCATCGTCTTCACGAGGCAAGCTAATGAATAGATTAAACCTATCGAAATAGTCTAATCAATCGAATTCTATTGATTGATTCAACATCGTAGCTTGGACCGACACCCACCACCCGAGCCCGTCATGGACAAGCTTCATTACAGCCCGCAGAGACCCAAAACTTATAAAGGAGAACACCATGTCAACTGAGTTGAAATGCCCGTTCGCTGGCGGCGCTGGTAGCCATGCGGTGTCTGGAGCCCAGACAAATGCGTCGTGGTGGCCCAACCAACTGAATCTGAAGATGCTCCACCAGCAGTCTTCGCTCTCCAATCCAATGGGCGAAACCTTCAACTACGCCGAAGCATTCAAGACGCTTGATCTGGACGCTGTGGTCAAAGACCTGCATGCGCTGATGACCGACTCGCAGGACTGGTGGCCGGCGGATTATGGCCACTACGGCCCGTTCTTCGTGCGCATGACCTGGCATGCCGCAGGCACATACCGCATCCACGACGGTCGCGGCGGCGGCGGCACCGGTGCGCAGCGCTTCGCACCGCTCAACAGCTGGCCGGACAACGGCAATCTGGACAAGGCGCGACGGCTGCTGTGGCCGATCAAACAAAAGTACGGGCGCAAGCTCTCGTGGGCCGACCTGCTGATCCTCACCGGCAACGTCGCGATGGATTCGATGGGCTTCAAGACCTTCGGCTTTGGCGGCGGCCGGCCGGACATCTGGGAGCCGGAGGACGAGATCTACTGGGGCCCGGAAACCACATGGCTGGGCGACCAGCGCTACAGCGGCGACCGTGAGCTGGCCAACCCGCTGGGCGCCGTGCAGATGGGCCTGATCTATGTGAACCCGGAAGGTCCGAACGGCAATCCGGACCCGCTGGGGTCCGCGCGCGATATCCGCGACACCTTCGCCCGGATGGCGATGGACGACTACGAGACCGTGGCGCTGACCGCCGGCGGCCACACCTTCGGCAAGGCCCATGGCGCCGGCGATGCGGCCCAGGTCGGTCGCGAGCCGGAAGCTTCGGACATCGCGCATCAGGGCTTCGGTTGGATCAACAGTTTCGGTACCGGCAGGGGCGGCGACACGATCACCAGCGGCATCGAAGGCGCCTGGACCCCCACGCCGACGCAGTGGGACATGAGCTACTTCGAAACGCTGTTCGGCTACGAGTGGGAGCTGACCAAAAGCCCCGCCGGCGCCTACCAGTGGAAGCCAAAAGACCCCGCCGCTGCCAACACGGTGCCGGACGCGCATGACCCGACCACACGTCACGCACCGATGATGACCACCGCCGATATGGCAATGCGGATGGATCCGGCTTACGAGAAGATCTCGCGCCACTTCATGGCCAACCCACAGGAGTTCCACGATGCTTTCGCCCGCGCCTGGTTCAAGCTGACCCATCGCGACATGGGTCCGCGTGCACGCTACCTCGGCAAGCTGGTGCCAGCCGAAGTGTTGATCTGGCAGGATCCGATTCCGACGGTCGATCATCCTCTGGTCGATGCAAACGATATCGCGTCGCTCAAAGCCACCCTGCTCGCGTCCGGTCTGACCATCGCTCAGTTGGTCAACACCGCCTGGGCGTCGGCCTCCACTTTCCGCAGCAGCGACAAACGCGGCGGCGCCAACGGCGCGCGCATCCGTCTCGCGCCGCAAAAGGATTGGGCGGTCAATCAGCCTGCCGGATTAGCGACAATCCTGTCGAAGCTGGAGACCATCCAGAACGATTTCAACGCCGCGCAGTCCGGCGGCAAGCAGGTTTCGCTGGCCGATCTGATCGTCCTGGGCGGCTGTGCGGCGGTCGAAGCGGCGGCGAAAAAAGCCGGCCACGAGATCACGGTACCGTTCACCCCGGGCCGCACCGACGCCAGGCAGGACCAGACCGATGTGGATTCGTTCGCACCATTAGAGCCAATGGCGGACGGTTTCCGCAATTACATCCGCGAGGGCTTTGAGGATTCGTCCGCCGAACTGCTGATAGACAAAGCGAACCTGCTGAAGCTGACCGCACCCGAGATGACGGTGCTGATCGGCGGCCTTCGTGCACTGG
>JAYVSK010000364.1:0-2218 GCA_043775395.1 Lysobacter sp. | reverse complement strand
ATTGGTCAACAGCCAGCCGCCGGCCACGGCGCACATCAGACCGATCAAAAATTGCCCGACTCCGCCGGGTGTACCGCCTGCGCCTGCCATGTGTTGCCCTCGCTCGGTAAACGATCAATTGAAATCATAACGCAACGTTACATCACTGCCATATACTGGAATTCAGGGGGAATCTACTGCCATCAAATCACAAGGAGTGATGCAATGAATCTTCAACTGCCAATCAAAATCGCGCTGTCTACAGCGGCCCTGCTGCTGATGCTTTCAACCACTGCGAACGCGGTCTGCCGACCGAACAGTTGCGAAGCGCAACGGGATCAATGCCTCGCGACTGGCGGCACGCGGTGCGAGATCAAGTATTACCGGTGTTTGGAGCAGAACGGCTGTCAAATTCCTTGATCTGGATGCTTGACAGTTTAAGAGAGGGCGCACTCAGCGCCTTCTCTTTCATGCAGCCGCTGCCAGAAATTTAGTCGTTCATTCGTATCACGCCCGCTTCGCGGGTCGGTTGGCTTAACAGGCTGCTGGAATACTGGTTGACACCCTCGGAAAATCAAATCAAGGGGGTTAAAACAGCACGTAACTCTTTGATAGTTGGCTCGACGTTCGCTTGCCCAAGGCGAAAAATCGACGATTTTAGGGTCCGAAAACAGTATTTCAGCAGCCTGCTAAGGCCACCTCTGTCATTGAATCATCCTAACAGCCGCAACAACACATCGCGCGGCAGCTTGCCGGTGTCGTTGCGCGGCAGCGCCTCGACGATGCGCAGCCTGCGCGGCAGGAAAACCGGGTCAAGGCTCTCGCGCAGCGCGGCGAGGATCACCGCTTCGTCGATGCCGGGCGCGACCACGAGCGCGGCGATGCGACGCACGCCCGTGTTCTCGCAGGCGTCGAGCTGCAGCATCACGCCATCGATCACACCAGGTACTGATTGCAGGCGACGGGTGAGGTCGCCCAGCGAAGCGCGTTTGCCGGCGATCTCCAGCAGATCGGACTGCCGGCCGCGCAGCACAAAGGTGTTGTCTGCGCGCAGTTCTACCAGATCGGCCAGCGCCACCGGTGCGGGCAGATGCGGCGCTTCCACCAGCGTGCCGTCGGGCTGCGGATGCAGGCGGACGCCGGGGAACGCGGTCCATGCCTCGTCGCGCGCGGTGCGGCGATGGGCCACGATGCAGATCTCGGTGGCGCCGAACACCTCGCGCACTTCGCAGCCGAAGCGCTGTTCGGCAGCGGCGGCCAGCGCCTGCGACAGCGGTGCGGTCGCGGTCACGATGCCGGCCAGCGGCAGCAGCGCGACACCCGATTCCAGCAGCGCGCGCAGATGCATCGGCGTGGTCACCAGCAGCGCGGGCGCATCGGCATGCACCAGCGCATCGGCGACATCCTTGGCGAAAAACGGGCGGCCGGCGTGCACCGCAACCGGCGCCAGCAGCGGCAGCAGCACCGACAGCTCCATCCCGTACATATGCTGCGGCGGCACGGTAGCGACGACAGGAAGGTGTTGCGCATCCGGCCACAGATGGCGCAGCGCGGCGACGTTCTGCGCGGTACTGATGCGCAGGCTGCCCCAGGTCTTGGAATGGGCCTTTGGGGTTCCGGTGCTGCCCGAAGTGAAGCCGATCATCGCCACCGCATCGATATCGACTTCGGGCATGCGTCCGTCGCGCGCGGTGCTGCGCACTATCGGGAGCGGCCCGGGCAGAACGTGCAGGCGCGGCGGTGCCGGCGAGAGGTTCACGTCGCTGATGCAATAACTGTCGGGGTATTGCCGGCGCACATCTTCGATCGCCGCCGGCGTACGCGAGGAGGGCAGCAGATTGATCTGTCCACGCACGGCGATGGCGCAGAAGGCGACCAGGAACCGGTACCGGTCTTCACACAGATTGATCGCGGCTGCCGCCTCGGGCAGTTCAGCGGCGACGCCGCGCACTTCGGCCAGAAAGTGGTCCAGGGTGGTGCGGCCCTGGGCGTCGAAAGCGAGATCGCGCTGTGCGGGGCCCTCGGCAATGGCGACGCGTCGCGACGGCGATACAGTCGCATCGATCCCCAGGGTTTCAATCGCTGCCGACATGCGTTTGGGTGCTCCCGCTGTTCCGGCACCCGTGTGCCTGCCCCGGGCTTAGCTTACGCTGGCCGCCCCGCTGCCCTCAAACCGCGTCCGCATTGACTCGATTGGCGAACACCGCAAGCTTCGGACCCGTGCAATGCGCATGGTGGC
>JAYVSK010000363.1:0-13181 GCA_043775395.1 Lysobacter sp. | reverse complement strand
GCCGGAAAATTCACGAAGCGCATGTTTTCGGTGCGGCCCGTGAGTTCATTGGGGTCTTTCTTCGACGGCCCTTCGACCAGCACCGTTTGCGTAGTGCCGATCATCGATTGCGAAATGTGCTTGGCGTTGTCATTGATCGCCGCCTGCAGCCGCGAAAGACGCGCATGTTTTTCTTCGGGGCTCACCGTGTCCTCAAGGTCCGCAGCTGGTGTGCCCGGGCGGCGCGAGTAAATAAAGGAAAAACTCTGATCGAAGCCGATGTCTTCGATGAGTTTCATGGTTTTCTCGAAATCCGCTTCGGTTTCGCCGGGGAAACCGATGATGAAGTCGGAGCTGACCGAGATGTCCGGCCGCACGGCGCGCAGTTTGCGGATCTTCTGTTTGAATTCCAGCGCGGTGTAGCCGCGTTTCATCGCCGACAGGATGCGGTCGCTGCCGGACTGCACGGGCAGGTGCAGATAGTTGGCGAGTTTGGGCACGTCGCGGTAGGCCTCGATCAGCGAGTCGCTGAATTCCAGCGGGTGCGAGGTGGTGAAACGGATGCGTTCGAGGCCGTCGATTTCGGCGAGGGTGCGGATCAGCAGGCCCAGGTCGGCCACTTCACCTCCGCCCTCGCTTTCAATAGACGCAATAGGCCCGCGATAGGCGTTGACGTTCTGGCCCAGCAGGTTGACCTCGCGCACGCCTTGGGAGGCGAGTTGGGCGACTTCGACCAGCACATCTTCGAACGGGCGGCTGACTTCTTCGCCGCGGGTGTAGGGCACCACGCAGAAGCTGCAGTACTTCGAGCAGCCCTCCATGATCGAGACGAAGGCGGTGGGGCCGTCGGCGCGGGGTTCGGGCAGGCGGTCGAACTTTTCGATCTCAGGGAAGCTGATGTCAACCTGCGGCAGGCCGGTCTCGCGCTTGGCGCGGAGCAGGTCGGGCAGGCGGTGCAGCGTCTGCGGGCCGAACACCAGGTCGACATACGGCGCGCGCTTGATGATGGCCGCGCCTTCCTGGCTGGCGACGCAGCCGCCCACGCCGATCACCACCGGGCGGTCGCCGCCCTTGAGCTTGCGCCATCGGCCCAGCTGGCTGAACACCTTCTCCTGCGCTTTTTCGCGGATCGAACAGGTATTGATCAGAATCACGTCGGCTTCTTCGGCGATCGTGGTCAAGACCATGCCTTCCTCGGCGCCCAGCACTTCAGCCATTTTGGCCGAGTCGTACTCGTTCATCTGGCAGCCGTGGGTTTCGATGAAGAGTTTTTTAGGGGCGGCAACCGCAGCGGACGCAATTGTCGGGGAAGCGAAGGTATCGGTCATAAAAGTGTCCGGGGCGCGGCGGTGATTCCGGGCCGGATTAAGGTGAATGGAGTCGACAGTGTAAGCCGGAGCGGCGCGGACGGTCTTGGCCGCGACTTGATTCGGCCCCGGGTGATGCCCGTTGTCGTTTAACAATCAAATACTTGGCAAACCTTTCGAATCCGGGGACACTCCTGCGCATGGTTTCGGGCAAAGCGATCATCGGATGGGCACTGCTGGCGCTGACGCTGGCTGCGCCTGTCTATGCCGGTACGGTATATCGCTGCGAAAGCCCCGATGGCAGCCGCACCTATGGCAGCAAGCGGGTGAAGGGCGCCAAGTGCAGCGTCATCAGCAGCTACAGGCCATCGCCCGCCGCCGTACGCAGCGCGGCGTTGGCTGGAATCACCACCCGGTCGGCCAGTGATACGCCGGTGAGCATATCGTCGGTCGGCGGAGCGGTCGCGCCTGCTTCTGCCGTCGATTCCCCGGCAAGCCTGCAAGGTGCGCTTGCCGAACCGCCGGCGGTGGGGATGCCGGCTACGCCGCGCCCAGGCACGAGCCGGCGCGTCGAAGGTCAGGTCTACTCCTATATCAAGGACGGCGTGCGCAACTACACCAGCAAACCGCCCAAGGGCGTCGCCGGCGCCACCGCGATCCGTTCGATACGCTATAGCTTTCTCGAAACCTGCTATGCCTGCGCGGCACTGCCGGGCGTGAATTTCGGCACCCTGAGGCTGAATACCGCCGCATACGAGGCTGAAATCCGCGCCACGGCGGCCCTGCACGGCGTGGATGAGGCCATCGTCCGCGCGATCATCCACGCCGAGTCCTCGTTCAACCCGAACGCGAGGTCGCGAGTCGGGGCTCAAGGGCTGATGCAGTTGATGCCGCCCACCGCGCGCCGTTTCGGCGTGATCAATGCCTTTGATCCCGCACAGAATATCCGCGGCGGGGTGCAATATCTGGCGTGGCTGCTCAAACGCTACAACGGCGATCTGACCCTGGCTGCCGCTGGATACAACGCGGGCGAAGGCGCCGTCGACAGATACAAAGGCGTGCCGCCTTACAGCGAAACCCGGCGCTACGTGGAGCGCGTGCGCGTACTTGCCGAACGGTATCGCGGCCTATTGGCTGGCCGCGGCTGAGTATTCCGGTAGAGCCGCAGCTCCGCGCAGTGTGTCTTCAAACGCTTTCCTGCCTCGTCCCCGGGCGCCCCGCAGCGGTCGCGGCGCGGGTAAACATTGTCGGCTGATTCAGCGTTCCGTTACACTTTGCTGTCTTTGCCGGCCAGGTTCGGAAACGAAACCAGCCAGCAGTCCAAATGTAGCCTACGTTTTGCGGAGTGCCGGATGGCAACTAAAGTCGTAAGCGGGTCGGATCACCCCCAGGGTGACGGCGCGCAACCGGTGGACGCGGGCCGTCGCCGCTTCCTGACCGTATCCACCGCCGTGGTGGGTGCCGTCGGTGTCGCCGGTGCCGCGGTGCCGTTCATCAAATCCTGGATGCCCAGTGCGCAAGCCAAGTTGGCGGGTGCGCCGGTCACGGTCGATATCAGCGCGCTTGCTCCCGGGCAGCAGCTCACCGTGAAGTGGCGGGGACAGCCTGTATATGTTTCCCACCGCAACAAGGCCATGCTTGATGTGATTGTCAGCATGAACGACGAGGTGGCGGATCCATCCTCGGGCAACGCCGATCAGCAGCCGAAATACGCGCAGAACGAATTCCGTTCGATCAGGCCCGAGTATCTGGTGGTCGTCGGTGTCTGCACCCATCTGGGCTGTGCGCCGGATTTCCTGCCCGAAGTGAAACCGCAGGCCTTCGATGCGGACTGGAAGGGCGGCTACTTCTGCCCCTGCCACAAGTCCCGCTACGATCTGGCAGGCCGCGTATTCAAAGGACAGCCAGCCCCCGCCAATCTGCCGATACCGCCCTACCGTTTCGAGAAGGACGGCACTCTACTCATCGGCCTTGATCCGGAAGGGAGCGCATAAGTCATGGCGAATATCCTGATGCGCACCGCCAACAATGCAATCGACTGGGTCAACGAACGTGCTCCGGCGCTCACGCCGTTCTACCGCAAGCACATGACCGAGTACTACGCGCCGAAGAATTTCAACCTTTGGTACATCTTCGGTGTGCTCGCCACCGTGGTGCTGGCCAACCAGATCGTCACCGGCATTTTCCTGACCATGCACTTCAAGCCGAGCGCTGCGGAAGCTTTCGCCTCGGTCGAATACATCATGCGCGACGTGGCGGGCGGCAACATCATCCGCTACATGCACAGCACCGGCGCTTCGATGTTTTTCGTCGTCATCTATCTGCATATGTTCCGTGCGCTGATGTATGGCTCTTATCAGAAGCCGCGCGAGCTGGTGTGGGTGCTGGGCATGCTGATTTACCTCGTGCTGATGGCCGAAGCCTTCATGGGTTACGTGCTGCCGTGGGGGCAGATGTCGTTCTGGGGCGCGAAGGTGATCATCTCGCTGTTCGGCGCCATCCCTTACATCGGCACGTCGTTGACCGAGTGGATCATGGGCGATTACATCCCGTCGGACGCCACCCTCAACCGGTTTTTCGCGCTGCATGTGATCGCGATGCCGTTGGTGCTGTTGCTGCTGGTGGTCCTGCATCTGGGCGCCCTGCACGAAGTGGGTTCGAACAATCCCGACGGCGTCGATATCAAAAAAGGCCCAAAAGGCAACCGCTGGTCGTCCAAGGCGCCGGCAGATGGCGTGCCTTTTCATCCGTACTACACGGTGAAAGACACCTTCTTTATCGGATGCTTCCTGTGCATTGCCGCGTTCGTGATGTTTTTCGCGCCGACGTTCGGAGGGTTGTTCCTGGAGCCCGACAACTTCACCGAGGCTAATCCGCTGGTCACTCCTGCGCACATCAAACCTGTGTGGTATTTCACGCCGTATTACGCGATGTTGCGCGTGGTGCCGTCTTTCTTCGGCATCAAACTGTGGGGCGTGCTGGTGATGTTCGGCGCGATCGTAATGTTGTTTCTGATTCCTTGGCTGGACAAAGCCAAGGTCAAGTCGATCCGCTATCGCGGCCCCCTATCGAAAATCATGCTGGCGGTGTTCGCGATCAGCTTCGTGTGGCTGGCCAAGATCGGCGGTGGCCCGGGTACCGACCCGGTCGAAACCATCATCGGCCGCGTGCTGACTTTCCTCTACTTCGCCTTCTTCATCACCATGCCGGTGTGGACGAAGCTCGACAAGACCAAGCCGGTTCCGGAACGGGTGACGATGCATGACTAAGCCTTCCACGATGAAGTCTTCGAGACTTGGCCGCGCGGCGGTGTTCCTGGCGGGCATGCTGCTGTCGCTTTCTACGTTTGCCAGCGAGGGCGGCGCACTACTGCAGTCGGGCACCGATCTGGACGATAAGGCATCGCTGCAGCGCGGCGCACAGTCGTTCATGAACTACTGCGCCGGCTGCCATTCCCTGAAATACATGCGTTATTCGCGGATCTCCGAAGATCTTGGTCTCAGCGAAGATCAGGTGATGAAGAATCTGAATTTCAGCGGCGCGAAATTCGGCGAGAAGATCGTCAGCCCGATGCCGGCCGCGCATGCCGAGAAATGGTTCGGCAAGGCGCCGCCGGATCTCAGCGTGACCGCGCGCGTGCGCAGCAGCGACTGGATCTACACGTATCTGAAGTCGTTCTACATCGACGAATCGCGCCCGCTGGGCTGGAACAACAAGCTGTTCCCGAACGCATCCATGCCCAACCCGCTGTGGGAAATGCAGGGCGTGCAGCGCGCGGTCTACGGCAAGAAAGACGCTAAGACCGGCGAAGCCGCTGTGGAGCGTTTCGATATTGCCGAGGCGGGGACCCAGAATGCGGAAGAATTCGACCGCACCGCGCGCGACATTAGCGCGTTTCTAGAATACGTCGGCGAGCCGGGCGCGATGAAGCGACAGCAGACTGGCGTCTGGGTGATGCTGTTCCTGGTGTTCTTCACGCTGATGGCATGGTTGCTCAAGCAGGAATACTGGCGCGACGTGCACTGATAGCGCGGCGCGCATCGGCGCGACGATTACGTGTAGCGGCGACCGGCTTGTCCGGTCGCTTTTATTCTTGAGGATGGATGGCGAGTCTGCGTATGCGAAATGCCCTGACCTTGTTTTCTTCCGTCGACGATGTGCTTTGCCATCGCGTCCGCCTGGTGCTGGCTGCCAAAGGCGTGACTTACGATCTGGTTCCGGTGGATCCCCAGAACCCGCCGGAGGATCTGATCGATCTGAATCCCTACCATTCAGTGCCGACGCTGGTCGAACGCGAACTGGTGCTCTACGCCGCATCGGTGGTCAGCGAATATCTGGATGAGCGTTATCCGCATCCGCCGCTGATGCCGATCGATCCGCTGTCGCGTGCGCGCCTGCGTTTGGCGATGCTCCGCATCGAACACGACTGGGTGCCGCAGGTGCAGGCGGTGCAGTTCGGCAATCGGCAGCAGGCCGAAGCCGGCCGCAAGCGGTTGAAAGAACTGCTGACTGCAGCGGTGCCGCTGTTCAAAGCCAGCAAATTCTTTCTCAACAACGATATGAGCCTTGCCGACTGCGCGATGGCGCCAATCATCTGGCGCCTTCCGGCGTTGGGCGTGCCGCTGCCGATGGACGGCAAGGTGATCGAGGATTACGGCAACCGCATCTTTCGCAACCCCGGTTTCATGCGCAGCCTGACCCACCAGGAAAAGAATCTGCGCGAGCTGCCGGCTTGATGGCCGCTCCGGTGAAGTTGTACGGTGCGCCGGCGTGTCCGGGCGGCTGCCGCGCGGAGCACGTCCGTTTGACTGGAAAACGTGGGAGTACACTGCTCGCATGAGCGATGGCCCTACGCCCCGCATGACCAGTCACCGGCCGTATCTGCTGAGGGCGCTCTATGCGTGGATCGCTGACAACGACATGACCCCGCATCTGCTGGTCGACGCGACCCGCCCAAGTGTGCAGGTGCCTGCGTTTGCGGTGAACGACGGCAAGGTGGTGCTCAACGTGGCCGCGCGTGCAGTCTCTGGGCTGGACATGGGCAATGAAGCGATCGTATTTACCGCCCGCTTCGGCGGCGTCAGCCATACGGTATGGGTGCCGGTTGCGGCAGTGCTTGCGATCTATGCGCGTGAGACCGGCCAAGGCATGGCGCTGCCGGACGAGATCGGCAGCGGCACAGCGGATCCATCAGCGCTTATCGAGAACCCACCCGGTGGCGACGATGACGATGGCGGCGACGACCACACGCCGGCGCCCAAGCGCGGCAGCCATCTGCGCGTGGTGAAGTAGGGATCGGCAGAATCGATCGCAGATTGATCGCGCGATCTATCGCGCAGGCGGTAAATCTCAGACTGCAGGGGGCAGTTCGATGACCACACTTATCCCGTTCGATTCGATGCCGCATGCTCAAGCCCAGCATGCTCAATTCCAGCATGCTCAAGCCCAGCATGCTTCAGTCCAGCGTGATTCTTTCAAGCGAGATCCTGCTCGCGGCTTCCACCGGCCCGCTGAAGGACACCAGGCGTTCGCCGCGCAGTACCAGCCGTGCGACATGACGGTCGGTGCCGTCTTGGGAGTACTCGAAGCGGAAACTGCGTTCGAAACCCAGCCGTCCGTCTTCACCGCGGCGCAGCCGCAGTCCGGTGGCGTGCACGGTGTCATCGATCAGCTGTACGCCCGCGCTGCGACAGGCATCGCCGCCCAGCAGGATCGCCTGTTCGGCGGCGGCGCGCGAGGCGCTCCAGAATGCGAACACCATCGCACCCAGAATCATCAGGATCAGTAAAGTCGGCATATGCCTAATCTGCGGCCCATGCGCTGCAGATGCAATCCCTTCCACCGGAGTCAGATCGCTCATGAAGCTCGTATTCGCCGCCGGCGAATTTCCGCCCACCCTGCTGCAACAGGGCGTCAAACGCATCGGCTCGGCGCTTGATGCCGATATCGCCCTTCGCGATCCCGAGATACTGCCGCAGCACTGCGAGCTGCAGGTTACCCCGCAGGGTGTGATGTTGAAAGTCGCGCGCGGCGCGGTGGTGACCGTCAACCAGCGCCCGGTCGACGGCATGATTTCGCTGCGCGCGGGCGACCAGATCGGGTTCGGCAGCGTGCAGGCATCGGTCATGGCGTTGGATGCGCCGCGCCCGCCCAGCCAGACGATTTCCGAATCCGACGACATTGGCGCCACCACCGTACGTGCCGCCCTGCCGAAATACGCTCTGCGCGCGCAGACTGGACGAATGCTGGGCCGAACCCATCCGCTGAATGGCGCAACCTTCGTTGGCCGGGCGCCGGAATGCCAGCTTCGCCTGGATGATTCCAACCTCTCGCGCAAGCACGCCAAGCTGATTCCAACCAACGAAGGCGTGGTAATCGAAGACCTCGGTTCGACCAACGGCAGCTTCCACAACGGCAAGCGGGTGCAGCGTGCGGTCGCGCGGGCAGGAGACGAGATCGGCTTCGATACCCTGCGCTTCCGATTGCTCGAACTGGGTGCAGAGGGCGCGCAGACGGTGGAGAGCGCTGCGGCATCGCGACCAGGAATTCCGCACTGGGTGTTGGGACTGCTGGGCGTGATCGCGGTGACCATCGTGGTGGCGCTGCTGTGGCAGCGTTGATCCCTAGACGCGTCTATTTCTCGCACAAGTACCCACGCCATATTTAAAAAATGTTTTTCAAAGCTATTTTCCCAAGCCGCTTTTCAAGGATGGTTTCCAAGGCATTTTCACCCCGGGGGCGGCCCCAGCTTCAGCGACAGGTCGATCGCATGCACGTGTTTGGTCAGCCCACCGATGGAAATGCAGTCGACACCATCCTCGGCGATGTCCCGCAGCGTCGTCATGTCGACGCTGCCAGAAACTTCCAGCGGAATGCGCCCATCGAACGGCGCGGATTTCGCGATCCGCACCGCTTCGCGGCGCATTACCGCGTCGAAGTCATCGATCAGAATCCGCGTGCAGCCTTCGTGCAGCGCGTCTTGCAGTTGCGCCAGGGTTTCCACTTCGACGATCAACGGCAGCGATGGATGCATCGCGCGCGCAGCGCGGATGGCGCCGGGCAGCGATCCCGCTGCGCGGATGTGGTTTTCTTTCAGCATCACCGTGTCGTACAGACCGATGCGATGATTGGTTCCACCGCCGACGCGCACCGCGTATTTCTGCGCCAAACGCAGGCCGGGAATGGTCTTGCGGGTGTCGAGAATCTTCGCGCCGGTGCCGCGCACGGTGTCGACATACTCTGCGGTCACGGTGGCGGTGCCGCTGAGCGTCTGCAAAAAATTCAGCGAGGCGCGTTCGGCGCTGACCAGCCCGCGGCTGCGCCCGGCCAGGGTGGCGATGACCGTGCTCTTCGCGACGCGGTCGCCCTCGTCGATGTACCAGTCGATGCGTATATCCGGATCGAGCGCGCGATGGCAGGCATCGAACCAGGGCCGCCCGCAAATGACCGCATTTTCCTTACACAATAGGTAAGCGATATCGGGGCCATCGGGCAGCAGCGCAGCGGTCACGTCGCCGGTGTCGATGTCCTCGGCCAAAGCCGCTGCGACGTTCGCTGCGATGACGTTGTCTGGCGGTATTGCGAACCGGCTCACAGCCCGTCCACCGCCGCGACCGCGATGCCTTCCTCGATCAACAGCACCGGAATACCGTCGTCGACGCGGTAAAGCGTTTTGCGGTCGCGGGTGATCAGCGCCTCGCGGATCGCTTCGGTCTGCGGTGTGTCGTCTGTGCGCTTGACGCTGCCTGCGGCGATCGCGAGATTCAGCGCTTCCAGACCGGGCTTGTCCAGCATCGCCAGCAGCTGGCGGGAGGCGGGGCAGACGAGAAGATCGAGCAACTTGCGGTCCATTCGATGAAGCCGGAGATGAAGTGCCGCTAGAATACCGTTTTGCAGCAGGTGTGACGCCGAAGGGTGAGGCCATGGCAGACACAGATATCCGGCCCCTGGTCGGCGTGGTGATGGGGTCGCGCAACGACTGGGAGACGATGCAGCACGCTGTCGCCAGACTCGAAGCGCTTGGCGTGCCGCACGAAGTCCGCGTGGTGTCCGCGCACCGCACGCCGGATGTACTGTTCGAGTACGCCGCGACGGCGCGGCAGCGCGGTTTGCGCGCGATCATCGCCGGCGCCGGCGGTGCCGCTCATCTGCCCGGCATGCTGGCGTCGAAGACCGCGATACCGGTGCTTGGCGTACCGGTGCATACCAAAATGCTCAACGGTATGGATTCGCTGCTGTCGATGGTGCAAATGCCGGCCGGCGTGCCGGTTGCGACCTTCGCCATCGGCCATGCGGGCGCCGCCAACGCCGGGCTGTTCGCCGCAGCGATACTCGCGGGCGACTATCCGCAAATCGGCGCTGCCCTTGATACGTTCCGCGCAAAGCAAACGCAGGACGTGTGCGACAACGACGATCCTCGTTTGGATGCCGGGCGTCTGGAAGCGGGCCGCTCATGAGCCGTCGCCGGTGACGACCGTCGGCATTCTGGGCGGTGGCCAGTTGGCGCGGATGTTGGCGCTGTCGGGCGCGCCTCTGGGCCTTCGCTTCCGTGTGCTCGATACCGTTGCCGACGCCTGCGCCGGTCAGTTCGTGCCGCTGATCGTTGGCGATTACCGCGACGAAGCGGCGCTCGCCGAATTCGCGTCCCAGGTCGATGTCGTCACTTTCGATTTCGAGAATGTGCCGGCGGAATCCGCACAGTGGCTGAGCCAACGCGTACCGGTATTCCCGAATCCACGTGCGTTGTCGATCGCGCAGGATCGTTTGGCGGAAAAAACACGGTTCTGCGAGCTTGGTATTCCGGTGCCGGCGTTCGCAGATGTGCCGGATCGCGCTGCGCTGGAGGCTGCGATCGCCCGTATCGGTATTCCATGCATCCTGAAAACCAGACGTCTTGGCTACGATGGTAAAGGACAGTTCCGGATCAAATCAGACGCTGATATCGATGCCGCGTGGCTTGCCCTCGGCGCGCAGGCAGCGACTGTAGGATTGATTCTGGAAGCGTTCGTTCCGTTCGAGCGCGAGCTCAGCGTTGTCGCGGTACGCGGTCGCGACGGCGAATTCCGCACTTGGCCGTTGACCGAGAACTGGCACGTCGAAGGTGTGCTGTCCGCCAGTCTGGCGCCCGCGCGCGTGGACGGCGCGCTTGCCCAGGCCGCATTCGCGCATGCGCGTGCACTGGCCGAATCATTGGACTATGTCGGCGTGTTCGCGCTGGAACTGTTCTGTCGCGACGGCAGTTTGCTTGCCAACGAACTCGCCCCGCGCGTGCACAACTCCGGCCACTGGACCATCGAAGGCAGCGAGACTTCGCAGTTCGAGAATCATCTGCGCGCGGTACTCGGTTTGCCGCTTGGCGACGCTCACATGATCGGCCACGCCTGCATGCTCAACTGGGTCGGCGCGATGCCCGATGCCAATGCCGTACTGCGCGAATCCGGCGGCCACTGGCACGACTACGGCAAGGAACCGCGCGCGGGCCGCAAGGTGGGCCATGCGACGCTGCGTGCGGATTCGATGAGCGAACTGGCCGAAGCGCTGGATCGCATGGGGCTTACGCTGGGCCTTGAAGCGCAGGTGGCGCCGGTGCTCAAAGCGCTGCGCGGGCGTTGACGCTCAGGTTGTCGTGGAGTTTAGCGGCGCGGGCTGCAGGTGGCGCATTTGCCGCATTAATCCGCCGATGTACACCAGTGAATATGCGATCAGCACCGCTGCCAGCCCCAACGTCAAACCACTCGGCGACTGTTGCGCAGCCATCAGCCCGCCATGCGTCCAGCGCCACGCCAGACGGCCAAGCAGTACTGCGCTGAGAACGCTGCCAATCCAGGGATTGGGCGTATAGCTGCGCTGATTGTCATTCCAGCCGACGTGGGTGTGCTTCAGTCCGAGCAGCCCCAAAGCGATTCCCAGCACGCTGCCGATGCCTGCTGCGATCAATGTCTGCACGTGCAGGAACGACATCGTGATCAATACGCACGCGATCAGCGACAGCAGAGCCAAGCGGATGCCTGCGCGCACCGGCCGCCATACCTGCATGCCGAAGTTTCTGCGGAGCCTGCGATACATCGCCCAAGCGAAGATTGCCGGCAGCCAGTAGGGCATGGTTTCGGTGAGTGAGGATGCCAGCATGTGCCAAGTGTCCTGCAGTGGCGGTGCCCCATCGTAGCGGTGAAAGTCGCCCTGCGCAGATCTCACAGCAGAACGGCCGGCAGATACCGGCCGTTCTGTGTATTCCGCTGGTAGTGTCGCTCAGCGACAGCGCCCGTAGCGGTCCGGCGAAGCGCCGGGCCCGCCCTTGCGTCCCGGCGGATTTTCCCAGTTGGTACCGCGTCCGCCTGCGGGTCCGGGCGGATTGTTGTCGCTGTCGCGCCAGCAGCGACTGCTCTGATTCCACCAGCCGTAGCGCGGATGCCAGTAGCCGAAATTCGAGTTGAAGTAATAGCCGCCGTCGACAACGGTGAATCTGTAGCGCGTTTTGTGGTGACGGTAGTAGCGATCATTTAGTGAGGCGCCTGGGCCGCCGCGCCAGCCCGGTGGATTTTCCCAATGGGTGCCAGGGCCGCCAGCGGGGCCAGGCGGGTTGTTACCGCGGTCGTAAGGATGTGCGCAGGCGGTGCCGGCTGCGGTCAAAGCGAAACTCAGTGCGAAAGCGCGCAGCAGTGATCGGTACGGTGTCATCGGTGGCTCCAGTGCGTGGAAGACCATCGGGTAATGCATGAAGGGGTGGAGTCGTTGACGTTGCGGGCTGCCATGTTCATCGCACAGTCGGATTGCTGCTATGTGCGCACTGCGGTGCAGACAAAAAACAGCCGGGTTTCCCCGGCCGTTGATTGCTGTCGTTTAACGCGGTGAGACATCTGTTATCGCTTCGACAATAAAAAAGATTTCTCACCGCCGGTCCGGGACAACAGCGATTTTTGTTCGCCACAGTCACTTCATCTGGGAGGAAACGAAATCCCAGTTGACCAGATTCCAGAACGCTTCCACATACTTCGGACGTGCGTTGCGGTAATCGACGTAATACGCGTGCTCCCACACATCGCAGGTCAGCAGCGGGGTGTCATCGCCGGTCAGCGGTGTGGCAGCATTAGACGTGCTGACCAGCGCGAGCGCCCCGTCCGGACGCTGCACCAGCCAGCCCCAGCCCGAACCGAAAGTGCCGACGGTGGTCTTGGTGAATTCTTCCTTGAACTTCGCGAAGTCGCCGAATGCCTTGTTGATGGCTTCGGCCAGTGTGCCGGTGGGCTCGCCGCCGCCCGGGTTTGAGCCCGATGCCGGCTTGAGGCAGTTCCAGTAGAACGTATGGTTCCAGATCTGTGCGGCATTGTTGAAGATGCCGCCCTGCGATTTGCGCACGATTTCCTCAAGCGGCATGTCCGCAAACTCGGTGCCGGGAATCATGTTGTTGAGATTGGTGACATAGGTCTGGTGGTGTTTGCCGTAATGGAAATCGATGGTTTCCGCGGAGATGTGCGGTTGCAGTGCGGTGCGGTCGTAGGGCAGGGCGGGCAGCTCGATGGCCATGGTGGGAATTCCTTGGATGTGTGAGGGAAGATGCGCGGGCGGGCGGACAGGCCTGCAGGCGTGCGAAGCATTACAATGCCAGCCTTGAATACGATTCTAACCCCACCTTGGCCGCAGCGGCCCTAGCGCTGTCGGCCCCATTACGCAGGAGATTCCCATGCCGGTGTTGGAACGCATCCAGTCCGAGATCCAAACCCATCCGATCGTATTGTTCATGAAAGGCACGCCGCAGTTCCCGATGTGTGGTTTCTCCAGCCGTACCTCGCAGGCGCTGAAAGCCGCCGGCGCCGGCAACTACCACACCGTCAACGTGCTGGAAGATCCGGAAGTACGGGCCAATCTGCCGCGTTTTTCCAACTGGCCGACTTTCCC
>JAYVSK010000362.1:0-6911 GCA_043775395.1 Lysobacter sp. | reverse complement strand
CAAGCATCCCGGCAACATTGGCGCGATGAACGAAAATAAAGCACCGGACATGTCTTCCTTGATGTATCCGGTGAGCAAATGCATCAGGGCATTTTTCGTGTGGCTTTAAAAACATAACGCTGAACGTTCACTTTGGCTTGGTGTACTGCATGAGCGGGTCGCTTCTGTCGGGATAGCCCAACTCATCGCTGACGCTGGCGAGATATGCATTGCCTGCGGCCGGCCTGAATTCGGCCTGGATGCGATATTGATCCGGATCGAAATCGGCGCCCGGGTAGCGCGCACGTCCTGCCCTGTCGATCGCGACCGGTTCGCCTGCCGGTTTGCCGTTGACGTGGAACACCACGTATCCAGCGAGCGCGCCTTTGGGGTTGACCATGCGCTTCCTGACGGTGGCAACAAATGCCGCCGGTGTGTTCTGGCTGCGCCAGTCCGGCACCAGCGTGGTCGTGGTGCCGTTGCGCTCGAGCTGCTCGGTCATCCGGTAGGTGTTCGCGAAGCCTTGCTCACCGGTCACGGCGACATCGAACACGCAGTTCTCGCGACGGTTCTTGTCGACGATCGCACGGCACACCCGCTGCGCCAACGGCAGCTCGGCGGGCTTTGCCGGCTTCATCTCGGGCACTTCGCAGGGCGGCTCGTCCTTCGGCCAGCTGGACAGGGTGAAATCAGCTGTGGTTTGCCCGGCTGCATAATCAAACAGGCTGGTCTTGTCGGTGACGCGCCACGAGTCCGCGAATTTCCGGTTGAGGTCGCTGTAGCGCTGCGCCAGCGATGCAGGCTTCGGCCCGAGCGTGGAACCGTCGGACAGCGCGGGCAGCCAGCTTCCCGGTGCGATCGCGCCCATGATGCCTTCCAGTGCATCCGAACCGGTGATGCCGACATTGAGATACCACAACCCCTGCGAAGACCAGAAGCCGGGCGTGATCACTACCATCGCGCCGTTGCGGTACGCGATTTCCATCCCGCCGACCGCTGTGCGCGAGACGCGGCCGGCGCCCGGCAACGTCACGCCGGTATCGGTCAACGCGGTAGAGACGCCGTCGATGCGCAATTCGAGGCTCGGCTGGCCGGTGGTCACGTTGCTGATCGGCTGATAGCTCACCCGATGTCCGCCGATGCGCGCCGCGACCGATGTATTCAGGCTGACGCAGGTCGCCAGACCGGTGTGCGCATTGGCGCCCGGAAAGAAATCGGTCGCGACCGCGGTCTGCCGCGTCTGCACTTCGAAACCGTCGGCGCTCTTCAATGCGACGAATTCGCCCGAAGTCTGGAAGTCGTAAGCCACGCCGTCGACGGTGAGCAGATGGGGGTCGCCTTCGTTGGTCGACACGCCGCCGCGCATCCAATTGGTGTAAGCGTCGAAGTTGGTGGTGGTGTTGGGATTGTTCGCCGTCGAGTTGGACGTATCGCCCCAGATCGGATGCTGGAAGCGCGAAGCCCCCGGCGGCCCGCCGCCGGAGATGTAGGTCATGCCGGCGTAGTCGCCGAACTCGACGCCAGCGCCGTTGCTGGTGGATGCCGCATCGCTGACCGCAACATTGGCGATGAAGCCCGGCGTCGCCGGGGTTGGCGTCGCCACCGAACAGAACACCCGCATCGCGGTGTTGGTCGCAGAGTTACGGGCATCGTGCCAGCAGACCGCAACATTGCCGGTCAGCGGATTGCTGGCGATACGCGGCAGGAACTGGCTACGGATCGGTGCTGCGGGATCGTCGTTGACGCGGATCGGCGCGCTCCATGTGCTGCCGTTGTTATCGGAAAAACGCAGCCGGATATCGGTATCGTTGCTTTCGTCGACCACTTCATCGGTATAGACCAGATACAGGCGACCGAATCGCGGACTGGCCGGATTGCGGTCGTAGGCAAGACCCGCTTCGGCGTCCACCGACCGTGCATTCTGCGCCGGAATGAAATCAAAGCCGCTGACGTTGGTCGCCGTCGCGGTGATGGCCGCGCCGAAATTGCCGGCACCCAGACCATCGGCGTCGATATTGACCAGAATATTCGCCGCGCCGGTGTTCGCACCGGTGTTGGTCTGGCACGTCTGCACCACCACGCCCGTCGCCGCAATGGCGATATCGCCAAAACTGCAGCCGTTGGTTCCCGGAATGGTCTGCAGTGCGTTGAACGCGCCGACTGCGCCAAGCCCGGTGACAGCGGCGCCGCGCGCGCGCAGCGTCCCGCTTTGATTCCAGACGATCCACACTGCGACGGGCGCACCGGCCGCAGTGGTGTTCTGAGCGACGATGGTCGGCTGATCCATCGATCCACCGGTGAAACTACCGATATTGGTGAAAGTCTGCCCGCCATCGGTGCTCAACAGCGTTTCGACGCTGGGAGAAGAGCCGCTGACCAGATTGGCGAGGTAAGTGACGTAGAGATTGCCGAAGCTGTCCCACGCCAGCGTCGGGTCGCAGCAGGCTGCGGCGCCTTGGCCGGCGTCGCCATCGGCGATGGTTTTGTCGGTGGCGTCGGGATAGACCCAGGTGTCGCCGCCGTCGACGCTGCGCGCCGCGAACATACCGGCGCTGGCGGTGTTGCACGATGCGAACAGCTGCAGCGGATTGGCCGGATTCTTGGCGATCGAACATTCGCTGTCCGCGCCTGCCTTTTGCGAAGTATTGATATCGGGACCCGCGTTGATCTGCGCCGACACCGGCATGCAGAACGCGAGCATCGCAAACCCTGCGCAGATCAATGCGCTGAACGGATAGCGTTTCATGATGGAGCTCCTGTACTTTCGGAACCGGACGGTGAAGACGGGCTGATCGTTGGATTGGGCGGCGTGTTATCGCGGCGGCGCGGTTTTCCAGACGCCGGCTTTTTTCGATTTCGCTTCGGCCATCGCAGCGCTCATTTCTCCGTATCGATAGCCCCGATATTCGCGCGCCGGCATCGCAAGACCCGCGCGCACCATTTCGACGCCCAGATCCATGACTTTTCCGCTGCCATCGTCCAGATAGATTTTCCCGACCATCACGCCCTGTGCATTGCGTCCGTCCAGACGGAACTGCGCGCGCTGCCCGACGGCCATCTCGGCAACCCATCGTCGCGACTGGTCGGCATCGGCTCTGTTGGCGGGCGCGGCCACGCCCGCGACCAATACGTCGTATGTTCCAGAATCGTGTTTGAACATCACGGTGCCCGCGCTTTTGACCGCAGTCACCGTTCCGTAGGTGGCATCGCCGGCGCTGACCGGCATGCCAGTGACGGCCACGAACGCCATCAGCATGGCGATGATGAAAAAGCGGGATGGAGATTTGCGATATCTGTTCATGAGACGCTCCCTTCTCTGCGGAATGGCATACCGGCTGTAGCATCGCCCATCATGGCGAGGCTCTTGGCCACGATTGCCGCGAGCAGACACCATCGCGGCAGCAACACGAATCGCCCTCTGCGCGTGCCCGCACAGCTGCTTGGCCGTAGCTCCGCAAACCCTGCAGTGCTGCCGGCCCGCGTCAGGTCAGCGCATCGGCGATGCTGGGTTGTGAAGCAATTTCAGCGCTTATCTGCAGACACGAGGCATGCTGTCGCGGCCGGCCATGTTTCGCGAAAATACGCTGATTTTCCGATGGGTGGTCGGTTTCAGGTTTTTATCCAGTCTCGGCGTGGAGACGTCGTCCGACATGCTGAATGAGGCAATTCCGGCGCGTTTGCCGCACATGCTGTAGGATGACCGGAAACGCTGCATTCGCGCGTTGCGCACCGAATCATAGTCAGGCTTGGCAATACCCCGGCCTGCACTGTTTCCAAACCGGCCGCTCCGCCCCCTTTCTCGCGTCCGCACCCCATTCGATCCGGGGCGACGCTCACCGGGAGCCGCCATGCCCGCACTGATCACAGCGTCCTCCATACGATCGACCGGCGGCGGCGCCCCGTCTTTCAATGAATAACCCTGTTGTGAATAACCCTGTAGTCCGAGAAAAAGACGTTCACTGCAGTCGTTGCGATGCCCTGTGCTGCCGCCTGACTGTGGTGCTGTTCGAAGAAGATGCGATTCCAGCGCATCTCACCGAACGCAACGCGCAGGGCGTCACGGTGATGGCCCGCGATGCCGATGGTTGGTGCGTCGCGCTGAACAATGCGCAGATGAACTGCGGAATCTACGAAACGCGCCCGACCATCTGTCGCAAATTCGCGATGGCCGGGCCTTATTGCCGCGATGTGCGCGCCGAAGCCGCACGCGCGCATCATCCGCTTCCTATCGCCCTGGTGGGCTGAGGTTTTTCCGAATGGCTTTGAAACCGCAATTGCCCGCATCCAGCACCAGCGACCTCTTCCGTAAGCCAAAAGAAGAGCGCCGAACCGCGCTGACGCACGAGAAAATCGCCGACGATCTGGCCGCATTCCAGCGCGCGGGCGGAACCATCGAAGTGCTCGGCACCACCCACACGCTGAAATCCATACCTCCACCGCCGACGGCCGCAGCATCGTCGGCGCCGCTGCGCGAAGACACGCCTGCGGCAAAGCCCGCAAACTGACCGCGCGATACGCTTGCCGCTTCAGGCCGCTGTTACTGTACGCAAACAGCGGCGTTCCCCGGTGTCACGCAAATGCCATCGGGCCACAGAGGCATACGGCGACGTGACCGAGGCATCGATCGCATCGGTGCGGCGCCTGGATCGACAGTACTGATGATCGACCTCACGAAATAACCTCCCTGTCCTGCGTTGGGACATCGGTCAACGGTGCCGACCGACGCGATATCATGACCCTGGCCACGTCGGACGGACTTGGCCGGCGCTCCGCAGGCAGTGTTCGCTCAATACAAGGCCCGATCCGTTTCCGGGCCGCATGGTTGTCGATCCGGTCATCGCGATACGCCTCCTGATGGCACGCATGGGCAAGTCAATGAATCTCACCGATTTGATCAATCGACGCGCATCGGTGGAGAAACCGGAACTCGAAGCGCTGGCGGCGGCGCTGTGGCCGACATTGGAACGTCTGGCCGCATACCAGCTCAAGGGACGCAGCGGGCTGACGCTGCAGGCATCGGATCTGGCGCAGGACGCCTATATCTTGCTGATGCACGAGTTTCCGGGTCGTTTCAACAACCGCGAGCATTTCTACGCGCTGGCGGCGCGGATCGTACGCAATATCGTCGTCGATTACCTGCGCAGGCGCGGCGCCGAAAAACGCGGCAGCGGCCTGCCGTTCGAACCGTTGGACAAGATCGAGAACGAAGCGGCGGCGCCGCTGGACGATACTGTTGACTGGATCGCTGTCGACGCAGCGCTCACGCTGTTGTCTGGCCAGCACGAGGCAGCGGCGCAGGTGGTCGAGTTGAAATTCTTCGCAGGCCTCACCAACGAACAGATCGCGGATGCGATGGGGCTGTCGCGCGCGACGGTAATCCGGCACTACCGCTATGCCCGCGCCTGGTTGATCGACTATTTCGATGCGAAGCCCGATGCGCATGCGTGAGCGGGACGGCGGCGGCACCGCGCCTGCGGGCGGCGCAGTGCCGGAAGATGCGATGCCCGGACACGCGATGCTGGACAGTACGATCGATGAAGGGCGCCTGTTCGAGGCGCTGTGCGAACTGGAACCCGATGCGCAGGCGCAGCGACTGCGCGAACTGGATCCGACCCACGCGGCCCTGGCGTCTCGGCTGCGGCGTCTGCTGGCGATCGACGAGGCTTACGGCATGCACACCGCGCGCAGCGTTGTTGCCGCGCAGCTGTGCGATCCGGTCGGCAACATCAGCGATATCGGCGCATTTCGACTGGTGCGGCAGATCGGCCGCGGCGGCATGGGGGTGGTCTATCTGGCCGAACGCCGCAGCGATTTCGCGCAGCAGGTCGCGATCAAGATCATGCCGCGCTTCGCGATCGACGAGACAAGCCGCGAGCGCTTCGCGCAGGAGCGCCGGATCCTGGCGCAGCTGCGCCATCCTAATATCTGCAGCATTCTTGACGGCGGCGAACTTGCCGATGGTACGCCGTGGCTGGCGATGGAATATGTGCCGGGCGAAAGTCTGTGCGCATGGTGCGACCGCATTGGCAGCGGACTGCACGAGCGCATCGAATTGTTTCTGCAGCTGTGCGACGCGGTGCAGTACGCGCACCGCAATCTGGTGATCCACCGCGATCTGAAAGACAGCAATGTGCTGATCGAGCAGGATGGCGATGGGCGCAGCGCTGTGAAACTGCTCGATTTCGGCATCGCCAAATCGCTCGCGACGATGGCCGACAGCGCGCATACCGCAGTGCAGGACCGATGTTTTTCGCCGATGACCGCCGCACCCGAACAGCTGCGCGGCGAACGCGCCACAGTGGCGGTAGACGTGTACGCGCTGGGCGCGCTGCTGCATCAATTGCTGTGCGGCACGCTGCCGTTCGCGCGACCGCAGCGCGATCCGATCGAACTGCAGCGTGTGATTCTCGACACCGTACCGCCGCAGATGAGCGAAGTACTGGCGCGCGAGCGCGAATCGCCCGCCACCGGCGCGGACATATTGCGATTGCCGATCATGGCACGCGACCTGCAAGGCGAACTGGATGCGATCGTCGCCCATTGCCTGCGCAAGGACGCTTCGGAGCGATACGCCGAAGTCGGCGATCTGGCGCGCGACCTGCGTGCGTGCATGTCGGGGCATCCGATTTCGATTTCCGGAAACCACCGGATGTACCGGCTGCGTAAATTCGTGCGCCGCAACCGCGTCGGCGTTTCCTTCGCTGCGGTTACGGCATGCAGCGTCCTGATCGCACTCGCGGTCACGCTGTGGCAAGCGGTGGCGCTGCGCACCGAGCGCGATGCGGCGCAAACGGCGCGCGCGCGTTCCGACATCGACCGCGACCGCGCGCGCGCCGTCGCCGACTTCATGCGGGCGACGTTCGAGCAGGCCGATCCCGGCAGGGCGTCGGAAGGCGGTCTGCTGGCGCGCGAGCTGATCGAACGCGGCAAGC
>JAYVSK010000361.1:0-2536 GCA_043775395.1 Lysobacter sp. | reverse complement strand
TGCAATGCTTCATTGCATTGGCGTGCAGGCATATCCTGCGTCATGCGCTTAGAATCGGGTAATTCTGCCGCGAGGTCCGCAAGATGTCATCCGCATTTCATTTACATCTGGCTGCCGTGGTTACGCTCAGCCTGTCCTGTAGCGGCGCACTGGCCGCCGAAACTTCCCATTACCGTCTCGATCCCGTGCATACGCGGGTGATGTTCGCCATCGACCATGCAGGGTTCTCCAAAGCGATCGGCACCGTCTCTGGGACGACCGGCAGCCTGATCTTCGACCCCGACCATTGGGCTGATGCGGGATTGCGGGCCAGCGTCCCTATCGATCGGATAGACATGGGCGATGCCGCATGGAACAAAGCGGTATTGGCAGGCAACCTGCTGGATGCCGGAGACCATCCGACCGCCGAATTTGTATCGGCCCGGGTCGACCCCCTGGCGGCTGATCACGCTACGGTTCACGGCATGCTGACCCTGCACGGAGTTTCGCGTGAGGTGTCGCTTGATGTGAAGTTCAATGCCGCCAAACGCCATCCGCTGCCGCCATTCCGGCGCACGGTCGGGTTCTCGGCCACGACCACGATCAGCCGTAAAGATTTCGGGATCGACGCTTGGCCCAGTGTGATCGGGGATGCTGTCGAAATTCGAATCGAGGCCGAGGCCACCCGAGGCCGGGCGGATGACACATCCGACGCAACCGATGCCCCGATCGATGACTCTTCTCCCGCGGACGTCGTCGATAGCGAAGCGTCGCCCACGACCACAATGGAACTTACACCATGACTTTGAAGAATACTGCAGAGCGTTGGGGCGGCATCAGCCAGCTGCTGCATTGGACCATCGCTAGTTTGATTCTGGTGATGGCGTATCTCGGTCTCACCATGGGCGAGCTGCCCAACGGTCCCGGCAAGATCAACACCTATGCGCTTCACAAATCAATCGGCATCACCGTACTCGCGCTGGTCGCACTGCGATTGCTGTGGCGCGTCTACGCCGGTACGCCGCACCCGGTATCGGGCTCGCCACGCTGGCAGGCGCGTATCGCATCGCTAACCCACTGGACGATGTATGGTCTTCTATTCGCAATACCGCTCAGCGGCTGGGTATTGAACTCAGCGGCAGGCTTTCCGCTGCAGTGGTTTCGTTTAATCAATCTGCCGCACATCGTCGACAAGGATCACGGCCTCCACGAACTGGCCGAACAAGCGCACGAAATCATGTTCTGGGCACTGGCGCTATTGGTCGTGGCGCATGCGGGCGCCGCGTTCTATCACCATCTGTTCCCGCGCGACGCCACGTTGGCGCGAATGCTGCCGCGAGGCTGGCTGCGCACCGGCGATGCGGCAATCGTCACCACATCAGAGGATTCGGATCATGCTGCTTAAATTATCGTTTTTACTCGCTACAGGCCTCGTCCTTCCAGGCCCCGCCATGTCCGCCGAATATATCCAGACAGCGGGTTCTTCACTCGGCTTTTCCGGGAAGTATCAGGGCGAAGCTTTCAACGGCCAGTTTCCCGGCTTCGTCAGCACCTTCTCGTTCGATCCCGTAAAGCTGGTGGGCGCAAAACTCAACGTCACCATCCCTCTGGTCACCGCTACCACCCGCAACGCCGACTACGATGGTGAATTGCGCGGTGCGTCGTTCTTCAACAGCAAAAAGTTTCCGCAGGCGCGCTATACCGCAACGAAATTCCGGGCGCTCGGCGCAAACAAATACGCCGCTGACGGCACGTTGAGCCTGCGCGGGGTGAGCAAACCGGTGACGCTGACATTCACATGGACTGCAGGCGCTAAGCCCATATTGGCCGGCACAGCGTTGGTCAAGCGTCTGGACTTCGGCGTCGGCGGTGGCGATTGGGCCGATATCGGTGTCATCCCGAACGAGATCAAGGTCACCACGAAGGTGGTATTCCAGCCGAAATAAACGTGGTCTCGGCAATCTTATTTCGTGGTTTTCGGCATTTTCAATGGCTGCAGCGAATAAACGAACGCGCCCAGCATGTCGCCGGCGCGTTTGTTTTTGTGGCAGCCAAGACACTCGTCGCCAGCGCGGATCGGGCCGACTACGCGCAGCCCTGCGCCATCCTTCTCAACGATCAATCGCTGTCCGGCATCAAGATTCCTCAGCGCCTGTTGCTCCCAAGACTTGATCGCACGGCCCGTTTCTCTCGGCGGTGGCGCCTGTTTGTTGGGCTGATGGAAAATCGACATTTCATTCGAAAAGACCCGAGGCGGGCTGTGCTTCGCCACACCGATCATTTCAAGATGGGCGATGTGCCAACGCGAGCCCTCCACTGATGTGCGCAACACCCCCGACATGGCCGGCAGTCGACGCTGCCCGAATCCTTCGCTGTCGATAAAAGCCAGCACCGCATCGTCGTGCATTCGCAGCAGTTCGCGTGAAGGTCCTTCGCGCCCCACAGCGGAAGACCAGCCGACAACGGCAATCGCTGCCGCCAGCACCGCCAACCCCCAACGCACGCCGTTCGCCCGAATCATCCACACGCCTCCTCTAGTCAAAGGATGGACGCTAAC
>JAYVSK010000360.1:0-5450 GCA_043775395.1 Lysobacter sp. | reverse complement strand
ATCTCGGCGAAAGGCATGTTCAGGCTGAGCCGCAGACGCTTGGCCTGCGGCACCACATCGACGAAGTTGGTCTCAGCCTTGTAGGCGATGTAGAGCTTGAGGATGTCTTCGCTGACACAGGGGTCCAAGGCCATCACCTCTTTACGGAGTGCGTCGAAAACTGCGCGCATGGTGCCGCCTTGCAGATACGGATGATCGTTGAGGCTGTAGCCGCCATTCGCGGATGTTTTTGCGGAGCGGTAGGCATCCAGCGTGGCATCGTCTATGACAGGGGCTGCCCAGACGCCAAGCGCCTGATCGGACAGCCGCTTGGCGCGCTGCTGGATGGCCGCTTCATCCCATGTCTGCAATTGGCCAAGACCGGCATTCAGCCGCAGCGGGCTATCGCGAAAGCCGCCTTCCATATCGCGTTTATCGGCAAAAGGACGGTCGCTGTATTCGCTGTTGTAGCCGGTGAGCGTGAGGTTGCCCAGGGTGTGCAAACACGTATCACGCACGGATTGCCAATCTGGTCCCAACGCCGCTTGCCACGCTGCCGACAGCTTCTCGTTCTGCGGCAGGATGTGCTCGATGGTGTATTCGTCCACTGGCACAGGCTCCTTACGGCCGTGATTCTCCAACCTGCGCAGCCAATACACACGGCTGCGGAAGTGGTAGAGGTCGCGGACATGCAGACCAACGCGAAACTCCCTGTCGTCCGGAAAGCGGCGGTACGACGGCAGCAGCAAAAACTGCGCTTGGATACTTTCGAGGTAGCGGTTTTTCTTCAAGGCCTTGCCGAAGGTGGCGAAGGTCTTGTTCATGGAGTTGGTGGGGATGGCGCAGATGGCGCGGCGGAAGACGTAGGCTTCGACCAGACGCACGGCAGCGGCGAAGTCCACGGCGGTCAAGCTGCCAGCGGCGTAGTCGTGATACAGCTCCAGCAGGAAGGGATAAGCCACATCGACCTTCAGCTCGCGCAGATCGTGGAAAGCGCGGCTCAGCAACGGGTCCGGTTCGTTGCCCAGCGCCATCGCGCAGAAGTAGCGGGCGAAGGCGCGGATTTCCTTGACCAGCGCCTCGGTGCCGTCGTCGCTCACCGGTTTGCTGCGTGCATAGTCCTTGAAGGCTTCATACACATCGCTTTCGCGCGGGATGTCGCCGGTACGCACGATCAGGTAATGGCGCATGAAACTGTCGAACCAGTCGCCGTAGGCCAACTGGCCGAACTCCTGCTCCATCGGCCGCCAGTAATCTTCGTACAGCCGGGTCTGCAGCGCAGGCTGCAGGCCCATCAACACGAAATTACGGATCAGATCGGCCTGACTGAGTTCCTTGCCGGTGGAGTTCATGCTTTCGAAGATCAGCTGCGGGTTGTCTTGGTCGCGGCTCAGCGCAACATCCACCACCACCAGCTTGGACATCCCCCGACAGACGGCGGCCAGATTGCCTTTGTGTTCTTTCACCAGGGTGTTGAACAGCGCGAAGTTCTCCTGCACGCGCAGCGACGGCTCTTTCGGCGCTTCGATCTGTTTGATAATGGCTTTCAGCGAGGCGTTGTCGGTCTGCGACAGCAGCAGTTTGAAATAGCGGTCTTCTTTTTCGAGTCTGTTGGTGAGGTAGTACTCGCGCAGCTTGATTGCGGAAAACCCATCGACCGGTTCGTCATCGCCCAGCGCGCGCGCCAGTGCTTCGATCAGCAAGACCAACGAGGTAAGCCTTTGCTGGCCGTCGATCACCAATAAAGGCGCTTGATGCGTGACCAGCGACAGGCCCTGTTCGACATAGACAATCGAGCCGATGAAGTGCACGGCGATGTCGTTGCTGGAACCGGCGCGCAGCACGTCATCCCACAGCTGTCGGCACTGTTTCTGTGTCCACGAATACGTGCGCTGGTAGATGGGAATGATGAACTGCGGGGATTTCTGCAGAAAACTCAACAACTTCGCTTCCGTGGCTTTCATGACTTGCTTCCTTTCAACAGGCCATCCAACAGGCCTTCAGCTTCCTTCTCGATCGCGAGGATATCGGCGGCGATCTCCTCCAGCGTACGCAGCGGTTTGGGCTTGTAAAAGTGGCGGGTGAAGCTGACTTCATAGCCGATCTTGGTGGCGTCTTCCTTGATCCAGGCATCGTCGGTGTACGGCAACACTTCGCGGCGGATGAAGGCGTCGATGCCGCCGGGTTCCAGCAACGGCACCTGTTCGGTATCGCGCAGATCGGCGTCGGGTTCGTATTCCACTACCACTGATTTGCCACCCACCTTGACTGCGAACAGGCCGCGCAGCGGGTCAGCCTTGGCCTTGCCCGGCTTGTGGATTTTGGCGATGACCGGCGGCGCGGTCTCCACGCGAAAGCTGACGGCTTTCAGCACAGCCTTGAGATCGGCGGCCGGTAATTTGATGTTCTGGTCTTTCAGCGCGGCGTCGGCGAGTTCGCGGAAGTGGTTGTAGTCTTCATACAGGCCGTCGCCCAAGGCAGCGCGCAAGGCTTCGGCAGCTGCGACCAGCCTGGCATCGCGCTCCCATGTTTTCGGGTCGAGCAGTTTCTTCTTTTTCTTCTCGGGCAGGCCTTTCTTCGGGCTTGCGTCTTCTTCATCGCCGCTGTCGTCGTCACTGCCCCAGTCGTCGAGACGGGCTTCGATTTTCGGTGCGATCTTCGCAAACTTCACAAACAGGGCATCGCCAAATGCGTCATACAGCGCACTGCGGATATCCTCATCGCCGGCATTGAAGCGCAGGGAGTCGATCGCGCGCGCGGTAATGCGGCTATGCAGCCGCAGCGGGCGTTCCACCACCACCTTCCAATATCCGAAGGCGCGGTTGTCGAAAATCTTCGATTCGGGCGTTTCCTCGAAATCTAGAAAGGTGCGGTTGACGCGGTCGATGTCGTCGGCGGCGAGTTCGCAGTTTTTCTTGCCCAGGTTTTTGCGCAGTGGCTTGTACCACTGGCTGGCGTCGATCAACTGCAGTTTGCCCAGGCGATGCGCGGGCTTGCGGTTGGTCAACACCCAGATGTAGGTGGCGATGCCGGTGTTGTAGAACAGATTGAGCGGCAGTGCGACGATGGCCTCAACGTAATCGCTCTCGATCAACCAACGACGGATATTGCTTTCGCCCTGCCCGGCGTCGCCGGTGAACAGCGAGCTGCCGTTATGCACTTCAGCGATGCGGCTGCCGAGTGCGGACTTGTGGTTCATCTTCGACGCCATGTTAGCGAGGAACAACATCTGACCATCGCTGGAACGGGTGACGAGCGACAGTTTTTCACCTTGATGCATGACTTTGAAGCGCGGATCACGCATGCCGTCTTTGCCGCCAAGGAATTCGAGATCTTTCTTCCAGCTTTTGCCGTAGGGCGGATTGGCGAGCATGAAGTCAAATTCGCGCGCCGGGAAAGCGTCGTTGGCGAGCGTAGACCATTCGGCCCCGCCAATAATGTGCTCGGCGTCGCCCTCGCCCTTCAGCAGCATGTCGGCTTTGCAAACTGCATAGGTTTCGGGGTTGATCTCCTGCCCGTAGAGCAGTGCCTTGACCTTCTGCTTCCGTTTCTTGGCGATAGCGGTCAGCGTCTCTTCGGCCACCGTGAGCATGCCGCCGGTGCCGCACGCGCAGTCGTACAGCAAATAGGTGCCGCTCTTGATGTCTTTCTCGATCGGCAGAAAAACAAGATTGGCCATCAGGCGCACGGCATCGCGCGGCGTCCAATGCTCGCCGGCTTCTTCATTGTTGTCTTCGTTGAATTTGCGTACCAGTTCCTCGAAGACGGTGCCCATCGCATGGTTGTCGATGCCGGCGGGCGACAGATCGAGCTCCGGATCAAGGAATTTATTGATCAGCGTCGCAAGTGAATCGGAGCGAGACAGCGTGGTCAGCTGGTTTCGAAATTTGAAGTTTTCCAGGATGTCCTGCACGTTGGGCGAAAAACCGTTGAGGTAGTCCTCGAAATCGGCGAGCAACCGCTGCTGGTTGCCTCGGGACGTGAGGTCGCGCAGGGTGAACTTGGATGTGTTGTAGAACGATTGGCCGGCAGCGTCTTTGAGCGTCGCCTGCTGCTCGGTGATGCGCGCCTTGTCCAGCATCTTCTTGGCGTCGAGCACCGCCTGCTTGGTGGGTTCCAGTACGGAATCCATGCGCCGGATGACGCACATCGGCAGGATGACATCGGGGTATTTACCGCGCTTGAAGAGATCGCGCAGAACATCGTCCGCGATGCCCCAGATCAACGAAACGATTTTGTTGTGTGTTGCTTGGTCCATCCATATCCCCTGACGTGCAGCCACTGGTCTGTGCTGCAGATGTTATTTCAGCCCGCATAGTAACGAACAGGGAACTGATTCCGAGCCGCCCGGTCGGCAGAGTGCGAGCGACAGGCCCAATGCACGACCTGTCAGATCCTGCAGGCTGGGTAACAACAGATCTAATTTCCCTTCTCTTTACACCTGAGGGGTGAAGGTGGCACGAAGCGACGGGTGAGGGGCCGGGCTGGCGCGATGCTTCCAGAAGAGCTCCCCTCATCCGGCCTGCGGCCACCTTCTCCCCGTGCGGGGCACGGGGAGAAGGAACGCGGGGCCAGTGGATGCGGTTTTCCTTCATGGCCCGCAACGGGTTTTTAAGGTCCGCAGCCTATGATTCATCGACCCGCATCTGGGTTGCGTATGACAGGGGGTCGCATGCATCGGTTTGTATTGTTGTTATCCGCCGTGCTGGCACTGCCCGCCACGGCCGCCGAAGTGACATCGGTCGAGACGCTCGATATCACCCGCTATGCCGGACAATGGCATGAAATAGCCCGTCTGCCGATGTTTTTCCAGCGCAAGTGCGTGGGCGATGTGACGGCCCAATACACCCTTCGCGACGATGGTCTGGTCGGGGTGCGCAACAGCTGCCGCAACGACGATGGCGAGATCGACGTGGTCGATGGTGTAGCGCGCCGCGACGCCGATCACGCCGGGAAGCTTGAGGTGCGGTTCGCACCCGACTGGCTGTCGTGGCTGCCGCTGACGTGGGCCGATTATTGGGTGATCGCGCTCGATCCGGACTATCAGTGGGCTATCGTCGGTGAGCCCGGACGCGAATACCTGTGGATCCTGTCGCGGAACCCTGATATGCCTCGGGCGCAGCTGGAAGCGCTCAAGGCCCGGGCTACTGCCATGGGCTACCGACTCGACACCCTGATCGTCAGCGCACCGTTACGTTGACCCCGGCAGCGCAACCTCCGATGACCCGATGACCGCCCGCGATATCTTCGGACGTACGGACGGGTATGGTCTCGCGCTAGTATTGCGGCCTCGAATATCTTTGGAGCGCGCGATGCGGCAGCAGTGGGTGATGCGGTTGAATGCGGCGGTCACGGCAACCCTGACGCTGTGCCTGTTGGCGTTGGCCGGATGCGCCACCGGCCCGGTCAAACGGGTGTCCGAGCCCACGGCCAGCATCCAGGAACTCACCGTGGGTGCCGACGGCCGATGG
>JAYVSK010000359.1:0-20320 GCA_043775395.1 Lysobacter sp. | reverse complement strand
CTGGCCATCAGCAATCCCACCCAAGCGTTGAACAATGCCGATAGCCACGAGTACTTCGCCGAAAACACCCCTGCGCAGAACTGATCGACCGGCTTCGGGTTACCTGGGAACGGCCCGCTTCGGCGGGCCGTTCTTCTTACTGACATGCAAAGAACGTTGCCATTCCTGAACGGTCCGGGCCGTGTACTAGCCCCGCCGGCATCGATATGATGGGTCCCGACCAGCGAGCCTCCGTTCGCACAGGGAACGCCAAGATGACCCTCAAACTTTCGCACACCGTCGGCACCAGCCTTGCGCTGACCGCGATCGCTGTCGGCGCACTCACCGTCGCCACTGCCGCGCCGCCGATCAAGCCATTCAACCCGCTGCGCGTCAGCGTGATCTCGGTGGGAGCGGACAAGGTGGAAGTCACCATCACCAATACCGGTCGCAAAACGGTCCGGCTTCCGAAATGGCAGCTGCCGTCGGAAGTGGAGCGTTCGAATCTATTCCGCATCACCCGCGACGGCCAGGAAGTCGGCTTCGAAGGCGCGATGGTCAAACGCGGCGTCCCCACCGCCGATGATTTCGCGGTCCTGCGTCCGGGCCGCAGCTACCGCAATATCGTCGCGCTGGGCAGCGCTTACGACCTCTCGAAGGCTGGTCAATACACCGTCACTTATTCGGCGGCGCTGCAATACGCATCGCTGTCAGGCGGCGTCCGTCTCAACCAGAACAACGGCCTGCCGATGGTCGCACAGGCTGCACCGATCCAGATGAGCCTGGACCAGCCGGCTACGCTTCCCAGCGGCGGCCGCATCCGGCCGGTGCTCCCCAGTAATCCGGTACTGTCCGATGTACTGGGCGTCACCTATGTCGGCTGCACCGCAAATCAGATCCAACTCAACGACCAGGCGGTCCTGACCGCACGCAGCTATACCGAGAACGCCAAGGGCTATCTCAACAGCAATACGACTGGCGCGCGCTACACCACTTGGTTCGGGGCCTACCTCAGCACGCGTTACGCCACCGCGCAGCAGCACTTCACTGCCATCGACACCGCGATGGACCAGACTGGTGGGCAGGTGAAAATCAACTGCGGCTGCACCGAAAACTATTACGCTTACGTGTTCAAGAGCCAGCATTACGAAATCTTCGTGTGCAACGCTTATTGGAGCGCCCCCCTGGTCGGCACCGACTCCAAAGCCGGTACGCTGATTCACGAGATGAGCCACTTTACGGTGGTGACCGATACCGATGACTGGGCCTATGGTCAGAGTGCCGCAAGCAATCTGGCCAACACCAATCCGACCCAAGCCTTGGACAATGCGGACAGCCACGAATATTTTTCCGAGAACACGCCGGTACAGAACTGATCGCTGCCGTCTGTCATGCATGTCCCGACGACCCGCTTCGGCGGGTCGTCTCCGTTCAGGTACTCGGCAAACAGCTCATCCATGGGCATGCCATCATGGTGTTCACGTCTATTTGTCCACACGGTGAAATTCCCAATGGATCAGCAAGTCCTGCTTTATATTCTCGCTGGCGCCCTGATGGTCATCGGCTTACTCGGTGTGATTCTGCCGGCGTTGCCCGGGCTGCCGCTGGTATTCGGCGGTATGTTGCTTGCCGCTTGGGTCGACGGCTTCGAGCGTATCGGCGTGTGGACGCTGGTGATCCTGGGCGTGCTGACGCTGCTGTCACTGTTGATCGATATCGTCGCCACTGCGATGGGCGCCAAGCGGGTCGGCGCCAGTCGGCTGGCCCTTGTCGGCGCGATGCTGGGCACCATCGTCGGACTGTTCTTCGGCATCATCGGCGTATTCATCGCACCCTTCATCGGCGCAGTGCTCGGCGAACTGCTGAATCGGCGCAAGCTTGAGCGCACCGATGTCGGCCACGCCGCGAAAGTCGGTCTGGGTACCTGGTTGGGCATTCTGTTGGGCGTGGTGTCGAAACTCGCTCTGGCTTTTGCCATGCTTGGCCTGTTCTTCTTCGCCTGGTATTTCTGAACGCATGACGACGCCGTTTTTTCTTACGCAGCGCATGATCGCGATTGCACTGGGCAGTCTAATCTGGCTGTTCATCGCTGTACCCGCTCTGGGGCAGGCAGGCCAGACCGCCAAGGTCGCCAAAGCGGGCGTGTTCCTGCCCACCGCGTCAGCAGGCGCACAGTCATCCGCGGATATTGCCGCGCCCGTACACGGCCGCTGCAACGCCAGTCATATGAACGACTGCTTCGACGCCATGGTGGGCAGCGCCAACGACGCATTGGCGCGGCTGCTCGAACGCGTGCCGCAGCTGATCCTGGCGGTGCTAGTGCTGCTGATCGCAAGCTGGATCTCGCGTTTCGTCGGCAACCGCCTGCATCTGATCAAGATCCGTTCGCAAAATCCATACATGAGCAGTCTGGTGCGGACGATCATCCGCACTGCGATCATGCTGGTCGCTGTGCTCATCGCGCTGGATCTGATCGGCCTGACCTCGGTGGTCGGGGCCGTGCTGGGTTCCGCCGGCGTCGTCGGTCTGGTGCTGGGCTTCGCGTTCCGCGACATTGCGGAGAACTACATCGCCGGCGTTCTGCTCAGCGTGCGTCGGCCGTTCGAACCGGGCGAGCACGTGGTGATCGAAAACCGCGAAGGCAAAGTGATCTCGGTCAATTCGCGCGCCACGGTGCTGATGACCATGGATGGAAACCATCTGCAGCTGCCCAACAGTCTGGTGTTCAAGTCGGTGGTACTGAACTACAGCAAGAATCCCAAGCGGCGTTTCGATTTCACGATGTTGATCGACGGCAGCCAGTCGATCCGCGCATCGCAGGCGCAGGCGATGGCTGCGATTGCGGAAATCGAAGGCGTGCTGGACGACCCGGTACCATCGTGGACTGTGGTCGAATTCGGCGCCGCCGGCATCCAGCTGCGTTTTTTCGGCTGGGTCGATCAACGCGAAACCGATCTGGGCAAAGTGCGCAGCGAAGCGATCCGCCGCGTGAAATCAGCTTTCGCCGAAGCCGGCATCGAGGCGCCGCGCACGCTCTATCACATCGTCACCTCACGGCAGGAGGATGCGCGGGAAATCGAGGCGATCGGCGAACCCGAGAACGGTGTAGACATTTCGGTCAATCGCGACATCGATGTGCAGGTGGCGGCGGCGCGTGCGAATGTGACCGGGCAGAATTTGCTACAGCCGGAATCAGGCTCTCGCTGATCGCAAGGCCGTGCATCCGGCATCCGCAAAACACAGCGCGTTATCACAGGACGACTTAACCATGCCTCTCACCGCACGCTTCGCGCTCGGCACCCTGTTGTCTGCTTTCTGTGCGCTGGCATCCGCCGCGACTTCAAAGACCGGGCTGGACGCCGCTGCGCGAGCGCGACTGGTCGGCGAACACAGGCTCACGCTGCAGTGGCTCGGCTGGAACGACCTCGAGCGCTCGGGAAAGCTTGTCATCGAAGACCGGGGCGACACGCTGTCGGTCTTGGGCGAGCAGTCCGGCCGGGGCGAAAATATCGACGATTACCTCAAAATCACCGGAAACATCATATCCATCACTAAAGACGGCTTCGTATTCACCGGCAACATCACGACCAGGGTCAGCTACATCGCCGATGGCGTCGCGTGCAAACGCAGCGGGACGTTCACCTTCAAAACCAAAGGCACCAGAAAATACTGGCGGATGCAGGAGATGGACAATCCCTGCGACCCTGTGACCGATTACGTAGATGTCTATTTCCGCGGCATTTAACGTCGCAAGGGGCTGAACCCTGCGCTATGCCACCACCACCGGTATTTTTCCGATCCTCGCCTGCCATTCGCGCGGGCCGGTCTTGTGCACCGATTCGCCGGTGGAATCGACCGCGACAGTGACCGGCATATCTTCGACGGTGAATTCGTAGATTGCTTCCATGCCGAGGTCGGCGAAACCGACCACGCGCGAAGCTTTAATGGCCTTGGACACCAGATACGCGGCGCCGCCGACGGCCATCAGATAGACCGATTGATGTTTCTTGATCGCATCGATACCCGCAGGACCGCGTTCGGCTTTGCCGACCATGCCCAGCAGCCCGGTCTGCGCCAGCACCTGCTCGGTGAATTTGTCCATCCGCGTGGCGGTGGTGGGGCCGGCGGGGCCGACCACTTCGTCGCGCACCGGATCGACCGGACCGACGTAATAAATGAAGCGGCCCTTGAAATCGACCGGTAGCGGTTCGCCTTTATTGAGCATGTCGACCATGCGCTTATGCGCGGCGTCGCGGCCGGTCAACAGTTTGCCATTGAGCAGCAGCACCTCACCCGGCTTCCAGCTGACCACGTCTTCAGGCGTGACCGTATCCAGATTCACTCGACGACCTTTGCTGGCGTCATAGGTCAGCTCCGGCCAATCGGCCAGCGACGGTGGGTCCAGCATTACCGGCCCGCTGCCGTCCAGAGTGAAGTGCGCGTGACGCGTGGCGGCGCAGTTCGGAATCAGCGCGACCGGCAGATTGGCGGCGTGGGTCGGATAATCCTTGACCTTGACGTCGAGCACTGTGGTGAGTCCGCCCAGACCCTGCGCGCCGATCCCCAGCGCGTTGACCTTCTCGTAGAGTTCAAGCCGCAGTTCTTCGGCGCGATTGCTGGCGCCGCGCGCATGCAGCTGGGTGATATCGATCGGCTCCATCAGCGCTTCTTTCGCCAGCAGCATCGCTTTTTCGGCGGTGCCGCCGATGCCGATCCCCAGCATGCCCGGCGGGCACCAGCCGGCGCCCATCGTCGGCACCGTCTTCAGCACCCAATCGACGATGGAGTCGGACGGATTGAGCATTGCGAACTTCGACTTCGCTTCCGAGCCGCCGCCCTTCGCAGCGACAATTACGTCGACCGTATTGCCGGGCACAACCTTCACGTTGACCACGCCGGGCGTGTTGTCTTTGGTGTTGATGCGTTTGCCGGCCGGGTCGGCCAGCACCGATGCGCGCAGCGTGTTGTCCGGATGCTGATACGCGCGCCGCACGCCTTCATGCACCATCTCTTCAACGCCCATGGTCGCGTCGTCCCAACGCACGTCCATGCCGATCTCAAGAAAGACCGTGACGATTCCAGTGTCCTGACAGATCGGACGATGGCCCTCGGCGCACATCCGCGAGTTGATCAGAATCTGCGCGATCGCATCTTTGGCCGCCACGGACTCCTCGCGTTCGTAGGCCGCCGCGAGGTTTTTGATGTAATCGACCGGATGGTAGTAGCTGATGTACTGCAGACCGTCGGCAATGGACTGGATCAGGTCTTCCTGTCTGATCGAGACCGGGCGGCGGTCGGTGGGCATCACGAAGGGCATCGAAGAAGTGGTCACGGCGTTCGCGGTGGCTGGAAAGCGATAATGTTAGCAAGCACGGGGCGACATGCCCCGGGCGCTGAACCGGCTTGGATCTTGCCTTGACCGGATCAGCATCGGGGTGGTCGGTTAAAATGAAAGCCACATTCCTTGCTGCAACCCTGCTCATGGCCTCCCCCTACGGCACCGAAACCGTGCTGGACATCCGTCATTGGACCGACGATTACTTCAGCTTCACCACCACCCGCGACGACGGTTTCCGCTTTGACAATGGCCAGTTCGTGATGATCGGCTTGGATGCACCGCAGCCAGACGGCTCCAGCAAGCCGCTGATGCGTGCGTATTCCATCGCCAGCGCCAACTGGGAAGAGCAGCTCGAATTCTTCAGCATCAAGGTCCAGAACGGGCCGCTCACCTCACGGCTGCAGCACATCAAACCCGGCGATACGATTCTGATCGGGCGCAAACCCACCGGCACGCTGCTGATTTCCGACCTGCACCCGGGTCGCAATCTGTATCTGCTGGCGACCGGCACCGGCTTCGCGCCGTGGATGAGCGTGGTCAAAGATCCGGCAACCTATGAGCGTTTCGAACAGGTGATCCTCTGCCACGGCGTGCGCAGCGAACAGGATTTGGCCTACCGCGACTACATCGTGAATGAGCTGCCGCGTCACGAATTTCTGGGCGGCGAGATCAGCGCCAAACTGCTGTACTCCCCGGCAGTGAGCCGCGAGGACTTTTATTGGCACGGCCGTCTGCAGCGCGGCCGCATCACCGATCTGCTGGACAGCGGGCGCGTGTCCGCCGATCTCGGCATCGAACCGCTGGATGCGAAGCACGACCGCGCAATGATCTGCGGCAGCCCGCAGATGCTGGCCGACTTCCGGCGAATTCTGGACAGCCACGGCTTCAGCGCTTCACCGCGAATCGGCGTAGCCGGGGACTACGTCTTCGAGCGCGCGTTCGTAGACAAGTGAGCGCAGGTGCCGGTACTGCCTCCATCGGCTGGATATGCTCGTAGCTGACGCTATCTATGAACCTTTTGCGGAGAATGTCATGCGCGCATCGCTCGTCGCCGCTGCACTGGCCCTGTTATTGACCCTCGCCGGCTGCCTGCCCACCAGCGATTCTGGCAAGGCGATACCGACGCTGTTGATCCCCGCGCGTCAGCCAGCGCAGCGTCTGTTGGTAGTGTTGCCGGGGCGCGCCGACGACCTGGATGCGCTGCGCAGCAGCGGCATGCCCGAAGCGATCCAGACCACGTGGCCGGACGCCGATGTGCTGCTGGCCGAAGTCACCCTGGGCTATTACATGCAGGGCCGCGTGGCCGAACGCCTGCATACCGAGGTGATCGCACCGGTGCGCGAACGCGGCGGCTACCGCGAAGTCTGGTTAGCCGGGGCTTCGATGGGCGGCATGGGCGTGCTGATGTACGACCAGCTGCATCCCGGTGAGATGGACGGACTGGTGCTGCTGGCGCCTTATCTGGGCGATGCCGAATTGCTGGGCCAGATCAGCGATGCCGGCGGCCTGGCGCAATGGGATGCAGGCCCGCCACAGACCATGAATCCCGATAACTGGCAGCATGAGCTGTGGCGTCACATCCAGCGTTTGTCGCGCAACCCCGACGAAGCGCGGCGAGTGTGGTTGGCCTATGGCGATCGCGACCGGCTGCGCGCGACGATGCCGATGCTGGTCCAAGCACTGCGACAGGATCAGGTGCTGGTGCGCCAGGGCGGCCATACGTGGAATGTGTGGAGCCCCGCGATAGGCGAAGTGCTGCGACAGGCCGACGCGAAACACGGTCCGCCCCGGTAGAGCGGGCTTCAGCCCGTTGGTGTGTTTAAAGGGCAGCGGGCTGAAGCCCCTCTACAGTTTGTATTTATTCGCCGTAATGCAGCCAGATCCGTGCGCGCGCTTCGTTGTCGAACACGCGGCACTCATAACCGTGTTCGCGTCCTATGATCTCGCCCACCTCCATTCGGCTGATCGCGGTGCCGCGGGCGTCGACATAGGCGACACGTACATCGGCCAATCCCAGTCCACCCACCGAAATAAACAGCTTGTACAGCTGCTCCTCCGGCGGGACCACGCCAAAGCTGTGATCGAGCACCAGCAGCCGGCGCAGACCGGTGCGCTGAAGCTCAGCACCGATCCTCATGAACATCGCAATCAACGCATCGATGTTCTCGATCGAGCCGGTGATATTCGCCACCAGCCCGCTGCTTTCAGTCGTGAACGTCAGCTGGAAAGCGGGTGTCTGCGAATCGTATTCTGGCGCCATCCGTGCATCCTCTTTGTCCGCCTGACTCAGCCCAGTGCGGCTTCGATATCTTTGACTATCGATTCCGGGGTGTCGGTCGGCGCGTAGCGCTTGAGGACTTTGCCATCGCGTCCGACCAGGAATTTACTGAAATTCCATTTGATCGCGCCGATGCCCAGCAACCCGCCCTTCTCGTCTTTCAGCCATTTCCACAGCGGATGGGTCTTGCCGCCGTTGACGTCGACTTTCGCGAACATCGGAAAGCCGACGTCGTAGGTGAGCGTGCAGAAATTCTTGATCTCGGACTCGTCGCCGGGTTCCTGATGGCCGAACTGGTCGCACGGAAAGCCGAGCACCACGAGGCCGCGATCGCGATACTGCTCCCACAGCGACTGTAGGCCCGTGTACTGCGGCGTGAACCCGCATTTAGATGCCACGTTGACCACCAGCAGCACCTTGCCGCTGTAGTCGGAAAGCGCTTTGTCGTGGCCATCGATATCGATGGCGGAAAAATCGTAGGCGGTGGTCATGTCGGCGTCTCCTGACGGTTGCGATGCGTGGTTGCGCGTGCGTGAGGCTAAGGTGCGGCGGCGGGCGGCGGCGCTGGCGGATCGATCCGCAGCGGCGGCGCGAACGGCTTGATGCCCAAGGCTTCATAGACATCGCCGGGGTAGTAGGCGCTGCCATTCTTGATCACCAGCGCAATGTTGCGGATATCGGAAATGTTGTTGGTGGGGTCGCCGTCGACCAGGATCATATCGGCGCGCTTGCCTACCGCGATCGAACCGCGGTCTTCGAGCACCCGCGAATACTTGGCGCCGTTCCAGGTTGCGACTTGCAGCGCCTGCGCCGGGGTCATGCCAGCTTTCACGTACAGCTCCAGTTCGTGCTGCAGGGTGAAGCCTGCCAAACCGTCGGTACCTGCCAGGATAGGCACGCCGGCCCGATACATGCGGCCGACGAAGTCGACCATCTTGTCGTAAGACTTGTTGTAGCGCGCAGCGGTGGCGTCGTCGGGAATGTCGAACTCGGCGGTCTTCAAACCGCGCTGCACGTCCGGCGGCATATGCTCGGCGACCGCCGCGAAAATCTGCGACATCTCACCCGGGCGCTGACGGATGAAATCGAAAGCGGACAGCGTTGGATCGATCGCGATCTGGTCGCGCGACAGACGGGCGATGAAATCCTGCACCGGTTTGGCATCGAAATTCATGTCGGCGGCGCGCTTCGCCGGGAGATAGAAGCGCTCCAGCGTGCGGGTGTCGGTTTTGTCGTCGACCAGAAAATTCAGCAGCACCTGATTGATGTGCTGGATCTCGTCGTAGCCGGCGTCCAGTGCATCCTGCGCGCGCAGGAACACCGGGATATGTCCGCTCACGCGCATGTCGCGGCTGTGCGCGTAAGCGATGGTGTCGCGGAGAATTTCTTTCGGAAAGGAATTGTAGATCTTGATCTGCGGATAGCCACGCTTGGCGTACCAGTCCACCGCCGTCTTGGCGCCCGCCAGATCGCTGACCACAAATCCATTCCGCGCCGACATCGGGCTTTCGCCCTCCAGGAAGCCGGCGGCAACGATGCTGGGCGACAGCCTGCGACCAGCGCGCTCGTCGGCCATCAGCTGCTGCAGGGTCGCGTTGTCGTTGCCCATGTCGCGGACAGTGGTCACGCCGGCGGCCAGATGCAAACCACCCTGCCATGCATCGATATGGCCATGCATGTCGAACAGGCCCGGCAGCAACACGCGCCCGCCCGCATCGATGACCCGATCGGCGCTGGCGCGGCCTTGGCCACTAGCGGACACCCCGACAATACGGCCGTTGGCGATCAGCAGATCGGACGCCTCGCCCAGCGTCGCATTTTCGCTGTCGAACACACGGGCATTGCGGATCAGAGTCGTGCCGCGCAGCGGATGCGACAAGCGCCGCTGCAGCTCGCTCAGCGCCTCGCCTTCGGCCAGCTTCTGGCGGGCTTCCAGCGTTTCGCCGTTGGTCTGCCAACCAGCTTCGATCAGCTGCAGATAGCCCGGAACGATGAAGGCGAACATCTGCGGCTGCGGACCGACCGTCGCCCAGAAAAAGGTTGGCGTGAAACCCACGCCGGTCAGCATCACCAGCTGCACCTTGCGGGTCTCGGCGTCTTTGACCACGTCGACTTCGGTCACCTTGCGCATGGTCAGAGTGCCGCTGGGAATGAGCGGCAGCTTGCCGTCGCTGCGCTGGGTCAGTGCGGTAAACGCCACCGCCAGACCCTGCGGCGAGCCGCCAAGCGGTGAGTACGCCGCCCCTGCGGTCAATGGCTGTTCGCCAGCATCGGATGTCGACTTCCACATTGCCATGCCGTTTTCGACACGAAAACTTTCGTCAACCGGCGCACCAAAAGTGGAGGTGCCCTTCACCGAATAGGTCGCGAACGTGCCGTCGGGGGCAAGAACATACTCTTCTTTCAACTCGGGCCCGCGGCCGTTGTCCTTGAAAATGAAATCGACCCGGGTCACGCCATCGTCGCCGTGGACGACGGTCTGACGTCCGGCCTGTTTGCCGCCGTCGACCAGGGCGAGATATTCGATCGTTTCAGCGGCGCTGACGATGCCGGGCAGCAAGGCCAGCGTCGCGACGAGGCCAAGAAAACCACTGCGGTTCATGTCCATCTCCGGTTCGGAAAAAATGATCCTGTCCCCCCTGACAGGCTGGCCCTTGGACGCGCTACTGCGCACTGCGGATACCAAATCGAAGTCTAGAGCCTGCGGAGCCGTTTTGCATCGGCCGTTATCGGTCGGCAGGCTGGAAAAATCGAAACGGCAAAAAAAGCTTGTGCCGGACGCGCCATGAGGCATCAAGGTGCGGGCTGCATCGACAACCAGCACTCCATTGTGGTGGAAGCAACAGCGCGGGCATGCGGATGAAGCGTTGTAAACGGTCGATGTGACCCCTTTAACATCAGGAGGGAAACAACTATGCATGACGACCGACATCAGCACCGAACATCTTTTCGACGGATAACCTTGGTTAACCGCCTAACGGCAGATAAACATCCTCGTCACTCGGCGGTACAAAGGCGACATATTCAGTCAGGCGTTAGCCGTGCGCCCCTAGCGTTCGCAACGCGCCATTCCGGCGTCCGGAGTTCACCATGAATCGCCTCGCCGCTTCGATCCTCGCTGTCGCTTTGGTCGCCGCTACCGGCTCCGCTTCCGCACAGAGCGCATCAACCCAGAATCAGCGGTATCGTGCGCCAGTCAATCATCACTATGCGCAGACAAACAGCGGCTATTACGACGAAGCGCGGGTGATTCGCGTGGACCCGGTGTTGCAATCTGGCTATGGCTCGAACCAGAGCGCCTCGGGTCGCTGCTACAGCGACGACGACGTCTATGCCGGCATAGGTGACGATAATACTTACAGCAACCGCCGCTATGACGACCGCTACAGCAACCGTGGATACGACGACCGTCGTTACGATGACCGTTATTCCAACGCGCGGAGCAGCGAGACCGGCCGCAACGTCGCCACGGTGCTGGGTGGCATCGTCGGCGCCGCGCTTGGCAGCAAAGTGGGTGGCGGCTCAGCGCGTTACGCTACTGCGGCGGTTGGTTCGATGGTTGGCGGCATGGCCGGCCGCGGTATCTACGAGACCAGCCAGCGCAACCGTCAGCCCAAACCGCGCATCACGGTGTGCGACCCGGTCCGCGAAGGCAGCTACTCAAATACGGGCAGCAATGTCACCGCGTACGACGTGACCTACGAATATGCCGGCCGGGAATACGTCACCCGCACTGCTTATCATCCCGGCGACCGTATGCGCGTCCGCGTGGATGTGCGGCCCGAATAATCACAGCGTGTCTGCATCGAACATCTGAATCGAAGAAGGGGCCGCAAGGCCCTTTCTGTTTTATCGGCCGTCGATGCGTTGGCCAATGTAGCCCTATCTCGCTCGCTCTAAACCATCTCCACGCCGATTTTCAGGTGCTCGACAACCGACACAATCATGGGCAGTGGGTGCCATCTGGGGGTGCCGGCCCAGCCCAAGCCTGCGATAATTCCAACCTTGGCCCCGTAGCTCAGCTGGATAGAGCGGTCCCCTCCTAAGGGACAGGTCGCACGTTCGAATCGTGTCGGGGCCACCAGATTTCACTTCATTCTTATCGCAAGCGCGCGCCGGCAGGTGCGGGCCGCGCCACCGCACTCAGGAGTTCCCCATGACCCATCCCGTCCTTACCGCGCTTGGCCTCGGCGCCAGCGAATCCGGCACCTATCTCGGCCACGGCGAGTGGTCCAAGACCGCCGATGCCGGGGTGCTGGAACCGATCAACCCGACCACGGGCGAGGTGTTGGGCCGGGTAATGGCGTCATCGCAGGCGGATTACGATCTCATCGTCGAGCGTGCACAGGCGGCGTTCAAGCTGTGGCGCACCACGCCGGCGCCGCGGCGCGGCGAAGCGATCCGGCTATGCGCGGATGCGCTGCGCACCCACAAGGACGCGCTGGGCTCGCTGGTGGCGCTGGAGATGGGCAAGTCCAAGCCGGAAGGCGACGGCGAGGTGCAGGAGATGATCGATATCGGCGAGTTCTCGGTCGGTCTTTCGCGTCAACTCTACGGCTTGACCATGCACAGCGAGCGCCCGGGCCACCGGATGTACGAGCAGTGGCATCCGATCGGCATCGTCGGGGTGATCTCGGCGTTCAACTTCCCGGTCGCGGTGTGGGCGTGGAATGCGTTCGTGGCCGCGATCTGCGGCGACATCACCATCTGGAAGCCATCGCCAAAGACCCCGCTGTCAGCCATCGCGTCGATGAAGATCTGCAACGAGGCGCTGAAAAAGGCGGGCTTCCCGGACATCTTCTTCCTGTTCAACGACGCCGGCACCGAGCTGGCCTCGAATTTCGTCGACGACAAGCGTATTCCGCTGATCAGCTTTACCGGCTCGACCAAGGTTGGCCGCATCGTGGGTGAGCGCTGCGCGCGGCGCATGGCGCGTTCGCTGCTGGAGCTGGGCGGCAACAACGCGATCATCGTCGACGCCAGCGCCGACATGAAGCTGGCGATTCCGGCGATCGTGTTTGGCGCTGTGGGCACCGCCGGCCAGCGCTGCACCACCACCCGCCGATTGATCGTGCACGAAAGCGTGTACGACGACGTGCTGGCGAAACTGATCACCGCCTACAAGCAGGTGGAAACCAAAATCGGCGATCCCACCGACCCGAAAAACCTGATGGGTCCGCTCAACAGCCGCGATGCAGTGGACGCTTATCTCGATTCCATCGCCAAGGCCAAGGCCAGCGGCGGGAAGATCGAAACCGGCGGCGCGGCGATCGAGGGCAAGGGCAATTTCGTGCTGCCGGCCATCGTCACCGGGCTGACCAACGACGCCGAAATCGTCCAGCACGAAACCTTCGCGCCGATTCTGTACGTGATGAAGTACAAGACCCTCGACGAAGCGCTCGATATGCAGAATGCGGTGCCGCAGGGCCTGTCGTCGTCGATCTTCACCGCAAATCTGCGCGCGGCTGAAGCCTTCCTGGCGGCGTCCGGCAGCGACTGCGGCATCGCCAACGTCAACATCGGCACCAGCGGCGCGGAAATCGGCGGCGCGTTCGGCGGCGAGAAAGAAACAGGCGGTGGCCGCGAGTCGGGTTCGGACGCATGGAAGGTTTACATGCGCCGGCAGACCAACACCATCAATTATTCGGATTCGCTGCCGCTGGCGCAGGGCATCAAGTTCGATTTGTGACTTTCTCGCAGCATGAATCGCGAATACAGATTTCAACCGTCAACGGAGCAACCATGATGAGCACACCGGTAAAAACCACCAGCACCCTCGCCGTCGTCAGTCTGGTGGCAGGCATCCTCGGTTGGACCTTGCTGCCGTTGATCGGCAGCTTGGGTGCGATTATCACCGGGCACATGGCGCGCAGAGAGATCCGGCATTCCGCAGGATCGATCGAAGGCGACGGCTTGGCCATCGTCGGACTGGTGCTGGGCTGGGGCTTGGTGATCCTCACTGTCATCGGCGTACTGCTCGTGGTGGTTTTTTTCGGCGGCATTGCCACGCTGTTGACATGGCTGGGCCTCTCCGGCCAGCTGGGCTGAGGCACGGCAACCCATGTATGGACTGGCGCGCTCTTTCATGTTCCACATGGATCCCGAGCGTGCGCACGACCTCGGGCTGTCGATGCTGGAGGTCGCGTATCGCACGGGCTTGAGTCCACTGCTGACCAGGGGCACGCCGAATTTCCCGGTCAAAGTGCTGGGCATGACGTTTCCCAACCCGGTCGGGCTCGCTGCCGGCATGGACAAGAATGGCGCGCATATCGATGCGATGTTCGCGCTGGGCTTCGGTTTCATCGAAGTAGGCACGGTCACGCCGAAACCGCAGCCCGGCAATCCGAAGCCGCGGATGTTCCGGCTGCCCGAAAACAAGGCGATCATCAACCGGCTCGGTTTCAATAACGACGGCGTCGATGCGTTGGTGCGCAATGTCGAGAAGGCGCGACGCAAGGGCAACGGTATTCTCGGCATCAATATCGGCAAAAATAAAGACACGCCCAACGAGACCGCAGCGCTGGATTACCTGCACTGCCTCGAAAAAGTCTATCCGCTTGCCGATTACATCACCATCAACATCTCCTCGCCCAACACCGCCGGACTGCGCGAGCTGCAGGAAGAACAGGCGCTGCGTCGCCTGCTGGGAGAGCTGAAAGAATCGCAGGAACGGCTGTGGACGCGTCACGGTCGACGCGTGCCGATGCTGGTGAAAGTGGCGCCGGATCTGGCCGATGAAGACATCGACGTCACCGCGCGCGTGCTGGGCGAGATGCAGGTTGACGGCGTGGTCGCCACCAATACCACGGTCTCGCGGATCGCTGTCCATCAGCATCCGCTGGCGAAAGAAGCGGGCGGCCTCTCCGGCGAACCGCTGATGGCGAAATCAACGGCCGTGTTGCGCATGCTGCGCACGCGGCTGCCGGAACAGATACCGATCATCGGCGTCGGCGGTATCCTGACGGGCGCCGATGCGGTGAAGAAAATGGCGGCCGGCGCGAGTCTGGTGCAAACCTATACCGGGCTGATCTATCGCGGGCCAAAACTCATTCACGACTGCGTCGATGCGATCCGCCGCCGCAAGGAAGCGCCCAGCCGCGGGCATTTGCCGAACGAGACATGAGCGTACGCCGTACCGAACGCGCAGCACTGCGCAACACTTTCGGCATCAATGCGCATGCCGGTCTGTTGATCGAAACCGATAACCCCGACAACCTGCCCGGGCTATTCGCGGACGAACTTGCCGGCGTATCGCCACTGGTGCTGGGCGGCGGCAGCAATCTACTGATGATTGAAGGCCCGGAGATAGCGCTGCATCTCAACGCACAGCGGATCGACATGCTTGATGCGGTCATGGGCATCGTCCGTGCCGAGGCCGGCGTGGAATGGCACCGTCTGGTCATGTGGACGCTGGAACGCGGTCTTGCCGGACTTGAAAACCTTGCGCTGATCCCCGGCACTGTTGGCGCATCGCCGATCCAGAATATCGGCGCCTATGGTGTGGAAGTCGGCGAATACATTCATGCTGTAGAAGCATTCGAGCGCGTCACCGGCACGTTTCAGCGTCTGGATACGGCAGCATGCCGTTTCGCGTATCGCGACAGCGCGTTCAAGCACGACCCGGAACGATGGCTGGTGACGGCAGTCGAATTCAAACTGGCGCCGTTCAACATTGCAGCGCTCACACTCGACTATGCCGGCATCCGCGATGAGCTGTCGGCAATGGAAATCGACAGTCCGGATGCGCGCGATGTCGCCAAGGCGGTGATCGGTTTGCGTCGACGAAAATTGCCAGATCCCGCACGGATTGGCAACGCCGGCAGTTTCTTCAAGAATCCGATCGTGCCGGCTGCACAGGCGGAAACGCTGTTGTCGATGTATCCGCAGATGCCGGTCTTTGGCGGCGGCAGCGAAGCGACGCACAAGCTGTCTGCAGCGTGGCTGATCGATGCCTGCGGCTGGAAGGGGCATCGGATTGCGTCGGGCTCCGGCGATGCGGGCGTCTCCGACAAGCACGCGCTGGTGTTGGTGAATCACGGCGCTGCGACAGGCGAAGAGCTGCTGACATTGGCGCGCGATATTGCCGAAAGTGTGCATGGGCGCTTCGGTGTCGCGATCGAACCGGAGCCGCGGATCGTCGGCGCGCAGTGGTAAACGCATCGCGCTCGCAGCACGTGCGTGCCGCGCTGCTGATGTTGGGCAGCACCGTTTTTTTCGGGCTGATGGCGGTGACGATCAAGCTGGCATCGGCCACGCTGCATACTTTCGAAGTCGCATTCTTCCGCAATTTTTTTGGTTTGATCGCGGCCATGCCGCTGCTGCTGCGCCACGGCCCCGATCTGCTGCGCACCACGCAGCTGCCGCGCTATGTGTTTCGCTGCATGATCGGCGCGGTGTCGATGATGTGCGGCTTCTGGGCCATCGGTCATCTGCCGCTGGCACAGGCGGTGGCGCTGTCGTATTCGACGCCGATCTTCGTCACCATCGCAGCGGTTTTTTTTCTGCACGAACAGGTGCGCGCACGGCGCTGGGCGGCGGTGGCGCTGGGTTTTGTGGGCGTGATGATCATCGTGCGCCCGGGCAGCGACAGTTTCAGCGCGGGCACGCTGGTGGCGCTGGCGGCGGCGGTGCTCAGCGGCATCGTTTCGATCCAGATCAAACAGCTGTCGAAGGTGGAGCCGGCGGATCGCATCGTTTTCTACACCACGCTGCTGTGGGTGCCGATGTCGCTGCTGCCGGCACTGACCGTGTGGGAGTGGCCACGCGGCATCGTCTGGGTGTGGGTCATCGCTGCGGGTTTCCTCGGCACCAGCGGACACATGCTGTGGACTCGGGCGCTGAAGCTGGGGGATGTCTCTGCGCTGACGCCGATCAGTTTCATGCAGCTGCCTATTGTCGCCCTCGCCGGCTGGCTGTTCTTCCAAGAGCCGCTCGACCGCTGGACTGCGCTGGGGGCGGGGGTGATTTTCGCCGCCAACGCCTATATCGCGCACCGCGAAGCGAAGCTCGCGCGCAGCGACGCCACGCATGCCCCGGTTGAAGCAGCGAAGCCCGGCGAATAGTGCTGCGGCGCAATATTTTCTGCATGCCATTGCAGGTTTTTTGTTGAACATACGCCAGCGATGATTGACCGCTCCTCCCCACCGGTGTACATCTCGTTTTCTGCCAACAGCACCGCATCAGGGCGTACGACAGATGCAGTCGCCATCGACTAGGCCCGTAGCAGGCGTCCGGTCCGCATACCGCAGTGCATCACCCAAAGGAGAGAAGGTTATGACCGCATCCATCCGCAGGCCCGTCGTGCTTGCCACTGCAATCGCAACCGTATTGATCGCCGCGCCGCTGCATGCGGAGGAAGGCGATTATTCGTTCTGGCAAACGCTCGCCAATCTGGTCTCCCCCGCAAAAGCCGACAATAAGGTCACTGCCGCGCAGCGCACGGGCAACTATCCGCTGCTGTCCAATCCGGGGGGTTATGCCGATGGCTTCAGCCCGGGCGCGTACAGCCAATGGCAGACCATCAAGCTCGCGCCCGAAACGGGTGCGGTCTGCGGCAACGGCTCGCCGTACAAATTCTTCGTCAATCGCGTACCGAACACCCGCAACACCATTATCTATATGGAAGGCGGCGGCGCCTGCTGGGATTACGCCAGCTGCACCGGCCAGACCGGCGTGCGCGGTGCGCGCAATCCGAACGGCATTCCCGACGATTACATGAGTCTGCTGAATCCCGGCGCGAGTCTGGTCAGCCCGTTCATCACCCGCATCAGCCCGTTCGATGCGGTCAAGACCCAGCAGTGGAATATTGTCTATGTGCCCTATTGCACCGGCGACATCTACAGCGGCGACAAAGTCGCGATCTACAGCGACCTCACCGGGGTGAAGCCGCCGTTGGTCTGGCATCACAACGGCACCCGCAACGTGCGCGCAGTGACCAGCTGGTTGAAGGACAACCTGCCGCGGCCGACGCAGATGCTGTCCACCGGGTGCAGCGCCGGTGGCGCCGGCAGTCTGACCAACTACGCTCCCCTGCGCCGCGATCTGGCGCCGACGCGCGGCTATCTGATCGACGATTCGGGCCCGGTATTCGATGCGCCGCTGGGCGGCGATCCGCAGATTTACCCGTCCGCGCCGCTGCAGGGGCTGATGCGTCAAGCCTGGGGCCTGAACAAACCGAATGGACCATTGCCCTATCTCGCCAGCCAGATGCCGTAGCTTGATCTCAACCAGCTTGGCACGCTATACGGCGCGCTGTCGGCGAAATTTCCGAACGACCGCTTGGGCCACACCCATTTCTGGCAGGACCTGAATTATTCCTCCTACTCCTACGAACGGTTCTTCCCGGAGATCCAGAACGCGCCGAATCAAGCAGCTAAAGAAGGAATCATCCATGCCAAATGGGGCAGCGATACCGGGCGGCTGTCGGCAAAACTCAATGGCCTGAACAACTTCGGCGGTTATTTTCCGCAATATCGCGCCCTCAACGAAAGCCACTGCACTACCGTGGTCGATTTCAAGAATGGCGATGTGCAAACGATGAGCCTGGATCTGCGGAATTTCATCGACAGCGTGCTGGCGGGTTCGGGCAATGTGCTGGACGCGTCCGAAGCCAGCGATCTCGCCGACCGCAGCAAACCGTTCAATCTGCTGTACTGGAGCATCGACCAGCTGCTCTAATCGAATCGTTACCGCCTTGATCGTGCTCTAGGCATCGCAGCGGAACCCGTACTTTGGGTCCGCTGCGGGACTCTCATTTCAGGAAACCTGCCCGTTTGCCATGAAGATCAGACTCATCCGTATCATCATGGCGTTTACGGCCATCCTGACGCTCATGCTGTATACCTCGATCCGGCTTCGCAAAGACGCGCTGACGGAGAATATGGGGGCGCCTGCAGCAGCTACCGCCGCAACTTCGGCAACAACCCCTCTCGACCCGCGCCAGGCAGCACTGGAATCGACCCCCGAAGCGCTTGCTTACCGCAGCCGTCAGGCCTTTGAGCAGCAGACGCGGGCTTTTCTGCGCGATGCGCCCAAACTCGACAACACGACGCTGAACACCCGCTCGCTTGCATTGAATCGCGAAATCGGCCGGCGCGAACAGACGCGTGAGCTGTCCGCTGGAGAGGCCGTGACGCTCCGCCTCGGCCTGATCCAAGTGGCCGTGAAAGACGAATCCGAGCGCCTCCGGCAGGCACAGTCGATCGTCAACAGCTATCGGGAACAGACTGAGGCAAAACAACGTGCGTTTCTGGCCCAGCAGCGACGGGATACGCAGTTCCAGGCGTACAAGGCACGCGAGGCAAGCATCGTCTCTGAAGTGCTGGCGATGCAGACCTATCCTCAAGGCATGAGCCGCGACGACTATCTGCGTATCCGTCTGCAGGAAGCGCGCGAAAGAATCTACGGCGCACAGAACCCGCCAACACCCTGAAGCGCACACCCCGACCTTCGGCACATGTCGGCACATCGATGCGCGATAGTCTTGAGATTCGCTCACCGTATCCGGAAAACGAAAATGAGATACCTCCCCAACGCACTGGGCGCCGCCCTGTGCCTCGTACTGACGATGACCGCGCATATCGCTTTTGCCAGCGGCGCTGTCGCCCCGCAGCTCGGCAGCTTCGGTATCGCCCTCGACAATCGCGATTTATCGGTAAAACCCGGCGACGATTTCGATCGCTATGCGAACGGCCACTGGTTCGATAACTATCAATTGCGGGATTACGACACCCGCTATGGTTCGTTCAACACCCTGAGCGATCTGGCCGAGGAGCAGACCCGAGCGATTGTCGAGGAACTGCTGGCCCGGAAGGATCTCAAGCCCGGTAGCGATGAGCAGAAAGTGCGCGATTTCTACGCCAGCTATATGGATACCGCTGCGCGCGATGCGGCCGGCATCATACCGCTGAAGCCTACGCTGGCGCGCATTGCCGGCATCGACTCGATTGCAGCGCTGACGGCTGCGTTCGGCCGCTCCGCAGTAGAGGGTACCAACAGCCCGGTGGGCGGCAACGTCACGCTTGATCGCAAGAATCCGGACCGCTATCTGGTCGGGATCGGTGTGGGCGGTCTTGGATTGCCCGATAAGGATTATTACCTCAATCAGGAACCGCGCTTCATCGAGATCCGTAAAACCTATCTGCAGCATGTCGCGACCATGCTCGGCTTCGCCGGCGTCGCCAATGCCGGACAGCGGGCCGAGGCGATCGTCGCGCTGGAAACCGAACTGGCGAAGCGGCTGTGGGATCGGGCGCAGCTGCGCGATCGCGACAAGACCTACAACCTGCGCACGTATGCGCAGCTGCGCGAGGAATTCCCCGGTTACGACTGGGCCGCGCATTTCGCCGCGCAGGGTATCGCGCCACCGGCCGAGGTCAACATTTCAACGCCCAGCGCGGTCGGCCCGATCGTCGAGATCGTCGCAAATACGCCGTTGAGCGTCTGGCGCGATTACTTGACCTACCACGCCGTGCGCAATCACGCGCCCGTGCTCAGCACCGAAATCGAAGACACCGCATTCGCGTTCACGGGCACCGTACTGCAGGGCCAGAAGGCGCAGCGCGAATTATGGAAGCGCGGCGTAGCTGCGGTTGGCGGCACCGCAGGACTGGGCGATGCGGTTGGCCGGATGTATGTGGCGCGTCATTTCAAGCCGGAAGCCAAGGCAGCGATGGACGCGTTGGTGGAGAACCTGCGCGCGGCGCTGCGTCAGAACGTCGAAAAAC
>JAYVSK010000358.1:0-2898 GCA_043775395.1 Lysobacter sp. | reverse complement strand
GTCAAGGCCAAAGCCGCAAGCGTGGCGGCGGCGAGCAGACGCAACTTCATTCAGTAACTCTCCAATGTGGATTTGCCGGAACACTGCCGGCATGGAATGGGGCGGCAGGGCCACCCCGGGCTGGATGCTTCAAAAGACGAACTAGAATACTGTCCGCAGCACTTAACCGCCACTGAGGACAGGCTTCCGACCCGTCCGCACGCAGGCAAGTTCCCGCCCCGTACGGGGGCAACCAGTCCGACCATCGAAACCACCATGACCCCAAACACCGCCCCTGCCAGCCCACTGCTGATCGAAGACCGTGCCGTCGAGGGCCACGGTGTGATCCGCCGTATCTGCATCAACCGCCCCGAACGGCTCAACGCGCTGAATGCGGCCACCTTGGATGCGCTGCATCTCGCCTTCGATGCTGCTGCAGCAGACCGCTCGGTACGCGTGGTAATACTGACTGGAAGCGGGCCAAAGGCATTCGTGGCCGGCGCGGACATTGCCGAAATGAGCACCCTGAGCCCGGCCGAGGGCCGCGATTTCTCGCTCCGCGGCACCCGGATGATGCGGCGGATGGAAAAAATGCCGAAACCGGTGATCGCGATGATCAATGGCTTCGCGCTGGGGGGCGGCCTGGAGCTGGCAATGGCCTGCCACCTGCGCATCGCCGCCGACACCGCCAAGGTGGGCCAGCCCGAGATCAACCTCGGCCTGATCCCCGGCTTCGGCGGCACCCAGCGCCTGCTGCGCCTTGCCGGCCGCGCGGCGACATTGGAACTGTGCTTGCTGGGCGCACCCATCGACGCCGCGCGCGCGCTGGCGCTGGGCATCGTCAACCGCTTGGCTGCTGCGGCCGATCTGGAAGCGGAAACCATGCAGCTGGCGGAACAGCTGGCCGTCTCCGCTCCGCTCGCAGTGCGCGGCCTGCTGGACTGCGTGAACGTCGGCGGCGAGTGCGGGATCGAGGAAGGGTTGGAATATGAAAGCGCGCAGTTCGGTCTGATCTTCTCGACCAAAGATATGCGCGAAGGCACGAAAGCGTTTCTCGAACGCCGCAAGCCGGAATTCAACGGCCGATGACGCACTGTCCATCCTGCAAAGACGAAACGCTGAAGACCCTCGCGGACGCGTTGGCTGTGGATGATCTGGATCGCGCACTGATGCTGGGTCTGCTCGACGCGCGGCCCGAAGAAAACGCATCGCAATGCGGCGATTGCCGGGCACGGGCAAGGCTTGTCATCGAAGCGCGCGATCAGCGCATCCGCGCACTCGCTGCGCGCGAGCGCTATCGCGCACGCCAGGCGCGTCTTGCCGAACGCGCGGAAGTTCGCGCTCGCAAACGCGCACCCGCAGCCGCAGCGTCGATGACGTCGAAGACATTGCCCGGCTCGGTCCCATTGCCGCCCGCCGCCGCAGCGGCGCTGGCACGGGCCAAAGCGCGTGTCGCCGCGAAACCACTGCCGGAATAAGGCAATGGCAACGAACAAGAAAACCGCCCGTGCGCCGCGCGGTGCCATGCCGACCGCCGACATCCAGACGATGTTCGAGCGCTTTCAAGAACTGAACCCACACCCGACCACCGAACTTGAATTTTCGTCGCCGTTCGAGCTGCTGGTGGCGGTGATCCTGTCCGCGCAGGCCACCGATGTCAGCGTCAACAAGGCGATGCGACGGCTGTTCCCGGTCGCCAATACCCCACAGACGATCGCCGCACTGGGCGTCGAAGGCCTGAAGCCGTATATCGCCACCATCGGTCTGTTCAACACCAAGGCTGCGAACGTCATCGCGATGTGTCAGCAATTGCTTAGCCTGCATAACGGCGAAGTGCCGTGCGAACGCGCAGCACTGGAAGCGTTGCCCGGCGTCGGGCGCAAGACTGCGAACGTGGTGTTGAATACGGCGTTCGGCGAACCGACGATGGCGGTTGACACCCACATCTTCCGCGTCTCCAACCGCACGGGGTTGGCGCCGGGAAACACCGTGCTGATGGTGGAACAGGCCCTGCTCAAGCGCGTACCGAAAGCATTCCTTCAGGACGCACATCATTGGCTGATCCTCCATGGCCGCTACACCTGCAAGGCGCGCAAACCCGAATGCTGGCGCTGCCCGATCCGCGATCTCTGCCGGTTCAAGCAGAAAACAGAAGATGAGAACGATCGGGTATGACATCGAGCCGTCATTGTCACTTGAACGAAATATTTACGGTTTAGGCTGCGCGGCATCTCTCCACGCCCGAAGGGTCTTCCGATGAAACTCTCCCGCAGCTCCCTGTTCCTCGCGCTGTCCGCCGCGCTCGTCGCGCCGGCCGCGCACGCCGAGATCGCGATCGACGTGATCGGCAACTCCGAAGTGTCCTTCGAAGGCCTGTTCCAGGCGGACGCCTACAAATTCAGTTCCGATCTGGTCGATCTGAACGGCGCCGTCGGCGCCAACGGCAAGGATACCGAGCACGGTATCCGCCGCGCCGAGCTGATCCTCAAAGGCAAGGGCCCGAACAACTTCGAATGGACGCTGGGCTACGACGCCAGCACCTTCAAGAGTGTCGCCATCCGCAACATCCCAACTGGCCCCACCACCACCACGGTCAACAGCACCGGCAAATGGCTGGATGTGAACATCAAGTACAAGTTCGGCAACAATGCGAATCACTTCGTGCAGATCGGCCAGTTCAAGCAGCCGAACAGTCTGGAAGAACTGTCCTCGACACGTTTCAACGATTTCATCGCCAAGGCTGTGGTGACCAACACCTTCGGCGTAGCCCGCCGCACCGGTATCGCCTACCGCTATGGTGATGTGAACTGGGGCGTCACCGGCAGCATTTTCGGCCGCGAGCTGACCCGTAATCTCGCCCAAGGCGCCGGCTTCGGCATCCGCGGCAACTGGGCACCGATCAACGAGACCGGCAATATC
>JAYVSK010000357.1:0-3827 GCA_043775395.1 Lysobacter sp. | reverse complement strand
ATATTCGATATACAGCGCGAACGACGAATATGCCGTGTTCGACAGCGTCCGGTGACTCATGTGCGTTCATCCCTGTGGGTCGTGCGTCCAGCGGAGTAGCGTCCGCGGACGACACGCCCTGCGAGTCCGGACTTCACCCGCATGGCCGTCTTTCCCCGTTGTCGTATCCGGGCGGACCCCGTCGCCGTCCACCGCAGCATGATACCCAAACCCATGCCCCGCATGGCCACGCCATCGCGAGGCATGCGAGAACATGCCTTAAGTCCTGCTGTTCGGACCGATCGGCAAACGCCTTGTCGCCGCGATCGAACGCCACAGCCACTCCATCGGACCCAGCCGGAAACGCTTCAGCCACCAGTGACTCGCTGCTATCTGCAGTCCAAACAGAGATACCCAGACCAGCAGCCGTGTCGAATAGCCGCCGGTACTGCCCAGCCCCCAGCCAGCGCCATAGAACAGTGCCAGACACACCATCGTTTGCATCAGGTAGTTGCTGAGCGCCATCCTGCCGACCGGTGCGAGCAGCTGCAGCCAGCGCCGCCATGCCGGGCGCAAAAACAGCAGCGCGAAACCTGCGGCGTACGCCAGACCCATGCCGAGCGGGCCGACGCGCCGCAGCAGCCTCAGCCCGAACTCGCCGAGCCGGCCGCCCTGCAGCAGCGCATCAGTGAGCTGCGCGGCGTCGATCCATTCGATCGCGATCACGGACGCGAGACCCACGCTACCGCAGCCAATGACGACCGCGCGGAGCAGACTGAGATGCGCGGCGGGATCGTACAGCAGGCCTTTGCGTCCGATCCAGTAACCCAGCAGGAGGCGCGCGAATACGAACGGCAGCACGCCCCACATCTCCAGCCACATCCAGTGCGCAACGGCCGCATTTTGACGCAGCGTGGCCGCAATATCGTTGCCGGAAAATGTCGTGAAAGCGTCGGCATACATGCGCGCCTGATCCGGCCAGTCGCCCGGCTTCAACCATTCGGCGATCGGCGCCAGCAAAAACCAGAACAGGCCCAGTCCCAAACCGCCGATGAGGAAGACCCCATCCGGCAGACGCCGCAGGGCGATCAGACCGAATGCCAGCGCTGCATAGAACGTCAGGATGTCGCCCCACCAGAACAGATGCGCGTGAATCAAACCGATCGCCAGCAGCACCACCAGCCGGCGCACGATCGGCGCGATGCCCGCGCCCTTCGACTGCATCTGCTGCATCTGGATGGCGATACCCGCACCGAACAGCAGCGAAAACAGGGTCAACGCTTTGTCCTGCACGAAAATCTGCACCAGCAGCCAAGCCCAATGATCGAATCCGGCCGAAGGCAGCGCCGTGCGCGCGGTGTCGTCCATGAAGTAATACAGCGAGAAGCCGCCCAGATTCACCAGCAGCACGCCGGCCAGCGCGAAGCCGCGCAGTGCGTCGATCAGCGGCAGGCGTTCGCTGTCGATGCGTTCGATGGTGGCAAGCGACTCGCTGCGCGCAGTCATGGAATGGTTTGTGGCGGACGGTCAGGTTGCGATAGTGTGCCCGTGTTTCGAGCACAGACGCATTGTCTTCGCTGGGATCACAAGCAACCATCGACAAGCGACAAGCACTGTCGCACGCGGAGCGCATCAGCGATCTCCTCGGCGGAAGCCCCGTCGCAGCCGGTGAGACCGTCAACCTGTATCTGGATCGGCCCTGCAGGAGTCCGTTCATGCCCATGCTCGCTTCCCCGGACCGGGATGCTCCAACCCCCGTTCACGCGCTGCCCAGCAGCGATCTGCTCGCTGCACGTCTGCAGGACAAATATCCCGACCGCATTACCGGCGCCATCACCATTCCGGCGCGCACGGGCCGTTACGCACCGTTCCCAGACGATCTGCCGAAGCCGCTGGCCGCTGCGCTGCGTGCGCGCGGCCTGAGTCAGCTCTACAGCCATCAGGCCGAAGCCTGGGACGCCACGCAGCGCGGCGACGACATCGTCGTGGTCACGCCCACCGCATCGGGCAAAACCCTGTGCTATACGCTGCCGGTGATCGCGGCCGCGCTTGGCCGACAGTCCAAAGCGCTGTACCTGTTTCCGACCAAGGCGCTGGCGCAGGATCAGGTCGCTGAATTATTGGAGTTGAACAAAGCCGGCGGCCTCGGCATCCGCGCCGCGACTTTCGATGGCGATACGCCCGGCGACCAGCGCCAGGCGATCCGCTTGAACGGCGACATCGTCGTCACCAATCCCGACATGCTGCATCAGGGCATCCTGCCGCATCACACCAAATGGGCGCAGCTGTTCGAGAATCTGCGCTACATCGTCATCGATGAAATTCACACCTATCGCGGCGTGTTCGGTTCGCATCTGGCGAATCTGCTGCGGCGGCTGAAGCGGGTCTGCGCGTTTTACGGTGCGACGCCTCAATTCATTTTGTGCTCGGCGACCATCGGCAACCCGAAGGAACACGCCGAAGCGCTGATCGGGCGCAGCGTCAATGCTATCACCGAGTCCGGCGCGCCCACCGGCGACAAACACGTGCTGCTGTGGAACCCGCCGGTCACCAATCCCGATCTGGGTCTGCGCGCGTCGGCGCGTTCGCAGAGTACGCGGATCGCGCGGATGGCGATCAAGGCCGGGCTGAAGACCTTGATCTTCGCGCAGTCGCGGACCATGGTCGAAGTGCTCACCAAATATCTCAAGGACGTGTTCGATCACGACCCGCGCAAACCGCCGCGCATCCGCGCGTATCGCGGCGGCTATCTGCCCACCGAACGCCGCGACGCCGAACGCGCGATGCGTGCCGGCCGCATCGACGGCATCGTGACCACATCCGCTCTGGAGCTGGGCGTGGATATCGGCAGCCTCGACGTGGTGGTGCTCAACGGTTATCCCGGCAGCATCGCCGCCACTTGGCAGCGCTTCGGCCGCGCCGGTCGCCGCCAACAGCCGTCGATCGGGGTGCTGATCGCCAGCTCCGATCCGCTCGATCAATACATCGTGCGCCATCCGGAATTCTTCACCGCCGCATCGCCCGAGCATGCGCGGATCGCGCCGGACCAGCCGGTGATTCTGCTCGATCACATCCGCTGCGCCGCATTCGAGCTGCCGTTTCGCGATGGCGATGTTTTCGGCCCGGTCGAGCCGCGCGTGTATCTGGATCTGCTCACCGAAGACGGCGTGCTGCACGCCGAGGGCGCGGTGTGGGAGTGGATCGCCGACAGCTATCCCGCTAACGCAGTGAGTCTGCGCTCGGTGGCCGACGGTAATTTCGTGGTGGTCGACCGCACTGACGGCCGCCAGACCATCATCGCCGAGGTCGACTACAGCGCTGCGCCGCTCACACTCTACGAAGGCGCGATCCATATGATCCAGTCCACGCCGTATCAAGTCGAACGCCTCGACTGGGACGGCCGCAAAGCTTTCGTCACCCGCACCCACGTCGATTACTACACCGACGCCATCGACTACACCAAACTCAAAGTATTGGAACAGTTCGACGGTGCGGTTGCCGGCATCGGTGCCAGCCATCACGGCGAAGTGCACGTGGTCCGTCGCGTCGCCGGCTACAGAAAAATCCGCTACTACACGCATGAAAACATCGGCTATGGCCCGGTGAACCTGCCGGATGCGCAATTGCACACCACCGCAGTGTGGTGGCAGCTGTCGCAGCCGGTGCTTGACGATCTGTTCGCATCGAAACAGCACGCGCTCGACGGCTTTCTGGGCGCTGCATACGTGCTGCATGTGATCGCGCGCATCGCGGTGATGGCCGACGACCCCGATCTGCAGAAAGCGGTCGGCAGCGGCGACGGCGCGTGGTTTGCGGTCGCCGATGCGCACGGTCGCGGACAGATGCGC
>JAYVSK010000356.1:0-2474 GCA_043775395.1 Lysobacter sp. | reverse complement strand
TTGGCCATCGCGATCGCCGCGTGATTGCTCACGCCAACGCCGGCTGCAACCGAGCTGAACAGCACCAGCGCCCCGCCGCGTTTCTCGGCCTGCAGCGCCATGGTGTAGGCCTTAGCGACGAAAAAAGCGGTGTCGAGATTGGCCGACAGGCAGTCGCGGTACTGCTGTTCGCTGGTGCGGGCAATGGGGGCGATCAGCACTGCGCCGGCGCAGTTCACCACCGCATCGGGCGCCGCGCCGAATGCGGCCTTAGCGGCGTCCACTGCCGCGCGGGCACCGGCTTCGGTAGACACATCGGCCTCGATCACGGTGTCGCTGTCGACTGAAGCGATGCGCGCGCCGTCACGCCCTACCAGCGCAAGCCGCCAGCCCTGGATGCGCAATGTGTCGGCAAGCGCGGCAGCGACACCGCCCGAAGCGCCGGTGATCAAACAGGTCTGGAGAGGAGCGCTCATGGCGAAGCCTGCGGTCTATGGGAAAGAGAACGTTACGATTCGTCGGAATGAGAAGATGCAGTCCCGGCAAGCGTCGCACGCAGCGCAGTCGCGCGTTCGCGAATCGCCTGGATGCGCTCCGGAGCGAGTCGATCCAGATTGCGCCACTGCATGCCCGCGCGCGGATGGTCGCGGAAGCGCGCAGCGTGGCGATCCAGAAAATCCCAGTACAGCGTCGTGAACGGGCAGGCTTTGGGCCCCAACGCCTCGCCGGGATCGAAACGGCAGCCTGCGCAGTGATTCGACATGCGCTTGATGTATTGGCCGGACGCGGCGTACGGTTTCGAGACCATCTTGCCGCCGTCGGCGTACTGGCTCATGCCCAGCACGTTCGGCAACTCCGCCCACTCCACCGCATCCACATACACCGCGAGATACCACGCATGGATCTCGCGCGGACGCACGCCCACCAGCAGCGAGAACAGACCGGTCACCATCAATCGCTGGATGTGATGCGAATAACCCAGATCCAGCGTCTGCCGCAGCGCGTCGCGCATGCAGGCCATGTCAGTGTTGCCGGTCCAGAACAGCGCCGGCAACGGCTGGTCGGCGTCCAGCGCGTTGTCGTCCAGGAAACCCGGCATCCGCAGCCAATACACGCCGCGCACGAATTCGCGCCAGCCCAGAATCTGACGGACGAAACCTTCCACCGCCTCGATCGGCGCCCTGCCCGCGCGCCATGCAGCGACCGCAGCGTCCACTGCGCGCCGCGGCGACAGCAGTTTCAGATTCATCGCTGCAGACAGCCGCGAATGATAGAGCCACGGTTCGCCCGCCCAGATCGCGTCCTGATAGCGCCCGAACAGCGGCAACCGATGTGCGATGAAATCGTCCAGCGCCTGCTGCGCCTGCTCCGCGGTCAGCGGCCAGTCGAAGCGGTCCAGCGTTCCCGGATGATCGGCGAACCGGGTATTGATCAGATCGATCACATCGCGGGTGATCGCATCGACCGGAAACGAAAGCGGCGCCGGCAACAGGCCCGGACCTTTCTTTCCGAACACTTCGCGGTTGTCGGCGTCGAAATTCCACTGCCCGCCGACCGGCTCGCCGCCCTCGATCAGCACGTTTTCGCGCTTGCGCAGCCAGCGGTAGAAATATTCCAGGCGAAGTTCTTTGCGGCCTTTCGCCCAGTCCGCAAAGTCTTCGGTTGTGGAATAGAAGTGAAGATCCGGACGCTCCGCCCAATCCACGTGCGCATCCCGACAGACTTGCGGCAGCGACTGCGCCAGACGCCACTCGCCTGGCTGCACCGCTACGGCCCGCTGTGGCTTCAATCCAGCGAGGTCAGCGGCAAGCGCGTCTTCCAGCGTGACGAATGCGTGGGTGCCGTGTGCGCGATATTCGACGCGCCAACCGCGCGCGATCAACGCATCGCGAAAATGGCGCATCGCCGCCAGGAACATCGCGATCCGCGCCTTGGTGCTCCACACCTGGGTGGCTTCATGCGCGACCTCGGCCATCCATATTGCGTCGCATGCCGGATCGAAATCGGCAAGGGCTGCAGAATCGAGGTCAAGCTGGTCGCCCAGCACAACGATCAGATTGCGAATTTTCATGTCGTTTTTCATCCAGCGCGCATCATACCTGTGACCCGCTGGCGCTGCGGTATTCGCGCGGAATGCGCTCGTTCAACCCGGTGAGAATTTCATAGGGAATGGTGCCAGCCGCCTCAGCCACCGCTTCGCAGCGGATATGCGCATCGCCCTGACCGCCGATGAGCACCACCGCATCCTCGTTGTAGGCGGTTCCCTGTGGGCCGATATCGACCATGAACTGGTCCATGCAGATCCGACCGGCGATGGTGTGACGCTGCCCGCGGATCAGCACATCGCCGCGCGACGACAGCGCGCGTGGATAACCATCGCCGTAGCCAATCGGGATGGTGACCAGGCGCGTGTCGCAATCCGGTGCCCATGTCGCGCCGTAGCTGACCGGGTTTCCGGCCTTGACCACTTTGAAATACGCCACTTGAGAGACCAG
>JAYVSK010000355.1:0-3654 GCA_043775395.1 Lysobacter sp. | reverse complement strand
CGACCCGTCGACACAACTCAACGCCGAGAAAACTGAAGTGCTGGCCGAATATCTGCCGACCCTGCTGTTTCTGATTGTTGCTACCGGCATAGGCATTGCCCTGATTGTTGTCGGCAACTTCCTTGGCCCCAAGCGCTTCGATGCTGAAAAACTGTCGCCTTACGAATGCGGATTCAACGCCTTCGAAGACGCGCGCATGCGCTTCGATGTGCGCTATTACCTTATCGCGATCCTGTTCATCGTTTTCGATCTCGAAATCGCCTTCGTCTATCCGTGGGCGCTGGTATTCCGCGAGCTTGGTGTATTCGGTCTGATCGAAATGGGCGTGTTTCTGGGGCTGCTGCTGATCGGCTTTATTTATGTCTGGAAGAAGGGTGCGCTGGAATGGGAGTGACACCGTGGGAGTGATCCAAACCGTCCAGAAAGTCGCGGACTTCGCGAACAACCCGATCCCGGAAGGGCGGCTAGACGATATCTTGCGTCCGCAAAGCCTGCTCGCGGCCGACGGCAATCCGCTGCTCGAAAACGGGTTCGTCACCACCAGCTTCGACGTGCTCTGGAACTGGGCACGCACCGGCTCGATGTGGCCGATGACCTTTGGTCTTGCCTGCTGCGCTGTGGAAATGATGCATGCCGGAGCCGCGCGCCTCGATCTTGACCGCTATGGCGTGGTGTTCCGCCCGTCGCCACGCCAGTCCGACGTGATGATCGTGGCCGGCACGCTGGTCAACAAGATGGCGCCGGCGCTGCGCAAGGTCTACGACCAGATGCCCAACCCGAAGTGGGTGATTTCCATGGGCAGCTGCGCCAACGGCGGCGGCTACTATCACTATTCATATGCTGTAGTGCGCGGCTGCGACCGCATCGTTCCGGTCGATGTTTACGTCCCCGGCTGCCCGCCGACCGCCGAAGCGCTGGTTTACGGCATCCTGCAGCTGCAGAAAAAAATTCGTCGCGGCACCAATTTCGGCGACAACATCCAGGGTGTTCGCTGACATGGCAGAAGCCCACTTCGTCGAGCTCCTGCGCGCGCGGTTCTCCCATGCCACCGTGGTGGTCGCCGAACCGCGGGGCGAAGTCGGCATCGAATTCCCGAACGGTGATTGGCATGCCGGTTGCGAAGCACTGCGCGACGAATTCGGTTTCGAGTCGCTGGTCGACCTGTGCGGTGTGGATTACCTCGGCTACGGCAGCGATGAGTGGAATACCGATCTGTCTTCCGAAGGTTTCAGCCGCGGCGTCGAAGGCCGCGGTGTTGGCCGCTTCAAATATGGTGAGACCACCAGCCAACAGTCGGCGCAGTTCGAAGGTCAGAGGATCGATCCGGTGCCGCAGCGGCGCTATGCTGCGGTCGCGCAGCTGCTGTCGGTGCAGCACAACCGTCGCGTTCGTGTGAAAGCGTTCGCGCAGAGCGATGATCTGCCGATCGTCGCCTCGCTGACCGCTGTCTGGCCAGTCGCGAACTGGTTCGAGCGTGAGGCGTTTGATCTTTTCGGCATCATCTTTGAAGGCCATCCCGATTTGCGCCGGATCCTCACCGACTATGGTTTTATCGGCCATCCGTTCCGCAAGGATTTCCCGCTGATCGGTAACGTCGAAGTCCGCTACGACGAAGAGAAAAAGCGCGTGATCTACGAACCGGTCACGTCGGTTGAGCCGCGCGTCGGCGTGCCGCGCGTGATCCGCGACGATGCCCGTTATGCGACCGCTTCTGGCGAATCGGCTGCGCGCAAGGCTGAGGTATCGAAATGAGCATAGCGCATCAGGCCAGTGAGGGTTTCGCCAGCAAAGCCGCGGAATCCCGGCAGGAGATTCGCAACTACACGCTGAACTTCGGCCCACAGCATCCGGCCGCGCACGGCGTGCTGCGGCTGATTCTCGAAATGGACGGCGAAATCGTCCAGCGTGCGGATCCGCATATCGGTCTGCTGCACCGCGGCACCGAAAAACTGGTCGAATCCAAGCCGTTCAATCAATCGATCGGCTACATGGACCGTCTCGATTACGTATCGATGATGTGCAATGAGCACGCCTACGTGCTCGCCATCGAACGACTGATGCAGATCGAAGCGCCGGAACGCGCGCAGTGGATCCGCACGATGTTCGACGAGGTCACCCGCATCCTGAATCATCTAATGTGGATTGGTTCGAACGCGCTCGATCTCGGCGCGATGGCGGTGTTTCTGTATGCCTTCCGCGAGCGCGAAGAGCTGATGGACGTGTACGAAGCGGTGTCCGGCGCGCGCATGCACGCGACGTATTACCGCCCGGGCGGCGTCTATCGCGATCTGCCGGAAAAAATGCCGCAATATCGCGAGTCGCCGTGGCGCAAGGGCGGCAAGCTCAAGCGTTTCAATGCGTGGCGGGAAGGTTCGATGCTGGATTATCTGGAAGCGTTCACCCATGACTTCCCTGCGCGCATCGACGAATACGAAACGCTGTTGACAGACAACCGCATCTGGAAACAGCGCACGGTCGGCATCGGCGTGATTCCGCCGGAACAGGCGCTGGCTTGGGGCATGACCGGCCCGATGATTCGTGGCTCAGGTATCGCCTGGGATCTGCGCAAGAAGCAGCCTTACGCCAAGTACGCCGAAGTCGATTTCGATATTCCGGTGGGCGTGGCGGGCGATTGCTACGACCGCTATTTGGTCCGTGTCGCCGAGATGCGCGAATCCAATCGTATCGTCCAGCAGTGCGTGAAGTGGCTGAAGGCCAACCCCGGCCCGGTGATGATCGACAATTACAAGGTCGCGCCGCCGAGCCGCGAATCCATGAAAGACGACATGGAAGCGCTGATCCATCATTTCAAACTGTTCACCGAAGGCTACTGCGTGCCGGCCGGCGAAACGTACTGCGCCGTCGAAGCGCCGAAGGGCGAATTCGGCTGTTATCTGATATCCGATGGCGCGAACAAACCGTTCCGCGCGCATCTGCGCGCGCCGGGATTCGCGCATCTGTCGTCGATGGACACGATCGTACGCGGCCATATGTTGGCCGACGTGGTCGCGATGATCGGCACCTACGACATCGTGTTCGGCGAAATCGATCGCTGAGAGCGCATATAATTAATGAAAGCGACTGGAAATTTCGAAGCCTGCCGCAACGTCGACCCTCTGGTCGCGTTGAACGAGAAGACGCGTGCGCACATCGATCACTGGCTGACCAAGTTTCCGCCGGATCGCAAACGCTCGGCGGTGCTGCAGGGGCTGCACGCCGCGCAGGAGCAGAACGAGGGCTGGTTGACCGATGAGCTCATCGCTGCGGTCGCAAAGTATCTCGACCTGCCGCCGGTGTGGGCCTACGAAGTGGCGACCTTCTACTCGATGTTCGAAACCGAGAAAGTCGGTCGCCATAACGTCGCGTTCTGCACCAACATCAGCTGCTGGCTCAATGGCGCCGAAGACCTGGTCGCGCACGTCGAGAAAAAACTTGGCTGCAGGCTAGGTCAATCGTCCGCAGACGGCCGTATTTTTCTTAAACAGGAAGAAGAATGTCTGGCCGCATGCTGCGGCGCGCCGATGATGGTCATCAATGGTCATTACCACGAGAAGCTCGACGTTGCGAAAGTCGATGCGCTTCTTGATGGTTTGAAATAGGGCAGGGCGAGGAGATGGCACATCACGATACCCACACCACCGGTCCCGTTGGCCC
>JAYVSK010000354.1:0-2818 GCA_043775395.1 Lysobacter sp. | reverse complement strand
ACTGGGCATGGCCACCGGCCGGCCCGTTGGGCTGCTGGCGCAATGGCTGATGGATCGTGCGGGCTAAGCGCACGAGCACATGAGCCCCCGTGCCGATTTTTATCTGATCCAGAAGCCCCGCTTCCGCGAGGAACCGCTGCGCCTGGTGTGCGAACTCGCGCGTAAGGCCTACGAGGCGAACCTGTGGACGCTGGTGCTGGCGCGCGACGCCGAACAGGCTGAAGCGCTGGACGACCTGCTGTGGGCGTTCGACGAAAATGCGTTCATCCCGCACCAGATCGCCGGCAGCGACGACGAAGACGAGCTCACCCCGGTGTTGATCGCCACGCCCGACACCGACATCGCGCTGCGGCCGCTGGTCATCAACCTGCGCGATGCACCGGTGGAAGGCGAGTTCGAGCGCGTGCTGGAAGTGGTGCCCGCCGATGACGCCGCACGCGGCCCGCTGCGCGAACGCTGGAAGCAGTATCAAGCGCGCGGGCTGGATGTGAAGAAATACGATATGTGAAGCCCCGCCCCTCACCCTTCGCTCGCTGCGCTCGCTCTTCCCTCTCCCCGCATGCGGGGAGAGGGTGCCCGACAGGGCGGGTGAGGGGGCGGGGGACGCGCTCCGACAACCCGCAAACTTCAAAAGCGATACGCATCCATGACCACCCTCGCCCCCGGCTACGAACCCAAAGATTTCGAATCCCGTCTCTACGCCGAGTGGGAAGCCAGCGGCGTGTTCACACCGCAGGGCGATGGCCCCGCGTACAGCATCCTGCTGCCGCCGCCCAACGTCACCGGCACCCTGCACATGGGCCACGCCTTCCAGCACACGCTGCAGGACGCGCTGATCCGCTACCACCGCATGCGCGGCTACCGGACGCTGTGGCAGATGGGCACCGACCACGCCGGTATCGCCACCGAAATGGTGGTCTCGCGCAACCTGCAGATCGCCGGCACCGGCGAGACCCGCGACTCGCTGGGCCGCGACGCCTTCATCGACAAAGTGTGGGAGTGGAAAGCAGAATCCGGCGGCACCATCGAACGCCAGATGCGCCGCCTCGGCACCTCCGGCGACTGGACGCGCAGCGTGTTCACGATGGACGACGGCGCGTCGAGCGCGGTGATCGAAGCGTTCGTGAAGCTGTATGAGGAAGGCCTGATCTATCGCGGCCAGCGCCTCGTCAACTGGGACCCGGTGCTGAAGACCGCGATCTCGGATCTGGAAGTGGTGAGCGAGGAAGAAGACGGCTTTTTATGGTCGATCGCGTACCCGCTCGCCGATGGCGCCACCTACGAAAACGTTGAGCATGATGCCGACGGCAACGAGACACTGCGCGAAACACGCAATTATCTTGTTGTCGCGACCACGCGGCCGGAGACAATGCTGGGTGATGCCGCAGTGATGGTGCATCCGGAGGATGCTCGCTACGGACATCTGATCGGCATGACCGTAACGCTGCCGCTGACGAATCGCGAGATTCCGATCATCGCTGACGATTATGTGGATCGTGAATTTGGAACTGGCGTGGTGAAGGTGACGCCTGCGCATGACTTCAATGACTATGCGGTGGGGCAACGGCACAAGCTGCCGATGATCAATATCTTCGCGCCGGGCGCATCCATATGGACACCTTCTGGTCCAAACAAACTTGAACAAATTCTGACATCTACCGATTCAACATGCTGGAACTTCAGTCGAAATCCGCCGTCCCAGCACCAGTCAATTGTCGACGACTATCGAGCGGCTTTTGTCATGGCCGGGACAGAAGGCATTTCGTTTCTTGTTGAGAAATATCTGCCAGAAAGCTATAGGGGCCTTGATCGTTACGACGCCCGGAAGGCGATACTGAGTGACCTACAAGAAGCTGGCTCGCTTGTCGAAACCAAGCCGCACAAACTTCAGGTGCCGCGCGGCGACCGTACCGGTCAAGTCATTGAACCCTACCTCACCAACCAATGGTTCGTGAGCATGGACGGCTTCGCCAAGCGTGGGCTCGAACTGGTGGAGAACGGCTCGATCAAATTCGTGCCGCCGAACTGGATCAACACCTATCGCCACTGGATGGAAAACATCCAGGACTGGTGCATCAGCCGCCAGCTGTGGTGGGGGCATCAGATTCCTGCTTGGCACGCATACAGCAATGAAACATCAATCGGTGAGTACGTTGGACGCACCGAAGCAGAGGCTAGGAAAAAAGCTGAGGCTGCGCTCATAGAGCGTCTGGAATCGGTAAATGCTTACGATCAAGAAGTTCATGCGACTTTCATGCAAAATCTGACCCTTGTTCGAGACCCAGATGTGCTCGAAACCTGGTTCTCCTCCGCGCTCTGGCCCATCAGCACAATGGGATGGCCAAACCCCGAATCAATGCGCGAGCGCGGCTTCGACGATTTCGTACCGTCGTCGGTGCTGGTCACCGGTTTCGACATCATCTTCTTCTGGGTTGCGAGGATGATCATGATGACCGACCACTTCGTCGGTCAGGACAACCCGCAGGCGACTGATGCACAGCGCGTGCCGTTCAAGGACGTGTACATCACCGGCCTCGTCCGCGACAAGGACGGGCAGAAAATGTCGAAGTCGAAGGGCAACGTGCTGGACCCGCTCGACCTCATCGACGGCATCGACGTCGAGGCGCTGGTGGTGAAGAGCAGCAGCAACATGATGGACCCGCGGCAGGCCGAGAAGATCGCGCAGCGCACGCGCAAGCAGTATCCCGAGGGCATCCCCGCATTTGGCGCCGATGCGCTGCGCTTCACGTTCGCGTCGCTGGCCAGCCTGGGCCGCAGCATCAACTTCGATTCGAAGCGCTGCGAGGGTTATCGCAAT
>JAYVSK010000353.1:0-4713 GCA_043775395.1 Lysobacter sp. | reverse complement strand
GCTTATCAGAGCGCGCTGACGGTGGCCTCATGCTGCGGACTGATCGGGGTCGCCATCTCCTGTATCGCGTGGCTGTGGCCGCCGCAGTGGAATTCACTGGTGGCGCTGCAGCGGATGGATGTTTACAAGCAACTCACCGGCTACATTCTGGTAGGCCTGCTCACATTCGACCTGTCATTGGCCCTCATCAAACGACGGTTGATACGCGGATCCTCGCTGCGCGCACTGCAGCTCGCGCATCGCGTGCTGGGTCTGGCCATGTTGGTCTTGCTGATACTGCACGCGGGTTTCGCACATGAGGGCTTCCTCAACGCCACCTTCGCCGTGACCATGCTGGTCGTGGTCGCCGGCGCACTGCTGAATCTGCTGCCCAGCCATCGGCTTGGATCGTGGGGTCAATGGACCACCGCCCTGCACATCGGCGCCGGCTGCCTGCTCGCGGCGCTGGCGCTGATGCATCTGTATTTCGTGTACACCTACGCTTCGTAAGAGGATCGACTCCCCAACCTGGCCCCGATCCATGCCAACATTCGGTCATGAACACATCATCCTCTGACAGCGAATCCTTCGACATCATCGTTTTCGGCGCCACCGGCTTTACCGGCCGGCTGGTCGCCGAATATCTCAACAACACCTATGGCGTCGGCGGTTCAGTGCGCTGGGCGATGGCCGGCCGCAGTGCGACCAAGCTCGCCGACATCCGCGACGCGCTGGGCATCGACCCGGCCCTACCGCTGCTGGTCGCCGACGCGGCAGATACCCACGCGCTGGCCAAGCTGGTCAAACAGACCCGCGTGGTGCTGACGACCGTCGGCCCGTATCAGCAATACGGCGAGCCGCTGATCCGCGCCTGCGCGGCGGCCGGCACCGATTACGTCGATCTGTGCGGCGAGCCGGGCTGGATGGCGCAGATGATTCCGCAGCTGCAGGACACCGCCCGCGCCAGCGGTGCGCGCATCGTGTTCTCCTGCGGCTTCGATTCGATCCCTTTCGATCTGGGCGTGGTGTACGCGCAGCATGAAGCCCAGCAGCGCCTCGGCGCCCCGCTCGTGCGCGTGCACGGCCGCGTGAAGGTCATGAAAGGCACATTCTCCGGCGGTACAGTTGCCAGCATGCTGGCGACGATGGAAGCGATCGGCCGCGACCGCTCGCTGCTCAAGACGCTTGGCGACCCGTTCGCGCTCACGCCCGGCTTCCGTGGGCTGCGGCAACCCAACGACAATATCGCCGCGTTCGACGCACTGGCAAACAGCTGGACCGCACCGTTCGTGATGGCGCCGATCAACACCAAGAACGTACACCGCAGCCATATCCTGCTGGGTCTGCCGTGGGGCAAGGACTTCGTCTACAGCGAGCGCATGCTCACCGGCGACGGCGCCAGCGGCGAGAAGCGCGCGAAGAAAATGGCGCGTTCCTCGAAAATGCAGACCATGCTGCTGGCGTTCGCGCCCACCCGCGCGCTGCTGCGCCGCTTCGCGCTGCCCAAGCCCGGCGAAGGCCCGAACAAGGAACAGCGCGAAAAAGGCCGCTACGAAGTGCTGTTCTTCGGCGAAGCCGCCGACGGCAGGAAACTCACCGCCAGCGTCGCCGGGGACCGCGATCCGGGTTATGGCTCTACCTGCAAGATGATGACCGAAGCCGCACTGTGCCTGGTACAGGATGTCGACCATAAAACGACCCGCGGCGGCGTGTGGACGCCGGGTGCGGCGATGGGTATGACGCTGGTGAAGCGTCTGCAGGCGAAGGCGGGCTTGAAGTTCGATATCCCGACAGCATAGCCCGCACTGCGGCTACCCTCTGACCGGCTCACATCGAAAATTTCACACCGCATCAATAACATCAACAGGGAAAAACACACAATGAGTCGCGCACTACTGGTCATCGACGTACAGAACGAATATTTCTCGGGCATGCTGCCCATCACCCATCCCGATGCGCATCTTTCTAACATCCTCAAAGCGATGGATACGGCCACGGCGCAAGATATTCCCGTGGTGGTGATCCAGCACCACTTCCCGCAGGCCGACAAGCCTTTCTTCAAACGCGGCAGCCATGAATGGGAACTGCATCCTCAGATCAGTTCGCGGCCTCATCAGACCGTCATCGAGAAGACCATGCCGGGCAGTTTCACCGGTACCGGATTGGAAGACTGGCTGCGCGAGCGTGCGATCGATACCGTCGCGATTTCCGGATACATGACCCATATGTGCTGCGATACCACCGCGCGCGAAGCGGTGCATCGCGGCTTCACGGTCGAATTTCTCAGCGATGCGACCGGGACGCTTGCGCTCGAAAACTCCGCAGGCGCGGTCACTGCCGAAGAACTTCAGCGTTCGATCCTGTGCGCGCAGCAGATGCTGCTCAGCGAAGTGATCGGCACCGATGCGTGGTGCGATCGCGTGTCTCACCCCGCCTGATCGCTGCGTAAGATCGCTGCATAGATCGTTCCAAAACACGGGTGCGGCCGTCGCCGCACCCGTGACGCAGCGAACGTAGCGGGCATCACTCTTTCCGGTACACCTGCGCACCCTGCGCAAGAAACTCGGCGGACTTCTCCGCCATTCCCGCTTCCAGCGCCTGGGCTTCATCTACGCCGTGGGCAGCGGCGTAATCGCGCACGTCCTGGGTGATCTTCATCGAACAGAAATGCGGGCCGCACATCGAGCAGAAGTGCGCGCTCTTATGCGCATCCTTGGGCATGGTTTCGTCGTGGAATTCCTGGGCCTTCTCCGGATCCAGGCCAAGATGGAACTGGTCTTCCCAGCGGAATTCAAAGCGCGCCTTGCTCAAAGCGTTATCGCGAATCTGCACGCCCGGATGGCCCTTGGCCAGATCGGCGGCGTGCGCAGCGATCTTGTAGGCCATGATCCCGTCGCGCACGTCCTGGCGGTTCGGCAGCCCCAGATGCTCCTTGGGCGTGACATAGCACAGCATGGCGCAGCCGTACCAGCCGATCATCGCCGCACCAATGGCCGACGTGATGTGGTCGTAGCCCGGCGCGATATCAGTGGTCAGCGGTCCCAGCGTATAGAACGGCGCCTCGCCGCACTCGATCAGCTGCTTGTCCATGTTTTCCTTGATCAACTGCATCGGCACGTGGCCAGGACCTTCGATCATGGTCTGAACATCGTGTTTCCAGGCGATCTTGGTCAACTCGCCCAGCGCTTCAAGCTCACCGAACTGCGCGGCGTCGTTGGCGTCGGCGATGCAGCCGGGGCGTAACCCATCGCCCAGCGAGAAGGCCACATCGTAGGCCTTCATGATCTCGCAAATGTCTTCGAAGTGGGTGTAAAGAAAGTTTTCCTTGTGGTGCGCAAGGCACCATTTCGCCATGATCGAACCGCCGCGCGAGACGATGCCGGTGACGCGCTTGGCGGTGAGCGGCACATGGCGCAGCAGCACGCCCGCGTGGATGGTGAAGTAATCCACGCCCTGCTCCGCCTGTTCGATCAGCGTGTCGCGGAACATGTCCCATGTGAGTTCTTCGGCGCGGCCGTCGACTTTTTCCAGCGCCTGATAGATCGGCACCGTCCCGATCGGCACCGGCGAATTGCGGATGATCCATTCGCGGGTTTCGTGGATGTGCTTGCCGGTGGACAGATCCATGACCGTGTCGCCGCCCCAGCGGATCGCCCACACCAGTTTCTCGACTTCTTCGGCAATGCCGGAACTCACTGCGGAATTGCCGATATTCGCGTTGATCTTGGTCAGGAAATTGCGGCCGATGATCATCGGTTCGCTTTCCGGATGATTGATGTTGTTCGGAAGAATCGCACGGCCGCGGGCGATCTCGTCGCGCACGAATTCGGGAGTGATGATCTTCTGGATATTCGCGCCGAACGCTTCGCCCGGATGCTGCTTCAGCAGATGCGCCTCGCGCACCGCATCGAGCCGCTGGTTCTCTCGAATCGCCACGTATTCCATTTCCGGGGTGACGATGCCGCGCTTGGCGTAATGCATCTGCGTAACGTTGGCGCCGCCGCCCTTATCAGTGCGCACGGCGCGGCGCGGCAAAGCGCGGTTGGGGAAACGCACCGCGTCCAGTTTGGCGTTGCCCTCACGGCCGCGGCCGAACTCGGAGCTCAGCGCAGTAAGGCGCTCGGTGTCCCCGCGTTCTTCGATCCAGCCTGCGCGCAACGCAACCAGGCCTGCGGCCAGATCGATGTTGGCATTGGGGTCCGTATACGCGCCGGACGGATCGTAGATGGTGACCGGCGCGTTGACTTCGCCGCCGAACAGCGTGGGCGTCTGCGCCAGCGCAACTTCGCGCATTGCGACGCGCAGATCGGGGCGCGAGCCCTCGACGAAGATCTTGCGCGAACCGGGAATCGGCCGGGTCACGGATTCGGAAAGTTGATCGGTCTGCTGCAGCAGCGTGGTGGGTACGGCATTCATCGGCATTCGTCCTGTGGTGGCGCAATCTGTTCGCGCAGTGTGTTGGACGAAGCGGGACGCGGCGCGAGGGCGGCATGGCCCCCCGGTGTCGCGAAGCTTCCCTACGCCGATATGAATCGGATCAGGTTCGAAGAGTCTGTCTCAATCGCCGGCAAAGCCCGCGATACCCCCGCTTCTATCGATATTGAACCATAGTCAGCGCATAGACGCATTGATCTTGTCCAGAATCTCAGCGCCCGGGCTCAGCTCGGCCGCATTCAGCGTATTGAGCGGTGCTGCAACGGTATTGAGATGCTGATGCAGGTCGCCTGCATCAGC
>JAYVSK010000352.1:0-1707 GCA_043775395.1 Lysobacter sp. | reverse complement strand
CATCATCGGTCACGCCTGTGCCGGCTCGGTTGGCGCGTCGAACCAGATCCAGACCGGCACCGGTCATACCCATATTGAGCTGGATATCGGCAATGCGATATGCAAGATCTCGATACAGCTCCGGCTGCGATATTTCCAGCCGACCGACCTCGCGCGCTGCGGCTGCCAGCATCGAGCGTGCCCGCATGTCGCCGCCATCCAGACCGGTGGGGTCGGCCGAACGAAAGGTATTCTGCAGGACGTTCAGAGCGGCCTGCGCGCGATCGCGTTCGGCGCGAATCTCCGCGTTCTGATGCAGCACATGCGCGACTGCCACCGATCCTGCAATTACAAATAAAATACTGAATGAGACTGCAAGCAGGTTGCGCTGGCAAAGTTTCCGCATGCGATACAGCCATCCGGTCCCAGAGGCAAGCACGCGGGCCGTCGATCAAGATAACGCGCAAGGTCCTCATCGAACCGGTCGACGCTGACATAGCGCAGCTGCGGCTCCTTGCGCAGCGCTTTTTGGACGATCTGCTCCAGATCGCCCCGGATGTCTTTGCACCATCGGGCCAGGTTCTCGACGCCCAGCGCGCGCGTCGCGCTTTCCCCGCGAATCAAGACCGAAGCGCTCATCGGCGACGGTGGCACCATGCGAATCCGGCGCTCGATTTCGCCAGGGCTCAACTCCGAAAAATCGAATGGCGCCGCCCCCGTCAGCAGCGTATACAGCACCGCACCGAGCCCGTAGATATCGCAGGCAACCGTGATGTTGCCATTGCTTAGCTGCTCGGGCGCCGCGAACGCCGGAGTGAAAAAACGATGCACGGTAGCGGTCTCCTGCCGGCTAAAATCGAGCTCCTTGGCGATACCGAAGTCCAGCAATTTGATCTGGCCATCGAAGGACACCAGGATATTGCTGGGCTTCAGATCGCGATGCACCACCAGATTGCGATGCGCATGTGAAACGGCTGCCAGCACTTGCCTGAACAGTTCGATCCGGGCACGCACCGGCAGCGCGCTATGCGTGCAATAGGCCTGCAGAGGCAGGCCATCGATGTATTCCATCGCCACGAACGGCGTGCCTCGCCCGTCGGTGCCCGCGTCGATCAGATGGGCGATGCCTGGGTGGTTCAACGAAGCCAGAATCTTTCGCTCGGTCGAAAAACGCTTGAGCAGTGCGGGATTGAACAGCTCCATTCGCAGCAATTTCAGGGCGACAACCTGTTCCACATCACCATCAATACGCCTTGCCTTGAAGACACGGCCCATACCGCCAGAGCCGATTTCAGTGTCCAAACGGAAGCGGCCGATGGTTTGTCCGATCAAGGCATTCGCCTCGACCGCATCGAAAGCGGCTGCCGCCAGCGCGAAGGGTCGGACGGTTTCGGAGACCTGCGCTTGGGCTTCATAGTCCAGAAGCGTCAAGATCTCTTCGGCCATGGCAACATCGTCGCCAGAGACACGGTGCACGAATGCTTTGCGCGCGCCGGCCTCCTGCTCCAGCGCCTCATCGAAGAGCGACTGAAGCCGCTTGAAACGTTCAGCACGCATCTTCGATCGAGGGTGAATTGAGCTCTTTCGCCAGCCAGCTCTTCGCAAAACGCCACTGTCGACCGACCGTGGCGGTCGACGATTCGCAAGTGCCTGCTATCTGTTCAGCGCTCAGGACCGAGAACAGCTTCAACTCGACGACACGCGCAACCTCGACATCCAGCACCTGCA
>JAYVSK010000351.1:0-2223 GCA_043775395.1 Lysobacter sp. | reverse complement strand
GGCGCGACCAGCACTTCGGTGACGCGCTCGGATTGCGCGAGCTTCCAGGCGAGGGCGTGTTCGCGGCCACCGGCGCCGATGACGAGGACTTTCATGCGGCTGTGTGCTCCATGATGTATGCGATCTGCAGCGAGACCCGCTTGCGGCCACCGGCAACGTGATGTGTGCCGACTTCGACGAATCCGAAACGATCGTGGAAGGCTTTCGACGCGGCGTTGGGCGGTTCGATGTTGTACTCGCAGGCGACCATGCCAATATCGTTCGCCCGCGATCTCGCGAACAGATCTTCGTAAAGCAGGCGCCCGATACCACGTCCGGACACCGTCGCGTCGACGACGATTCGATCGATATAAACGAACTGCGGATACCGCGCTGAGAACCAGCCATAGTTGTCGTTGAGATAGGCAGTGCCGTCTCGCGTCGCGAGCAGAAACGCGGCGATCTGTCCGTCGACAAGCGCGATGCGATGATGAAACGCAAATCGATGCAGATGCCGCAGCCGGACGATATCCATTGAACTGGTCTCTTGCACCCACATCGCGTTGAGCGCGACGATGCGTTCGAAATCCGCCTCAGTGGCGTCCCTAACGACTATGGCATTCATGTCGGTGTGTCGTTGCTCAATGCCTGAAATGCCGCACGCCGGTGAACACCATCGCGATCCCGTGCGCATCGGCCGCAGCGATCACTTCCGCGTCGCGCATCGAACCGCCGGGCTGGATCATCGCTTTGATGCCGGCCGCTGCGGCGGCGTCGACCCCATCGCGGAACGGGAAGAACGCGTCGGAGGCCAGCACGGAGCCAGGCACGATCAGCCCGGCTTCTTCGGCTTTCAGCGCAGCGATCTTCGCCGACACCACCCGGCTCATCTGCCCGGCGCCAACGCCGACGGTGCGCAGGTCTTTTGCGTAGACGATTGCATTCGACTTCACGTATTTCGCCACGCGCCAGGCGAACAACAGGTCGCCCAGCTGCGAGGCAGTCGGTGCGAGTTTGGTCACGACTTTCAGCTCATCCGCAGTGATTTCACGGATGTCGGCAGTCTGCATCAGCAGGCCCGAGCCGACGCGCTTGATGTCGATATTGTTGCGGCCATCGCCGTGCGGGATGCGCAGCACGCGGACGTTGGCTTTTTTCTTCGCATAGTCGAGCGCGGCCTCTTCGAAATCCGGTGCGATCAGCACTTCGACGAACTGTCGGTCGAGAATGATTTTCGTAGTCGCGCAGTCCAGCTTGACGTTGAACGCGATAATGCCGCCGAACGCCGAGGTGGGGTCGGTAGCGTAAGCAAACGCATAGGCCTGTCCGCAGTCCGTGCTTTCGGCCACGCCGCACGGGTTGGCGTGTTTGACGATGACGCACGCCGGTGCCTCGAACTGGCGCACGCACTCCCACGCGGCGTCGGCGTCGGCCAGATTGTTGTAGCTCAGCTCCTTGCCCTGCAGCTGGGTGAACGTGGCCAGCGTGCCCGACACCGGCCACAGGTCGCGATAGAACGCACCCTGTTGGTGCGGGTTTTCGCCATAGCGCAGGTCCATCACTTTCACGACATTGCTGTTGTTCTGGGCCGGGAACAGCGCACGGCTGCCGTCTTCCTGGATGGCCGAGAGGTGGTTGCTGATGGCGGCATCGTATTGCGCAACGCGATTGAACGCGGCTACCGACAGCGCGAAGCGCGTCTTGGCCGACAGCGCGCCGTCGTTCGCGTTCAGTTCGTCGAGAATCCCTGCGTACTGCGCCGGATCGGTAGCGACCGCCACGCGCGCGTAGTTTTTCGCGGCGGAACGCAGCATCGCCGGGCCGCCGATATCGATGTTCTCGATGATCTGATCCATCGTGCTGTCGGGATTGGCCGACACCGCCTCGAACGGATACAGATTCAGCACCAGCAGATCGATCGCGCCGATGCCGTGTTCGGCCATTACCGCATCGTCGATGCCCGCGCGGCCCAGCAGGCCGCCGTGTACTAGCGGATGCAGAGTTTTGACGCGGCCGTCCATCATTTCCGGAAAACCAGTAACTTCGCTGATATCGCGCACCGGCAAGCCGGCATCGCGGATGACTTTGGCAGTGCCGCCGGTGGACAGCAGTTCGACGTTGCGTGCGGCAAGGGCGCGGGCGAGTTCAAGCAGGCCGGTCTTGTCGGACACGGACAGCAACACGCGACGGATCGTTACCGGTGCGCCGAGCAAGTGCGAAGAAGTCATGGGCGAACGAAGGCCG
>JAYVSK010000350.1:0-2640 GCA_043775395.1 Lysobacter sp. | reverse complement strand
CGGTGCAGTCCGCGACAGCGCGAACGCGATGGCCGCTACCGCGCAGACCAGCATTCCTGCGATGACCAGCGGAGTGCGATGGCGCTCGTTGCTTGCCTGCGTCGACGGCGCCAGCGCTTCGTCGGCGGCACGGTCGACGGTTTTCGCATCGATCGTCAGCAGGTCGTGCGCGTAGCCGCCGAGCAGCGCGCGTTCTGAGACCACATTAATCAGGCGCGGTACGCCGCCGCTGCGCCGATACACGCGGCGTACGGCATCGTTGGAAAACGGAAAGCGCACGGCGCCTGCAGTGGTGAGACGGTGGCGCAGGTAAGCGGTAGTGCCGGCCAAGTCGAGCGGACGCAGGTGATAGCGCGCCGTGATGCGCTGCGCGAGCTGGCGCAGCTCTGGGCGGGCGAGCGTCTCGCGCAGTTCCGGCTGGCCGATCAGGATGATCTGCAGCAGCTTCTGGGTTTCGGTTTCCAGATTGGTCAGCAGCCGAACCTGTTCCAGCGCTTCGGTCGACAGGTTCTGCGCTTCATCGATGATCAGCACCACTTTGTCGCCCTTCGCGTAGGCCTCCAGCAGATACGCGCTGAGCGCATCGAACATCGCTTTGCCGCCAGGCGGCTTCGGGGCTGCGGCCCGGCTTTTGCGTTTTCCGGTGGCGGGCGCTGCGGCGGGCGCGCCGATCTTCGCGCCCACGGGCAGTCGCAGTTCTTCGCAGATGGTCTGCAGCAGTTCCGCCGGCTCCAGCCGCGGATTCAGCACCAGCGCGGCGTGGGTGTTCTCGGGGAGCTGGTTCAGCAGCAGCCGGCTCAGCGTGGTCTTGCCGGTGCCGACTTCACCGGTCAGCTGAACGAAACCACCGCCGCCGCCCTGACGGATGCCGTAGAGCAGATGCGCCAGCGCATCCCGGTGGTGTTCGCTGAGAAACACGTAATGCGGGTCGGGCGTGATCGAGAACGGCGCCTGTTCGAGGCCGTAGTACTCCAGGTACATGCGTGTTCGCCGTGAATTTACCCGATTCTAGTCGTTTCCGATGTAGATGAGCGCTAAAGCCGGTGCGATCAAAAAAACGAAACAAGCTGGGCTGAGAAGCCCCGCTTGGCTTTCATGATTGCGATGGTGATGTCGACGCCGGGCTTTTCAGCTTGGCCTGCTTGTCAATTCTGCGGTTTCGATCTTCCGTGGCCGGACCAGCAATGGATAAACCAACACCACGCCGAGGATGATCGCAACGCCGAGATAAAACTGCGGCGGGAGCTCGCGCTGTTCGCCCAGCAGCAGGATCGCCAGCGCGATCGCGTAGACCGGCTCCAGATTGATCGCCAGCTGTGCCCCGAACGCGCTGAGATGCCGCAGCGCCATCAGCGACAGTGCGAACGGTACCAGCGTGCAGGCCACCGCCAATGTCAGCAGGTACAGGCCGTCGTGCAGATCCGGCAGTACGAACGGGTCACCGCCGAAGGCCGGCGAGAGCAGCCCGGACAGCGGCGCAAAGAGGGTCATCGCCGCCACGCCGGCGGCCATTTCCAGCGCCGTGACCGATAGCGCGTCGCTGTGTTCGACCAGACGTTTGTTGAGCGAGCTGAAGCAAGCGACGAACAGCGCCGAGACCGTCCCGACCACCACGCCGATCAGCATATCGCCGGGCACGCCGCCCGCGACCAGCGCCACGCCCGGCAGCACCGCGATGCCCAGCCCGACCTCGCGCTTGGACAGCCGTTTGCCGGTGAGCAGCGGCTCGATCAGCGCGGTGAACACCGTCGCCAGCGCCATGCAGGTGGCACCGACCGAGGCGTTGGACAGTTTGATCGCCGCATAGAACGTCAGCCAATGCAGCGCGACCAGCGCGCCGATGCCCGCGTAGCTCCAGCGCAGCCGTACGGGCATCGCGCGCAGCCCGCGCCGCACCCGCGGCAGCAGGATCAGCAGCGCGACCACCAGCAGCATCCGCCACCACACCAGCGGCAGCGCCGGCAGGGTGATCAGCTTGCCGATAATTGCGGTGAAGCCCCACAGCACTACGCAGAAATGGATCTGCAGCCAAGCGGTGCGGGTCGCGGTGGATGGTGCGGTCATCAGGGGTCTGCGGCGTAAGGGCGCGCATTATCGCTGGTCTTCATCGCTGGATTTCATCGCCGGTCTACGCCTTGGGCTTCAGGCGCGCTCCGACGCGCTGACCGACAGCAGCCAGTCGACGAACTGTTGCGCCGCCGGACGCAGGCGGCGATGCGACGGGTACACGATGTAATAGCTCCAGCGCGTCGACAGCATCGGGCCGGGCAGACGATGCAGGCGGCCGTTGTCGAGCCAGGGTTTCGCGATCTTCTGGCGTGCCAGCGTTGCGCCCAGCCCGAGCGCTGCCGCCTCCAGCGCTGCCGTGCTGTCGCTGAAGGTGTGGCGCACGTCGAGCTGCGCGCCGTGCACGCCCGCGGCGCGGAACCAGTCGTGCCAGCCCTGACGGGCAAGATCGGACACCAGCGGCAGCCGGGCGATGTCGGCCGGGGTTGCCACGCGCTTCGCGATCTCGGCGGTGGCCATCGGAAACAGCGCATCGTCCATGACGTGGTGTGCGGTGAGCCCAGGCCAGTGCCCGGGCCCATGGCGGATACCCAGATCGGGCCCGCCATCATCGAAGCGGGTCAGGCCGATGCC
>JAYVSK010000349.1:0-1766 GCA_043775395.1 Lysobacter sp. | reverse complement strand
TCCAGCACGATATACGCCGGACAGTGCTGGTCCAGCGCCTTGGCCACGGCCTGGACCATATCGGCGTTGGCGAGCATGCCGATCTTCACCGCCTGGATATCGAAATCGTCGAAACAGGCGTCGATCTGCGCGCGCAGGAATGCCGGTGGCGGAACCTCCACCGCTGTCACCCCCCGAGTGTGCTGCGCAGTAAGCGCTGCGATCGCGCACAGGCCGTGCACCCGATGCGCGGCAAAGGTCTTGAGATCGGCCTGAATGCCGGCGGCGCCGCCGGAATCGGAGCCGGCGATGGTGAGGACGGAGACGGGAGACTTGGCGTTGGGCATCCGTGGATTTTGACCGAAGATGTGACGCGGTCAAGTCGGCCGCTCAGCGGGCATTGGATAACGGCCAATATCGATAGAGGGTATCGGTCAAACCTGCAGCACCGGTCAGCGCAGCCGGTACCAGAAGGGCTCGATATGCCCAAGCTTCAAACAGAAAAGTACCGGTCACGGCGTCGCATAGGAAGCCAGCGATGATCAGCATGCTCAGCCGCAGCCAAAGCGCCGACCCACATCCAACGCGGCAGCTGGGATGCCCATCGCTGGTTCAGTCTGCCGATGGCGTGTTTTGCAGATCGTCTGGAATCAGCGAATGCACCATCGCTTCACGCGGTTCGCCGCCGATGATGATGCCGTTGCGTGCGATGCCCTCGCACACCGCTCCCAGTTTCACGGCCACGCGCAGGCTTGCGGTATTTTCGGGTTGGATCAGAATTTCGATGCGCTGCAGGCCCAGGTGCGCGAATGCCCACGTTGCCGCCAGATGCGCGGCGGCAACGGCGACGCCGCCTCCGCGGGCGTCGTCGCTGACCCAATAGCCGAGATTCGCCGACCGGTGCGCCGGGACAATGCCGCCCAAGCCGACGCCGCCGAGCAGATCGCCGGATTCGAGATGGAATGCGCCGAAATGGTATTCGCTGGCGGCATTCCAGCCGCGATGGCAGTGCGCGATCCAGGTTGCGCTGTCGCTGCGGGCATAGCCGTGTTTTGCCCACGGCAGCCATTGCGACAGCGTGGGCAGCGATGCAGTCACCGTTCTGAACAGCGCATCCACATCATCCGCTGCCAATGGGCGGATGAGGATCCCCTCGCGCATACCGTAGATTGCCATGCTGCGATTACAGCACTTCGGACGCGTAATCCGCCAACCGCGAACGCTCGCCTCGCTTCAGGGTGATGTGCGCGCTGTGCGCCCAGTTCTTGAAGCGATCCACCGCGTAAGTCAGGCCCGACGTGGTTTCGGTGAGGTAGGGCGTATCGATCTGTTCGACGTTGCCCAGACAGACGATCTTGGTGCCAGGGCCGGCGCGGGTGATCAACGTTTTCATCTGTTTCGGCGTGAGGTTCTGCGCTTCGTCGAGGATCAGCCAGCGTGTGAGGAAGGTGCGGCCACGCATGAAGTTAAGCGACCGGATCTTGATCCGCGAGGCCAGCAGATCGTTGGTTGCGGCGCGGCCCCAGCTGCCGCCGTCCTGAGTGTTCGGCATCAGCACTTCGAGATTGTCGGTCAACGCGCCCATCCACGGCGTCATCTTTTCCTCTTCGGTGCCGGGCAGGAAACCGATGTCCTCGCCGACGCTCACAGTGGCGCGGGTCATGATGATTTCTCGGTAGCGCTGCTGGTCCATGGTTTGCGCAAGACCGGCCGCCAGCGCGAGCAGCGTTTTGCCGGTGCCGGCGGTGCCCAGCAGGGTGACGAAATCGATCTCCGGGTCCATCAGC
>JAYVSK010000348.1:0-25357 GCA_043775395.1 Lysobacter sp. | reverse complement strand
CCTTCTGCCGACAGAACACGGCCTATGCCGATGTCGGCAATCTCGGGATGTCCGTACGGACGCTTGGCGCGGTGGTCGAGAAGTTCGGCCTGCACGGCCAGCAGCTGGGTGAAGTGGCGATGGGCGCCATCCTCAAGCATTCCAGCGACTGGAACCTCGGACGGGAAGCGACCCTGTCCTCGGGCCTGTCGCCGCTCACGCCGGGCATCACCATCGCCCGCGCCTGCGGCGCATCGCTGGACACCATCATCACGGTCGCCAACAAAATCGCTACCGGGCAGATCGAGTCCGGCATCGGCGGCGGCTCCGACACCACCTCCGATGTGCCGATCGTTTACGGCCAGGCGTTCCGCCGCCGGCTGCTGTCGGTGGCCGCCGCGAAGACCACCATGGACCGCCTCGCGCGCTTTACCAACGGGTTTTCGTTCCGCGAACTCAAGCCCGAATTTCCCGGCGTCGGCGAGCCGCGCACCGGCAAGTCGATGGGCGAGCACTGCGAGGACATGGCCAAAGAGTGGAAGATCGAGCGCGAGGCGCAGGATGCGTGGGCAGTGTCGTCGCACCACAAGCTCGCCGCCGCGTACGAGCGCGGGTTCTTCGATGATCTGGTGGTCAACTTCCGCGGCGTGTCGCGCGACAACATCCTGCGCGCTGATTCATCGCTGGAAAAACTGGCATCGCTGAAGCCGGCGTTCGACAAGACTTCCGGCCGCGGCACGCTTACCGCGGGCAACTCTACGCCGCTCACCGACGGCGCAGCCGCCTGCCTCATCGCCTCCGATGACTGGGCAGCGCAGCACGGTCATGAGGTGCTGTGCCACATTCGCGATGCGCACGTGGCGGCGGTCGATTTCGTCCATGGCGAAGGCCTGCTGATGGCGCCCACGGTTGCAGTGGCCGAGATGCTGGCGCGCAACCAGCTCACGCTGCAGGATTTCGACATTTACGAAATCCATGAAGCCTTCGCAGCGCAGGTGTTGTGCACGCTGCGCGCGTGGGAAAGCGCTGATTACTGCAAGACCCGCCTCGGTCTGGACGCACCGCTGGGAAGCATCGACCCTGCGAAGATCAATCCGCTCGGATCATCGCTGGCTACCGGCCATCCGTTCGCCGCGACCGGTGCCCGCGTCGTCGCCACCGCCGCGAAACAGCTGAAGGAACGCGGCGGCGGCCGCTGCCTGATCTCGATCTGCACCGCTGGCGGGATGGGGGTGGTGGCGATTCTCGAACGCTGAGCCTGCTGCGGTGACGCCGGTGACAGTTGGCGTTGGCCGCTTTGGCGTAACCCCGCGATCCGATCCGGTACGTTTGCCCGGGCCGACACTCGTGCTTCATCACTCATCGATCACCGGGGAATTATTATGCGTTTCATCCGCTGCAATACGATCGTCTGCGGCGTCACCGCAGCGCTCTTACTGACCATCGCCGCCTGCAGTCGACAGCAGAGCGCCCCAGAGTCGGCAGCATTGAACGAAAGCGCCGATATGGCAACCGCCAGCGCGGCATCGGCACCGGAGCCCAGCCAAGAAGCCGCCAAAGCTGCCGGCGACGCTTCAGCCGATGTCGCAAGCGGCAGCAGCGAACCCCAGATCGAAACCGATACCCGCGTTGACCCCGGGCAGATCAGCTCCGCCGCCGCGACCTTCGACGACGGCCAGCGCAGATTCATCCGCACCGCGCAGGCGCAGTTCCGGGTGAAGGATGTGTACGCGTCGGCGCTGGCGATCGAGGACGTGGCCGCGCAGCAGGGCGGTTTCATCGTCAACAACACTATCTCTGCGCAGACCATGAACATGCAGCGCCGTCCCGCAGGCAACGGCAAGTTGATCGAACTCAGCGAATATACAGTGCGCGGCAATCTTGTCGTGCGCGTGCCCAGTGCCAAGACCCAGGCGTTTCTGCGCGCGATCGCGTCGCAGATGGAATTCCTCGATCAGCGCAGCTTCGACGCCGCCGATGCGCAGTTCCAGCTGCTGCGCCAGCAGCTTGCGTATCAGCGCGAACAACAGGCGCAGCAGGAGCTCGGGCAAGCCGTGCAGTCGGGCGACCGGCTCGATCGCAAGGCGGACGTTATCGGCGCGCGCACCGGTGCGAAGCTGCAGCGGGACGAAGCCCTGATCCAGCAGAAGGAGTTCGAGGACAAGATCGACTTCAGCACCATCAACCTGTCGCTGTATCAACTGTCGAAGATCCGGCAGACCGAAATGATCGATGTCGAGGCGGTGTTCCAAAAGCACAGCCCGGGCTTCTTTACTCGTCTGTTCGATGCGATGCGCGTGGGCTGGTACGGCGTGCTGGACCTGTTCATCGGGCTGACGAACGTGTGGCCGCTGTGGCTGATCCTGGGGTTGGGGCTGTACGGCCTGCGCCGCTGGAGCGTGTCGCGCCGCAAGTCGCGCACGGTGCCGGCGCCACCGGCGCCGTGACCCAATCGCCGTGACCCAATCGCAGGGATCGTGATACGCAAAGGCGTCATGATGGTGTTCTCGGGACGATGCCGAACGCCGGCATCGCCCCGGGTTTTTTGAGCTGTCTCTCCGTGCGCGGTTGCTGCCGCGCGGGTTGCGGCGGTGCACACTGGGGTAAGCTGAGCGCCGACAAACGCCGGGTGCCCCGGCAACACTTCGCCATGGCATCCGTCATCGATGAACCCCGCCAGCACCCGTCAACTCCTCAACATCGGTCCATGGCGGATCAATCTGGCGCGGGATATGGTTACGGGTCCAGAGGGCTCGAGCGGTTTGAACCCGCGCGCGGAATCGCTGCTGTTGCTGCTGTGCCGTTCCGCCAATCTGCTGGTGACGCGCGAACAGATTCTCGATGGCGTCTGGGCGGGGCGCGTGGTCGAAGACGCCGCCATCAGCAACGCGGTCTGGCAGATACGCAAAGCGCTGGGTGACCACCGCAAAGTAATTCTGCAGACACGCTTGAAGCGCGGCTACGTGTTGGTTGTTCCGCAGAGCGCTTGGCAGCTTGAAGATACGGTGTCGTCCGAAGCGACGCACGATTCGTTCATCGCGCCTGCGCCAGAGCATCGCATTGATGCGTTGATGGCATCCAAGATCGATGCGCCGCATCCACCGTCCTCTTCGACCAAGCCGACGTTCCGGAATGCATTCCCCGCAATCGCGCAGGGCCCGTACCGGTGGGCAATGGCTGCGGCGCTGTTGGTTTGTGCATTATCCGCTTTGCTGTGGGCATGGGGGCCCGCACGCGATGCGTCGGGCCGCATGGTGCTGCGGCCCGATGTCGAGCTGACCGTCTTTATCGCGGCTCCAAATGAGCTGGGTTGGCTCCGTGATGCGGTCCTGCGGACCGTGGTCGAACAGGCGTATTTGCGGGAAACCACAGTGTTTCTGTTCGAGAAACCGCAGCGCCGCAATCCATTTGCGGGCCCGCATCTGCAGATCGCTCTGCTGCCGCAGCCGGGCGGCAACCTGGTGGCCCAGATGTCGATGAAACAGGGGCATATCGTTGCGAAACAGACGTTTCGCGGGCCGCCGAACCAGCTCGCGAACGCGGTCCGCATGTGGCTGCTGCGTGCGCTGCCGGCCGCATCGGTGAAGCCAACGCCGGCAGGCGATGCGTTCGTGTCCGGATTGATGGCCGAAAACCGGTTCGACAATCAAGCCGCGATCACCGAATACCGCAAAGCGATCGCGCGCGACCCGCGCATGGTCGATGCCAAAATTGCGTTGGCTCATCTTGATCTGCGCCAAGGCCGATGGCGCGCAGCGCTGGATCTCATCGATGAAATCGATGGCGATGCCGAACTGATGGCATCGCAGCGCTGCGAATTGAACATGATTCTGGCGAGAGCCGCACCCGAACTGGTCCGTCAGCCGCTGTGCGCGCGCGTCGAAAACGAAATCAAACTGGATGGCCTGCAGCTGCGCGACCTGCTGAGGCAGATCGAAAGCGGCCAAAATCTTCCGCAGGGCCCTGCGGAATGGGGCTGGCAGCGCACGCGTGTGGTATTCGCCTTGATCAAGCTGAGTGAATGGTCGCTTGCATCGGCCGAAATCGACGCGATGGACAAGATCGCAGAGACTGCTGGCTGGGAACGCATGCGTGCCGAACTCATCGGCTGGCGTGCGCTGATGAAGTCCTACCAGGGAAAACAGGACGAAGAATCGCAGCTGCGGCGTATGGCGTCGGAAAAAGAAGAGGCGATCGGCGATATCGACAGCGCATTGTCCAGCCGCGTGTTCGCGAACTGGGCAAGGCCGCTCGTGCCTGGGCCTGATGTTCAGCAACAGCGCGAGGCCATGCAGGCGGTCATCGACCGTGCGCGTGAGATCGGCAGCGTCTATAACGAGCTGATCGCCTTGCAGACACTGGTACGGCTTGATGTCGATAACAGCGTTGCCTGGGAATCGGAGATGAAGCGCATCCACGCCTTGGTCGCCGAGAACTACACCTCTATTGCGGGCGCGACCCATCGCTATTTTCTGCTCGATCAAATGCTGATGCAGCGCCGATATCGTCACGTGATCGACGGCGCGGCGGCGCTCGCGAAAACCGACAAGGGCCAGTCAGACGCGACGATGTGGAACGTGGTGCTGCGCGTCGAATCACACTTCGCACGAGACGAGCTGGACGATGCGATTGCGGTCGTCGACAGCATGGAAAAGAACCGTGTTGATATCGATGATGGCAGCGATGTTTGTGTGTTCAGCTGGCTGTTTGCCGAGGCCAGACAGGTCGAGCGCGCCCGTCGTTTTCTCAAGCAATGCGAGACAGAGCGCTACGATCGCGGGATGCAGGCGTTCCGCGGCGACCTGGGCCTGTTTGCGCGCGCCAGATTGTTTCAAATCGATGGTCAGCCCGAGCGGGCTTGGCCAACGCTCCTGCCGCGGATCGATGCGCTGTTGGCCACGCCTGATCTCTCTGCCAGAGAAGCCGCTTCGTTGACCTTTCTGGCGCGTCACGCCACGACAATGCCAGGTACCGATGGCAAGCGGCTGCAACAGGCACTGCAGGTCACGTCCACAATGGCCGCGCGCGACGGCGCGGGCCCGGATCTGCGCTTTGGCGTACATGTCCTGCGTTGGCGGGTGTGTCGCATGCAGAGACATGCCGATTGCGGCATCGTTCTGCCAGCCTGGGCGCCGGAGGACCTGTGGGAGGCCAGAATGGCGCAGGACTCCCAGACGAGACTGATCGACGATCGGAAATTCTGACCGCGTTCGCACGTGGTCGTTCTCTAGGCGGTCATCTGCTGGACGCGCACTGCCAGCCCGCCGCTTACTCCGCGCATGGCTTGAGGCTGCCTGCCGTCTGCACGCACCCAAGCGTTTCCGCCCCTACGCAGACCACTGCCTCGCCCATGCGGTGCGGAGGGTGACGGGGCGGAGGGTGTCGGAACACCACCGAAACGCGCTGCGCATGCCGCTCAGGCGGCTTCCGATGCTGCAGAGACGTCGCGGCAAGGTCCAAGCCCAAGCCGCTGAAGGCGTAGTTCTTTCGCAAGCCGTTCATTTAAATCAGGAAATGTGAATAAGAGGCGGTTGAGAGACCGCTGAGAGCGTACCGAGAGGACGGCCTGTGGCCCGTGCGGGGTTAATGCAAGCCGTGGTGCTGGCGCGCCCCGAGCAACGCGCCACAGCTCGCTACCCCCTCAATGCTCGATCATTTCCGGCCTCTGGAGTTCACGTGATGGCTTACACAAACAGGCACACCGACGGCGTCAACGACCGCGACCCCCCCATCATTGGGCCTGATGATGGCCCTCGATCGCCGCCGCCGCCGGGCGAGAGTACGCAATTGGCTGCAGGTTCGTATCGCCCGGGCGGCCCGACCAAGCCTTCCAATGGCGACTGGCAGGAAGCGGGCCTGCGTCCCGATGTGAACAGCCCGGGTCCGTTCCGGCCGCAGCCGGAGGATCAGCTGGCCTCAGGTTCGTATCGCCCGGGCGGCCCGACCAAACCTTCCAATGGCGACTGGCAGGAAGCGGGTCTGCGCCCCGACGCGAACAGCCCGGGTCCGTTCAATCCGACACAAGGGCAGACCCTGGCATCGAAACCATTTGATGAGCAGGACCCGACGTTGATCCGCGAGGGCGGACCGCGATTGCCGCTTGAAGTGCAAAAGCTCGCAGAATCCATGCAGCAGTCCGGAAAATACGAAGCCTACGACCGGGAGCAGGTCGGCAACATCGCAGCGGCGGCGTTCAACAGCGCGGGTGGGAAATTCACCCCGACCGATGTCGTACAAGTAGCGAACGGCCAGCTTGTCGCTGTCGGCGGAGATCCGCAAAATCCGGCTTCACCACGGACCGACCCGATCAATCCGAAAGAGGCTGCCGCAACGCCCGCACTGCAGTCGTTGGCGCAGTTGAATCAACCGCAGCAAGCGCAAATGGTTGCGCAGGCGAACGACATCGAGAGTCCAGCGCACAAGCCGCGATCTGTCTAAACCCATCTCGAAAAAAGAAAAGGGAGATGTCGGAACGCGTGTTGTCATCCCCAGCGTAGCGATGGATCTGTTTTGAAACGACTTCAAACCGACAGGTCCATCGTTGCGCTCGTGATGACTGTCGCGCGGTGAGTCACTGTCGCGACTGCAGCTGATTCTCAGTGGGGGTGGCAACCGAAACCGCAGGGATGCGCTGACAAATCGTCCAGCAAACAACATGGCTGTGATTACATTTCGCCATAGCAGCCGTGGACAGAGAGCTTCATGACGACAGCATCCGAAAATCAAAGCGTACGGCCACATAAAACATTGACCCGGGAGCAAAAGCTGGCGTCGATACTGAGAGCGTTTGAAACCAGCCACCCTGCGAAGCAGTACGAGGGATACCGCCCTGGAACAGGGTTGCGTGGAATCATCGAACGTTCGCCTGCGCTGAAGATACATCTGCTTCAAGCCGTCGACGCGGGTGATATCAGCAAAATAGAAGCGTTAATCGACGGCAATGACGCGGCGGTAACGTACAGCAACATCACCAAAACGCTTACCGTCAATGCGAATCATCTGGCGTATACCGACAGGCTTGCTGACCTGTCGATGGCGGTCGACCATGCGGTCGGGCACGCGCTGGACGAGAGTCACCGCAACCAAAGGTGTGAATTTGAAGCAGACATGACCAGGACAGCAGCGCACAGACTGCGGTCCGCTTGAGTTGCGATGATGCGTTGCCAAATGATTTGACAGCGCCTCAACACTACATCATCCCGGCATCCGGCCCGTCGTGCGGTGTGCCATCCGATCAAGAAAACCATCCTGAGGTGAACGCGATGTCTCGCGAAAATTCAAACGGCAATGACCCGTCGATTACCACGAATGTCGACGAACGGGCTCGCTTTGCTTCTGAACTGGAGCGCAGGCGCGAAGCCGCGCACGGCGACCCCGACAAACTCAAGCTGTACGACATGGTGGCCAAAGTCGGCGAAAAAAACCCGGCCGCCGCTGGGCGGATATTCGACGTGTTCGATGCCTCACCGCTGGCGGAGAGCAAATTCATCGCTGCGATCCGCGCGGGGACGCTTGAAAAAATAGAGCTGTTGACCCCGAATCCGAATGGAACAGGCACTATCGCGACATATTCAGCGATAGAAAAGAAAATCCGGCTGTCGCAGACGGCTCTCGAAGACAACAACCCAAAAACCAGAGACGGAAGTCTTCTCGGTCTGGTGCAGTCCGCCGCGCATGAGGGGCAGCATGCCGTCGAAGGAAACAGCTTCAAAAAAGCGATCACTGAATTTGACGCCAGCATCAATAACGAGATCTCCAGAAATCCTAATGGGCCGCGTGATCACACTCAGCCGATCGCCAAGATTCTGAACTATGGTCGGACAGCAGAGGCGACTGGAGAGATAGAAGGCTTCAATGCCTCAGCGGAAATGCTGAAGAAAAAAGCTGAAAAAGAAGGAAAGCCATTCGATCTGGGATATATGTACGAGAGTTTCGAGGCTTCTGGCAATACAAGGATGCGGCTTTATATCGATAAAAATCAGGTTGCAGGTCAGGATGGTGTCTACACTTACACCATGAGGCAAGGCATTGTGGTCGACGAAAGCCTGCAAATCAAAAGGCAGGATGCGGGCACCATTGAAGCGGTCTCCAAGTATTATTTTGATTCCATTGTGTCTGGCCCTGCGAGGACGGCAAGCGGCGTGGCAGGTCTAAGGGGCTACCCGGAAAATTACACCGAGAACTGGCTCAATCGCATTGACCACATCGAAAGAGAGCGTGGCGTGAACTATCCGATCGGCGCGCAAATCATCGTTGATACTTCCAGACTACCGGTTGTTCTTTCGGAATATGTGGATCGAAGCAATGTCAGACTCAATTATCGGGATCCGGGTCTTGAAGGCATCTATATACAAAATCGAATCAATCCCAATGTCGTGGACCCACCTGCGGGCAAGTCTGCTACTGCTTCGATCGCAGCGGCGCCCGGCGATAGTGCCGTCAACACAACCGCATCGAATATTCAGACCAATGCGCTAGCCCCGCTGCTTGCGCAAGCGGCCACCGCCATCGAGACTTCCGGAATCGGCAGGAATCTGGATCAGCGGCAGCGCGGCAATCTGGAGGCCGGGGTGGCTCACTTGGCGCAGGACAACAAGCTGCAGCAGATCGCCGGGGTGATGGCGTGCGCCAACGGCCAGGCGATAGTATTCGACGGAACCTCCGATCACGCCAGCCGCGTTGGTTTCGATCCGAAGAAGCTGCAGCAGATTCCCGCCGAGCAGTCGATTGCAGCGATCGATCAAAGCGCTGGCCAGAGAGTGGCGCAGGAGCCTTCAAACCAGCATGCTACCTATCGTTCCGCTTGAGGGAAGGCGGTCTTCACGGATGACTCTGGCCGAACGCTCGATCGTATTGCGGACAATCGACCCAATGTAATTGGATCGGCAACATCAGCCCCTCTGCATGTTCAGATGAGGGGGTGCTCTGGTGGAATCCTTACGATGAAAGTCGAATGTCGGCACCTCTGATGCACTGAGTCAGCGCATCAGAGGCGAAAATATACAGATGTGCATGGCCGGCAGCCTTCAAGGTCTTACTCGTCACCGTTGGCGTTGTCGTCGCGTAAGGCTAGACTGCCCCGACACATGCGCCGGGAAGGGAGTGGATGGCTCAGTTTGAAAAGTATCCGCCCTCGCCGCGTTTTGGCAGCGGTCGCTTACAGATCGACCTGGACCGTGGGACGGTATCCGGGCAGGACGGCACCGGTGGGTTGACCTCCCGGGCAGAGCATCTGCTACTGTTGCTGGCGCGCTATCCCAATTTATTGGTCACCCGTGAACAGATTCTCGAAACCGTGTGGACCGGCCGGGTGGTCGAGGATGCGGCGATCACCAACTGCGTCTGGCAGATCCGCAAGGCCATCGGTGAGCGCGGCAAAGAAATCCTGCTGACCCGGGCCAAGCGCGGTTATCTGCTGGTAGTCGCTGACAACGACTGGATCATTGATGCGGCCGTTCAGCCCGTTGAGCCCATAGCAGCCACGCCCGCCGTTCCCGCGCCAGCGACGGCTGCCATGGTGCCCGATCCGCCGGCATTGGCTGTCGCGACATCGGTTGACGACAGCGCGGCTGTTGATGACTTGATCGTCGATGAATCGATCGTCGATGCGGCTATCGGGTTCTCCGCAGCACCGATACCTGTGGCTGCGCGCAGACCGAGGCGGTCGCTGCGTCTGGTGGTTGCCCTCGTATTGGTGACTGCCGCGCTGTGCGGCGCTGTCGCGTGGCGCTTCCTGCGCGCGCCGCCAGCTCCGATCGCCCTGCGTGCGGATATCGCGATGAGCATGGCGGTGGTGGCGCCCGACACCCTGGACTGGCTGCGTGCCGAGGTGCTGCGCACCACTATCGAGCAGATCTACCTGCGCGGCAGCACCGTGCTGCTGTTCCAGAAAGCGCAGATCAGCAGTCCGTTCGCAGGGCCGCACCTGCAGGTCGAAGTGACGGGTGCGACCAACACCGACATCGAGGCCAAGCTGACCCTGACCCAGGGCGACAGGGTTGTCCGCGAGAATTTCCATGGCCCGGCGGACGCGCTTGCCGGATCGGTGCAGGCGCTGTTGATGCGGACCTTTGGAGCAACGACCAGAAAGCCCACGCGCGCGATCGATGCGCTGGTGTCCGGCTTGGTTGCCGAACAGCGCTTCGATGACCTGCGCGCGATCGAAGAGTTTCGCCGTGCCGTCGCGCGCGACCCCGCCCTGAACGATGCCAGGATCGCGCTTGCCTCTGCGCTTTACGAACAAGGGCAGAGCAAAGAAGCGCAAACGCTCATCGACAGCCTGCTGGCGGAGCCGCGCCTCGATGCGCGGCAACGTTGCACGGTCGACGTGATGCTTGCCGAAATAGCGCCCGAGCGCCTGCAGCCACGCCCATGCAGACGTGCGGCGCGCAGCGTGCGCTTGGCCAAGCTCGAGATGCGCGAGCTGCTGCGCGAAATCGGCACCTCGCCGACCCCGAAAGATCCGCAGCAGTGGCTGTCGGATGAAAGCGCCGCAATTTTCGCCCACATCCGGCTTGCCAATGCCGATCAGGCCGAAGCGCGTCTGGCGCGCGCGCAGCGAATTGCGGACGAGGCCGGTTGGGAGCATGCGCGGATCGAGCTGGGGACATTGCGCGCCACCTCCGCCATCCACAATGGCTACAGCGGGCGAGGGGCCCTTCTGCAGTTCAAGAGTGCCGACGCATTGGAGGCGCTGGGCGACGTGCGTTCGGCGCTTCGCGAACGCATGATCGGTCTGCGCAAAATGCCGGTCGTGCCCGGGCCCGATATCAACGTGCGGCGGTTACAGATGCGTGCCATCGTGGATCGCGCTCGCGCTACCGGCAGCGTGCGCACCGAGATCGATGGGCTGTATCTGCTCGCACGCTTGGATCGAGGCCGCATGGACGAATGGCGGGTGGAACTTGCGCGGATTCTCGAGCTGCTCGAAAAGGCCTACCCAACTCAGGAACAGACGCGCGACCTGCACTTCGTGCTCAACGAAATGCAGGTCCAGCATCGCTATGCCGAGGTGTTGGACGGCGTGTCGCGGATCGAACGTTCCGGTGCGACCCAACCGCAGGCGCAGCTGTGGAACCTGAGCCTGCGTGCGGAATCGCATTTCGCGCTGGACGAACTGGATCAGGCGGTGATCGCGGTTGATGCGATGGCGGGCGAGAACTTCGAGTTGAAAGACACCAATCCGTGCCTGTTCGCTTGGCTGTTCGCTGAGGCGCATCGTCCGCAGCGCGCCTATGAGCTGCTGGGCATCTGCCGTTCCATCAAGTATGACCGGGCTGCGCGCGCGTCACGGGTGGACGCTGCGTTTGTCGCGGAAGCCAGGCTGTTCCAGCTCAACGGCGAGCCCGATCGCGCTTGGACGATGCTTCGCCCACGGATTGATGCCCTGCTGGGCACCCGGGACCTGACGCTGCGTGAAGCGGAGTCGCTTGCATTGCTGGCACGGCATGCCGTAGGGCTTGCAGGTACCGATCAAAGCCGCCTGACCCGTGCGCTGGCGATTGTCGAAGCCATCGCCCGCCGCGATGGTGCCGGCATCGAACTGCAGACCGGTACGCATCTGTTGCGCTGGCGGCTATGCGCCGCCGCAGGGCCTGTCGACAGCTGCGGCCCCGTGCTGCCGCCGTGGGCGCAGGAAGACCGCTTGGAGCAGCGTCTGGCGCTTGAAGGCGCAGGTAGATAAGCCCCGCCCCGCCTGCCGGCGCAGCCGCAATGTGCTCTCGATAGACGTTCTTTGGAGCCTTGAAACTGGCTGCCTCCTGAGTGTTAATCAAAATTCCAGCACCTTGGGTGAGCTTAAGTATTTGATTAAATGGAATTTGATGTTTACGAGATGTTTTTCAAACAAGTTCGAGAGGACACAGCGGGGTGACAGTGGCATTTAAGCTGCAAGCCGAAAGCAAGCCTCGCTTCGGCGCAATGCGGTTCACAACACCACCTTTTTTCAACTTCAAGGAGTAGATCATGCCGGCAGTCAATCATCTGGGCGTCCCGCCGATGGACCTTACCATCACCGATGCCGGCAACGGCAAGCTGAAAGTACAGCTTCAGGTGCCCGCATCCAGCGGCTCGAAAGACAATATTCCGTTCCTCGAAGTCACTCGCAATGAACAGCAGGCGCTGCTCAATGGTGCGCGGCAGGATCTCGTCAAAGGCCTGAGCCAGTCGGGTTACACGCTTGGTCCCGTCAAGTACGAGGCCGGTGCCGAGCAGGGCACCCATGGCGGTGGCAGCGGCGGCGCCAAGGTCCCTGGGTTGGGAAAAGTGACCTTCGAAATCAGCTCGGATACCAAGATCCACGGTGGCGTGAATGCCACGCTCAACAACAATCCTGATCTGAAGGGTGCCATCACTACGATGGAAAGGAATTTCGATACACGCCGTCAGGACATCTACGAAGGGCGTGCTCGCGAATGGGTTCGTGAGGGTGGTGCGACCATCAACAGCAACGGCCAGAACTATACCGTCAGTCCCGATGTCGCGAAGACTTACGTGAACGAACGGCACCCCCTGAATTGGAACAAGCGCATCAGCGACGCTGGCGGCGACGGCAGCGTACAGGTCGCGAGCGCATCGCCGGCGCTGGTGGATACCGCCAACAGCCCGCTCACCAAGCAATTGGCGCAGGCGGTCCAAGGTGCCGGCGACAAGGACACGGGTGCACGTGCATTTGAACTGATCAAAGACATGAAGGGTTACAGCCCGAACGACCCCATCCACATTGTGCAGGGTAACAACGGCACGACGCTCGTGGCGCAGCGCCCAGACCAGGCCACCAGTATCGCGACTGCGGTGACTGGGGTTACGTCGGGTGATCACGATCGCGTCTCAGCCCAAGTGGCTGCCAAAGATCAGTCAGCCCAGCAAAGCCAGACGCAGCTGACCAATACGCAGCAGCAGCCCCAGCAGAATCAGGCTGCGCTGCAGCAGGAACAGGAACCCCGCAACAAAGGCCCGTCGATGGCGTAAACGACTGCCACGCGTTTTTGCAGGACAAGAGCCCGCCGCATGGCGGGCTCTTCATTTGAGACTCGCTAATGATTCATTTCCCGACGGCATTGAAGCGACGAAGCCGCCTGCAAGCGTGATCGATCTGTCAGCGCGGTTCGATGTTTTCGCGAGAGAACATTTCTCTAAACACTACGAGACCAAAGGAATTTCGTGGTGCAACGTTTGCCCTGCCTATGCATTGGCGCTCATGAGTTACAGCCCGTATCGCATGCCGGAAGACGAGTCCGAGATCGAAACGCTTGAGAGGGACTTGCGCCTTCGCGACTGGCGGGGTGCGATGCGAGGGTGGTCGTTGCAGACGTCTGGGCCCGGCTGGATTGGAATGGCGCACCCATGCCTGCTTGAGCTCTCGCGTCTCCTCAGTTTTCAGCGTTTCCTCGTTGTGCTGCGACCGGGACTATGGAGTCGATTTTCGACGGGCGGCCACCCGCGACACATACGCATGCTCACGCACATGCCAGCGCCACGGATGGTCCACCGCTTTGGAGATGCCGATGCGTGGACCGACGACCGGATCGTGGGGCGGCGGCGTGCCGTCATCGACCAATCGGATGCCCTGCGCACCTTCCACCAAATCCGCGCCGTCCAGCGCGCCGGTGATGCCCAGCGCCTGCGCGAGCCGTGCGGGCCCGCTGCCGATATGTTGATGCTTAGCTGGGTATCCGCGTGCATAGCGCATGGCTTCGATATTCCCTATGGGTTCGATCGCTCGCACCAGCACGGCGGATCCTTCTCCTGGTTCGCCGCATACGACGTTCGCGCACCAGTGCATGCCTTAGGTGAAGTAAACGTACAGATGTCCGCACGGGCCGAACATCGAGGCGTTGCGCCGGGTCTGCCCGCGCCAGGAGTGAGCGGCTGGATCATCGGCGCCACAATAGGCTTCGACTTCGACGATCCGCCCGGCACGCCCATCGTCGGATACGAGGATCTTGTTGAGTAAAGCCGGAGCGACCATCAACGGATCACGGCAGTAGAAGCTGCGGGGCAGTGGGCACCAAGGAATGACTGACATCGCGTTTATGGCCTGATCGTTGAATGGCTTCGTCTCCAACCGCCGGCCAGGAAAAAAAACGGCACGACCCCGCTGCTGCCACGGAGTCGGATCATGCGTGCCGGCATAGCTGCCGAACATCATGCAGGCCGAACGCACCAGTCGCGCGTCGAACCGATGTACGGGACCGTTGCGCGCATCAAACCTTCGGCGGGTCGCTCTCGCGTTGCGGGTGACGGTGCTTGCCCAAGGCTTCGATAAACCGCAGCGTGGCCTCGGCATCGCCCGCCTTGACGCGGAGCAGCCCCGCATCCTCATATTCCGTCGCGAGGCCTGTGGCATACAACAAAGCTCCGCCCGAGCCTATGGCAAGGATAGTCTTGCAGTGCCTGATCTGGTCGCGGACGAATTCGACCGCACGTCCATCGGCGGTCAATGCGGCAAGCAGCGCTTGGCCATCCGGCACAATCACACCGTCGAACAGTACACCGGGTTGGTTTTCCAATGACGCGTCTGCATCCACCGGCAGGCCCTTGAGCCCCTCGTAACGTCCAATGCGGGGGCCGATGAAACGCACCATCGCGCCCGCCGTCTCCAATGCATCATGAGTGGCCGCGAGCCATGACGTATCGATGCCAGCTGCTATCAGAATCGCCACCTTGCGGGTGCGTACTCCGCCATCGCCGGGGCGGGCGAACAGCGACAGCGCGGGTGAGGGTACAACGGGCATCTCCGAAGCAGGAATCAGGCGCGGCATCGCTGCGGGCAACTCCCGCATGCCCAGCCCGTCGGCCACAGCGATGGCCAGTGCTTCCGATGCGTTGCGCAACATGGATACGGTCCGCTCGCGGATGGCCGGGACGGTGACTTTGCTTAGTTCGAAACGGAACGCGGCCGCGATATGCGCCTTTTCCGTATCGGTCTGGCTCTCGAAGAACAGCGTGGCCTGACGAAAGTGTTCGGCGAACTTTTCCGGTTTGGCACGCAGTTCCACTGCATTGATCGGCTCGGGAAAAGGCACGAAGCCGGCCGCTCCCGCCTGGAACGGGCATCCCCCGCCCAGCGAGTTCGGTTCGTAGGACACCTTACCGCGATGGATCGCCTGGCGGTGCATGCCGTCGCGCTGGTTGTTGTGGACCGGCGCGATCGGCGCATTGATCGGGAGCTCATGGAAATTGGGTCCGCCGAGCCGGCTGATCTGTGTATCCACATAAGAATGGATGCGCCCGGCCAGCAGCGGATCATTGGTGAAATCGATGCCCGGCACCACGTGAGCGGTGCAGAACGCCACTTGCTCTGTCTCAGCGAAGAAATTGTCGGGATTGCGGTTAAGAACGAGACGACCTACCGTACGCACCGGCACTAATTCTTCGGGCACGATCTTGGTGGAATCCAGCACGTCGAAATCGAAGGATTCCGCCTGTTCTTCGGTGAACAGCTGAAGCCCAAGTTCGTATTCCGGAAATTCCCCGGCTTCGATCGCTTCCCATAAATCGCGGCGGTGATAGTCGGGATCCGCACCGGAGATTTTCACTGCCTCATCCCAAGCCAACGAATGCGTGCCGAGCTTCGGTGTCCAATGAAATTTGACCAACAGCGTCTCGCCGTCGGCGTTGACCAGCCGGAACGTATGCACGCCGAAACCCTGCATCATCCGATAGCTGCGCGGAATGGCGCGGTCCGACATCTGCCACAGCAGCATATGCGTGGATTCCGGCATCAATGAAACGAAATCCCAGAACGTATCGTGCGCGGACGCGGCCTGCGGCATGGCGTGATGCGGTTCGGGTTTCACCGCGTGCACCAGATCGGGAAACTTCATGGCGTCCTGAATGAAAAAGACCGGAATGTTGTTGCCGACCAGATCCCAGTTGCCGTCCTCCGTGTAGAACTTCACTGCGAAGCCCCGCACATCGCGCGCAGTGTCCTTGGAACCGCGTTCGCCCGCGACGGTGGAAAAACGCACGAATGTCGGGGTGATCTTACCGGCATCGCGGAACGGCGCAGCCATGGTGATGTCCGAAAGCGACTCGTAGGCTTCGAAAAAACCGTGCGCGCCCGAGCCCCGGGCGTGGACGATGCGTTCGGGAATGCGTTCATGATCGAAATGCGTGATCTTCTCGCGAAGGATGAAATCCTTCAGCAGCGCCGGACCGCGCACGCCGGCCTTGAGCGAATTCTGGTTGTCGGCAATGGGCACGCCCTGATTGGTCGTCAGGACCTGGCCGCTGCCGCCGGTGCGAACGCGATCAAGAGGGCTGGAGCCCGGGCTGGCCCCCGGTTCGGGGGGCATGCCTGTCTTGGCCGATGTATTGATTTCGGACAGCGTGCTCCCGGTTGCGACGGGCGACAATTCGAAAGTCATGCCAGGTGGAGGAGACTGGGCGTCAGTCGCGCCATATTCTGCGGCCTTGTTGCAGTTGAACGGCATCGCAGCTGCGGCAGTGTTCACTTCGATTGCACGGGCTGCAGCCGGATCGCCATCGCCGCTGCGGGGCGGGGCGGAGGGACCGCTGTCGGTACCGCGCGGCGAAGTTGCGCTGCTAACAGGGACCTGCAGGTCTTCCACATTCGACGATGTGGCCCTCCGCGTGGATGACGTAGGCGTCGTAATACTCTTCGACGGCCGTTTGCTGGAGGTCTTCTTCATGTGCGTACTCGGGCTGGGGGATGAGTGAGGAAAGGCTACATGCGCTGTTACATGCAATTACATGCAAGAGCCATGCCGATGCCGGTCATATGTGCCTCGCGATATTGGTGCAGACGCACGCCAACGTGTACGTACATGCGTGATACGCCGAATAGATGAGAAAAATGGATAAAATCGTGGTTGTCATTCAGTAAAAACGAACTTCGGAAGCATGGAAAAAGTTGCACAGCGTGCGAAATTATTTCGGTAATTAACCGGACACAGTCTTTGCTGTAGCGTATCCACAATACTGCCGACGACACAGGTTGCCTTATTGTCGATGCGCGCGTGGAAATACGAACAATCCGGCTGTATACAGTGGAACATGTGGTCAGTGGGCTCAATCGGATCAATTCCTCTGCTGGGCAGCGCCTGTCGCGGCCAGCGCGATCCACAAGGAACTTCCTTCAAGCTCTATGCCCTGAGTATGATTTCGAACCTGTGTCCGATGTGTTCGCTGCAAAAGCCTCAAGTAATCCTGCCTGAGGCCAGATACCAAAAACGCCCGGGGTCTATCAACACCCCGGGCGTTTACTTTGGACAAGACGGGCGTCAGCTTTTTCCTCCGCTTTTTCCGCCGCTCTTGCTACCACTCGAAGCGCCACTGCCGGACTTTCCGGTGCTGCCTTCATTCTTCGAATCAGAACCACTTTTTGTACCCGAGCTCTGGCTCTGCTTGTCGTCGCTGTCGCGCTTGTTCGTCTGATTTTCGGTTTTTTGATTATTGTTCGACATTTCGTTCGCTCCACTATGCGCCTGGTTCGGCATAGGACACCACGCATCGATCATGCCAATCGTACGATGTGCTGAATGAAGTCGTGCTATAGGTTGATTCGCATGATCGAACGGTATATTTCATGCATTTTGCGGTTGATGATAGCGGCCCGCGTAACGCGTTAGGGTTGAAACAGAGCCAGCATGACGTCTTTAGCGGACAACATAAACCGCGATGCGCTTCTATCGAGCCATTGGACTCGTGTAAAAAATACCTCGACAAGAAAAATCAGACCATGCTTGATTCTCGATCAAATGCAGTCTTTCAATGGCCCGCCGATGCGGAAGTGCTATCAGTATCCGCTCAGTCGCTGATCGTCCATGGATTATGTGCGGTTGTGAAAAATTCGTCATTGATCGTTGCGCAATCGATACATCGACTTGCCATCGGAAACGTCATCATTGCAGACGTGAGCAATGATTTCCTATCCATATCATTGCTGCATTTTCGCCATTCATTTCGCTGTGTATGGCATGAATATTGCGCCAAATCTCGATGCAGGAAGTGGAAGTACGTTCCGCTTCTGCAATCCCCCAATTTCAGGAGAACACAGCATGGCGAACAATCAGAACCAGAACGACAATCAGCGGTCCGGTTCGGGCTCCGGTGAAAATCGTGGTTTTTCATCGATGGATGCTGACAAGCAGCGTGAGATCGCCGCCGAAGGCGGACGTGCTGAACATCGCAGCGGCAATGCTCCTGAATCCGATTCCGAAGAAGGACGGGAAGCCGGGCGAAAAGGTGGACAGAACACCTCCGGCAATCGTGAGTCCGACGGTGGTGCTACGGGTTCAAACGATGACGACAGCCGTGGCAACGAGAGCAGCCAAGGCGGCCGCACCCGGGCTAAAGACGACAGCGAAGAATAAGTCGCCAACCGCTGGGCTTGATTGAAGATCCAGACGCGATATGCGGTACGGGAGCCGACTTCGCTCCCGTACTCGCCCCATCCATTGCGCACGCCATGTCAGTAGAGCTGTAGTGGTCATACCTGACCCAACCCAATCTTTTCTCTTGGGTCATGGGCGATGGATGTGTCGCTACGTTCCAGCGAGCTGGGGAGTATCGACGTAGAGCCTTATCCAGTCGTCACCGCGCGCAAATATTTCATTATCTGGAATTTTATTCACTTTAAGCGGCTGCCGTCTTGCCGGATGTGCAGTGCGCAGGGGCGACATGAACTATACGTAATATATACGACCGTTTAATTTTATGCGGTTCCACACAGAACGGAGACATCATAATGCGCAGAGATATCCTTAAAACCTTGAAGAAAGAGCACGATCTACTGCGTGAACTGTTCGCCGACATCAATACGACGACCGATCGCGCCAAGAAAAGCAGGACAATACTGCTCGAATCAATCGAGGGAAATCTATTGCCTCACGCGAAATGGGAAGAAGCGGTGTTCTATCCCGCATTCGCCGAGCGCGCAGATAGAGATGGGCTGAAAACCCATGCGGAAGCCTTGCTGGAGCACCATGCGGTAGAGAAAGTGGTGATGCCGGAAGTGCATGCCGCAGATGTAGATTCACCTCAGTTTGCAGGAAGAGTCAAGGTTTTTGGCGAAATGATCGACCACCATGCGCGGGAGGAAGAGTCCACCATGTTCAAGCTCGCGCGTAAGCTCTTCACTCCCGATGAGCTGGCCGTGTTTGACGAGCAGTACGAGGAATGGAAACAGTCGGCGACTGCAGCGCTCGTAATCTCAGGCGAAAAAGGAAAGACCGGTCTGCGAGCTGCTGTCAAATCCATGACCGAATAAGTTCTCGCGATCGTGTGTGATGCCGCGCGATCTGAACATCTTCAGATCGCGCGGCTGCGGATCCGTGATCGGATGGCATTGCGCTGGGCTGGCCTGTCCAAGGCCGAGACAGCTCATGCGGCATCTATTGAAGCCAGTGCGGTCGGGAAGAATGCATTTTCAAGTACAAGTACATATGCATCTTGATTGTCTCCGACAGAGGTGCAGGCGGTGGTTGTGAGTCAACACTACACCCAGCAGCGTTTGGCAAGCCATACACCACCGTCCACACAACGACGGCGAATGATAATCGCATGACATCAGGGTGTCATGACGACCTTTCGGCAATCGTCTACGGCTTTGTCGAACATGTAATAACCTGTCACAGCATCGGACAAATGCAGACGATGGGTAATGATGATCTCAGGATTTAAACGTCCGTTGCCGATGCAGTCAAGCAGTTCTGGCATCAATTTCTGTACGTGGGTCTGGCCCATCTTGAATGTCAACCCTTTGTCGAATGCATCTCCAAACAGGAACGCATGGATGTAACCTGCATAGACCCCAGGAACGCTCACCGTGCCGCAGCGGCGTGTCGAGGCGATGCATTGGCGCAATACCGCACCGCTGCTGCCTTCTAATTTGAGAGTGGTCATCAGTGTTTCTGTGACGCTGCCTTTAGCTTCGAAACCCACGGCGTCGATTGCGGCGTCAACACCGCGCCCAGCGGTCTGCGACACGATAATTTCAGCTGGGTCGTCCACGTCCTTCATGTTGATCGGAATAATCCCATAAGCAGCTTGCGCAAAATCAAGTCGATGCTGCAACGGATCGATCATGAAAATGCGTTCCGCACCGAACATGCGCGCGCAGGCTGCGGACATGAGACCCACAGGGCCTGCCCCGAAGATGGCAAGTGTGGAGCCGGGAGAAACACCTGCATTCACTACAGCCTGATAACCCGTAGGCAAAATGTCGGAAAGGAACAGCACTTTTTCATCCGATAGCGCATCTGGGATCAACAAGGGCCCCACATTCGCCTTCGGTACGCGTACGTACTCCGCCTGACCGCCGGCGATGCCGCCATAGAGATGTGAAAAGCCGAACAGTGCAGCCGGGGGTTTGATGCCTTTTTGGTTCATTGCCGAACCCTTTCCGGTGTTGGTGGTCTCGCAGGCGGAATATTCGGTCAGACGACAGTGGAAACAGTCGCCGCAAGCAATCACGAACGGAATCACCACGCGATCGCCTTTCTTCACTTCGGCGACATCGCGGCCGGCTTCTTCCACAATGCCCATGAACTCGTGTCCCAGAATGTCGCCGTCGTGCAGCTCAGGTATTTTTCCGCGATACAGGTGAAGGTCCGAACCGCAAATCGCAGTCGCAGTGACGCGCAGGATGATGTCGTCGCGTTCGATAAGAACAGGATCGGGAACATCTTCAACGCGCACATCCTTCTTGCCTTGGTAAGTCACTGCTTTCATAGCTGAATTCCTGTTTTGATATTATGATGTTTGATATCGAAAAAAATTGTAAAACATACTTTCGTTACTAATAGATAGGCGGTCGTTTTCCCACGTCGTAAGCAGGAAAAGAATCTCGCAGTCGGATAGCGCTGTTGACTCACGCAATAGTCTTATGCAAGGCGCATGCCAGCATTTTGCATATGCAACGTATTTCTGTTTCATCCGACGCCTGACATCCACTTCTTTCTTGGACGGAAATTTTTTCGCCTATTGAAAATATATCGATCCGTCGCGTGACCCAGGGTCGTAAGACCGCCTTATTTGAATTAAAAACAGGAACTTATATTGCGTAATGAAAAAAATGCTCGACTTGCTTCAGGCGAAATGCTTATGAATGCGTTGCCAGCATTGAATTTCCTTGAATTTATGAAATCGTTATAAATGCGAGAATTACTAAGGTGGAGCTTCAATTTCGTGTTTTTTATAAGTATCGAGGATATTTCTCATACTGCAGTGCAAAGCATCTTGCTCGGTATAGTGCGAGCGAATATCTTTTTCTGGCACGCCTCTTGCGATACATTCAACCAATCATCCGCTGAGTTTAGGCCTGATGCGGTAATGAAGTTCGTATCGAGTATGCGCTGATGCTGCGAGTAAACGTTCCCTTGCGGCCAAGCTATCCACATGATTGGAGATCGGATGAATGTACGAAGAAAAGAGTACCGGCACATCTGAAATGAAAGTTTTTTGGCAAGATCTGCGGGATTTAGGCGTCCGTCACATCAAAACGGGCAAAGCATGGTTGAATTACAGGAGAAAGAGATGAGTCACGAAAACGGCCAGAACGGCAATCGCCGGCAGGATCTGCAAAATCAGCAGTCGCGTGAATCCAGCGGCAGCGAGCAAGCGGGACAGCCGCGCTACGGTCAATACCGCGGGTCGGATTACGAAGACCCGCGCGCTGAGGGGGAATCCGATGTTGGTCCAAGCCGTCAGTTTGGCCAGCAGGGCCGAAACGGCCGCAAGCAAGGCGGCCAAAGCCAGAACACTGGCGGTCATGGCGGATACGCCGATGAGCAGGACAGCCGGGGACAGAACCAATTCGTTTCGCATCGCAATGCACAGGATCAATACGGCGATCCGCGCGGCCAAGGAGGTCCCTCACAGGGCAATTATGGCCAATCTGGACAGGCCGGCTTCGGACAGAACACTCATGGTCAATCTGCACAGGGTAATGACGGACACAACAGTGATAGCCGGCCGAGACAACGTATGGGCGCCCAGAGCGGCTACGGGCAGTCCGGGGGACAAATGGGTTCCGCAGAGTTGACCAAGGGCCATCGCGGAAAAGGACCCCGCAGCTATTCCCGCTCTGACGAACGAATCACTGAGGATCTGAACGAACAGTTGATGCATGACGACGATATCGATGCCAGCGATGTCAGTGTCCGAGTAGAAAGCGGCCAAGTCACGCTGGAGGGCACGGTGCCCGAGCGGTGGATGAAACATTGCGCTGAAGATCTGGCCGAGCGCTGTTCGGGAGTGAAGGATGTGGACAATCGCATACGCGTCATCAAATCTGGTGCTGCCGGGTACACTGAAAGCAGTACGTCCCCAAGCACGACATCACCCGGCAAGGACACCAGTAGCGGGTTCGACAGCAGTGCTGGCACTTAGTAACATTTATTGCAGTGCCGCAGTGCCGCAGTGCCGCAGTGCAGCAGTGCCGCAGTGCAGCAGTGCCGCAGGGGCGGAGAAGGTGAACGCTTGTTGCGGCCACATCTGGAACTTCATGCAGACCATGCAATGCATGTTGAGGATCAGGTCGCGGGCTTTCAGGAGCCCGCACTTTCATTCGTGAGTTTTGATCGTGACGGCAGGCGATGGCAGCGGCTATGGAAAATCAGTCTCAAGTTGAAGCAGCATTTGGATTCAGCAGATCGGTCAGTATGCCGCATGCCTCCACCGCTCGACGAAGATTCGTTTCTGCTCCCAAAAGATCGCCGGCTGCCATCATCCTGTACGCAACATCGACGGCCAGCTGGGTAGAATTTGCTGCGTTGCGCAAGTCGTGCATCCAGCGCTGAGAATTTCGCGGGTCATCATCCGGAAACGAAAGGGTGTCCATCGTTTACTTCTCTAATTCTCTGTGTTCTAAGCGAATGCGCGCCAAGTGATTATGTACAGTACGTACACTCACACCCAGCGCGCGGGCGGTTGCCGATTTGTCATTGTTGCAGTACGCCAGGGTTTTCCTCAATGCCTGTTCTTCAATTTCAGCGAATGTCGTTCCCACCGAAAAAGCGATTGCAGTGTCGGATTCTTCCAGAGTCACTCCCCGTGTCGAATCAGGCGTAACCTGGATAAGGTCGCCTTGGCTCATCAAATAAGCGCGTTGAACAGCACTTTGTAATTCGCGTACGTTGCCAGGCCAGCTGTGGTTCACCAGCAGATGGTCCGTATTCGGCGCGAACCGCTTGTTGGACTGATAGCGTTCATTCAATTTGTCGAGGAAATACTGGGCGAGCAGCACGACATCGCGGCCCCGCTTTCGAAGCGGCGGCAAAGGCAAATTAATGTCGGCAAGCCGATAATACAGATCCTCCCGCAGGTGGCCGTTGCGAACGGCAAGCAGTGGATCGCGATTGGTCGCGGCAACGATCCTTGCATCCGACTGGATATCTCCCAATCCTCCCACGCGCGAAAAACGGCCAGTTTCCAGTACGCGCAACAGATACACTTGAAGCGCCATCGGCATTTCGGTGACCTCGTCAAGGAACAATGTTCCTTTGTCCGCCTGTTCGATAAAGCCGATGTGGCGCTGGTGCGCGCCGGTGAAACTGCCTCGCTCATGGCCGAAGAGTTGACTGGCGAGCAGCTCGGGGGCGATCGCGCCGCAGTTTACTGCCACAAATCCTCCGGGAAGTCCGCTGAGATCATGCAGTGCCTGCGCAACGACTTCCTTGCCGGTACCGCTTTCACCGGAAATCAATATCGACGCATTCGTCGGTGCGATACGCTCCATGCAGGCATAAAGCTCTTCGATCTGTGGTGAAATTCCGATGAAACGGGCGTTGCGTCCCGAACCCGTATTGCGCAACGCCGCACGGTCTGCAGCCAAGTCCAACAGCAAATTCAATCTGTCCGGATGGATCGGCTTAATGACGTAATCGATGATGGGAGAAGACACGGCCCGCGCTGCGGTTTCGAGATTGGGAGAACCGGTGACAAGCGCGATCTGTCCATGTTGGGTGATGTCCATGTCGGCGATGACGTCGAACGCCGTACCATCGGGAAGCGAATGATCCAACAGGATGAAGTCCATACTCTGTGAGGCGAGCAGCCGCCTGGAATCGGCAACGGTATGCGATATGATCGGTCGCATGCCGCGCATCGTGATGAGATCGGCAGCGGCACGTGCAAACACTTTATCATCATCCGTAATCAGGACTGTAGCGCGTGAATGAGACATTGGTATTCCTTTGTTTCTCAGCAAACCCTGTTTCAGCAGTATGCGCCACGTTGACGCGTGACCAACGCCTCACTTCGTAGGCATGTATGCACTTCGATTCAATTTTTGTTTCATGCATTCCGCGAAATAATTTCGTTCACGATCGGGAAAATTTTGAGCCGGCTCTAATTTCTGACCCAATTAGGCCCTGCGGGGATTCGGCACGTCGTGCAGTCTGCAGTATGTGAAATGAGTCGATCTTAGATGCACAGCTTAGAACCTGAATGAAAGATGAGTTTCAATATTCTCTAGCATTGCAGGCGTCTCGCTTATCAGCGCGTTGGCTGATTGGATGGCAGAGTGGTGAGGAAAATTTAACCAATGATCAAAACCAGACGGCCGCGAGGCACTGCATGTGACAAAACCTGTCTGATTCGTCCGTCACCGATACTTTCGCATGGCGTGCAACGCATCAGTGCGTACGGATGACTTCGAGGTGCGTCCGCGCGTCGAACATTCCCATCACAGCCTGCTTAAGGGAGGCTGGATGCCCATCAGCAGTCCCACAGTTCACTACCGTCAAAACCGATCTGATAGACAGGCGTACGCAATGAAAACGAACAGTTTGGATGGCGTGCGTATCCTCGTCGTGGAGGATAACCGCATGATAGCTGAGAACGTTGCCGGTGCGCTGACGTATGCAGGTGCGGATATTGTCGGTCTTATCGGTGATCTTGAGGAAGCGATTGGATTCGTCGAACGCCGCCATCAGGAGATCAATATCGCATTGCTCGACATCGACCTGTCGGGCGCCATGTCATATCCGGTCGCGGACCTGCTGACAAGACACAACGTGCCTTTCGTCTTCACGACCGGCTACGACTATGCGTCGCTACACACGGCCTACCGTAGTTTTCCCGTTTGCACGAAACCATTCAACTTCGACACGATCGTGTCTGCTATTTTGGATCTACTGAACTCGGATAAGACTGCGAAGCACTTCTGAATAGATACCAGATACGACGATTTACATGCCGCAGCGAAATCAGGTCTTCGATCGACGAGGATATCCCCGTATTTCGACGCCCCGATGGCGGAAGCGCCTGTCAATGAGTGCGTCCCCCGATATGCACCATCCAACCATGCCACGTTTTGATGCTTGCACGATCCATGGCACTCAAGGCGTCATAACTTGCAGGGCAGAGCAAAACCTGCATGCGATAATGATTCGATAACGGCGCTCGCGGA
>JAYVSK010000347.1:0-6543 GCA_043775395.1 Lysobacter sp. | reverse complement strand
AAACCGCGCGAAAAGCTTCGGTATGCTGGGTGCGGCGTTCGGCCTCGGCTTCATCATCGGCCCCGTCGTCGGCGGCCTGCTGGGCGATATCGACCACCGCCTGCCGTTCTGGGTGTCCGCTGCGCTGGCGCTGCTCAATTTTGTTTACGGTCTGTTCGTATTGCCCGAATCGCTGCCGAAAGAACGCCGATCAGCCAAATTCGACTGGACCCACGCCAAGCCGATGGGTTCGGTGCATCTGCTGCGCAACTATCCGCAGATCTGGGGCCTGGTGGCGGTGGTGTTCCTCGCCAACTTCGCGCACTACGTGTATCCCAGTACGTTCGTGCTGTTCGCCGACGAGAGTTTCGGCTGGAAAGAAAAACAGGCCGGTTACGTGTTGGCGGCGGTTGGCGTACTGAGCGTGATCGTCAACGCGATCCTGGTCGGCAAGTTGGTGAAACGTCTAGGTGAACGCCGCACGATCCTGTTCGGCTTGAGCTGCGGTGTGGTCGGTTTTTTGATCTATGGATTGGCCGGCACCGGCTGGATATTTCTTGCCGGTCTGCCGATCAGCGCACTGTGGGCGGTCGCCGCACCGTCGACGCAATCGCTGATCACGCGTCAGGTGGGCCCCGAGATGCAGGGCCGCATTCAGGGCGCACTGAGCAGTTTGATTTCGCTGGCCGGAATCGCCGCACCGGCGCTGTTCGCAGGCTCATTCGGTTATTTCATCGGCCCCAGCGCACCGCTGCGACTGCCCGGCATCGCTTTCCTGATTGCCTCCGCGCTGCTGGCCTGCGCGGTGCTCGTTGCGTGGCGCTATGCGCGCGCGCCTGCGGCTGCGGTGCCGGACATCGCCGATCCTGCTTAGCAGCGAAACCGTTGGTTTGGGCGTTGCTGTTGTGGGAGCAGCGCTCCTACGACAGTGGGGAAGCAGGCGATTCGCGATGGTTTTCCTTCTCTGCGCATCCCAAGGAGAAGATGTCTGAAACACCTGCCTCGCACTTGATACAGGGCCGTATGAGGGGCAAGCCTCTAGCCACCTTCGTACCGCTACTTATGCTTGATTTGCGTGTGTTCGGGAATGACAGCGAAGAGCATCGCGATTTCTGTCGCCCCTACAAAAGCAGACGTTGCTCAAATCCACCCGTAGCGCACGAGGTGGAAAAAAATCGGTGCGGCGAAGACGATGGAGTCCACGCGGTCGAGGATGCCGCCGTGGCCTTCGATCATGCTGCCCCAGTCCTTCACGCCGCGGTCGCGTTTGATCGCGGACATCACCAGGCCGCCGAAGAAGCCCATCAGGCAGATGACCAGCGCGACCAGCGCGGCTTCCAGTGCGGTGAACGGAGTGATGCCATGCAGCGCGGCGCCGAGGACGGTGGCGCTGACCACGCCGCCGATCAGGCCTTCCCAGGTTTTCGACGGCGACAGTTCGGGCGCGACTTTATGTTTGCCCAGCAGCTTGCCCCAGACGTACTGCAACACGTCGCTGCCCTGCACCACCAGCACCAGGAAGGCGATCAACAGCAGGTTGCGGCCTTCGTAACCGGGGATGCTCAGCGTCATCAGTGCCGGTACGTGCGACAGGCAGAACACGCAGATCATCAGGCCCCACTGCACTTTCGAGGCGCGTTCGAGAAAACGCGTGGTGTCTGCGCCCAGCGCGGCGAAGATCGGCAGCAGCAGGAAGGCGTAGACCGGGATGAAGATCGAATACAGCCCGTACCAGTCGATCCAGATCAGCGCGTACTGCACCGGCAGTGCGATGAAAAACGCCAGCAGCAGCACCAGATGATCGCCGCGACGCGTGTAGCACAGGGTGATGTATTCGCGCAGCGCGAAGAACGACAGCAGCGCGAACAGGATGATGACGCCCTGTTTGTCGAACCAGAACGCAGCGGCCAGCACGCCGACCATCCACCACCACGCGCGAATGCGGCTGTTGAGGTTGTCGATCACCGCGTGCGGCTGTTCCGGCGCGAAGCGCAGCTTCAGTACCCAGCCGATCACCGACGCGACGATCAGCACCACGACTGCGCCGGCGAAGATCGGCAGCGCGTACATCGAAGGTATTGGATTTTCCATCAGCTGGATTCCGTGAGATCGGAGGGTGCGGCATTGACGGGTCTGTCGTCCTGCATGTCCGGGCGCAGTGCGAGCATCGCCTCACGCGCACGGGCCAGAAACGCGGCCTTGTCCTCGCTGTCGATGTGCGGCAGCGATGCGCCGAATGTCACCGTACACAGCAGTGGGAGGGGCACCATCTGGCCTTTGGGCATCACCCGCGCGAGATTGTTGATCCACACCGGCACCAGCTCCGCGCGCGGATACTGCATCGCCAGATGGAACAGGCCGCTTTTGAACGGCAGTAGCACCGCATCGGTAGTGTTGCGGGTACCTTCGGGAAACAGGATCAGCGAATCGCCGCCGGCCAGCGCCGCAACCATCTGCTCGATGGGGTCGGGGCTGGCGGCGGCATCTGGCGATGTCTTGCGTTCGCGATCGATCAACACTGCGCGGAATACGCGGCCGCCGATGAAGCGCCGCAGCGGGCTCTTGTTCCAATAGTCGGCACCTGCAACTGGGCGCGTGCGCCGGCGCAGCCACGTGGGCAGCGACGCCCACAGCAGCACGAAGTCGCCGTGACTGGCGTGGTTCGCGAAAAAAATCCGCTGCGCCGCGTTGGGGCGCCCGCTGCGCCAGAACGCCTGTGCGCCGGTGAGCAGGCGCACAAAGCCGATGATCAGTGCGGCGACCAGTCTTTCCAACATCGGCTGGATGGATCCTGTGTTCGGTGCGAGCGACTGATGTTATCCGTGAATCAGGCAAACACAACCGCAATCGCAGTGCAGGCCGCTATCAGGATGGCGACTGCCGCGTGGAACCGCCATAAACGTCGGCTGCCCCGGAGTCTGTCATCGAGCGTTCGCGGCGGTTGCGGAGTTTTGCGCACGCCCAGCGTCGCCAAGCCTGCATCAAGCGCAGCGAGATCGGCGATCTGTCCACTGGCCAGATCCGCGAACAGTTCCGCATCGAAGCGCAGCCGCAGCGCGAGGTAGCGTTCCAGCGGCGTCAGCGCCAACACCAGCAGCGCGAAGCCCATCGCTTCATCGCGCCAGGCATGCGCCATGTATCCAAGCGCGATAACGACCGCACAGCACAGCGTCAGTGCGCCGGTTACGGATGCCGTTGCAAGCCAGCCCGACATCGCGGCGCAGCGCGCGCGGTCTACAGGGTCCAATGCGTCAGCATTCAATGCAAGGGACGTGTTCATGCGTGCAGCGCCAGCTGCGACAGCGCCGCTCGATGCGCGTCGTGCAGCACCAGCTGCGGACGCTGGCGTTGAATGCGGTTGATCGCTTCGTCGACGTGATCGGCGCGGCCGGTGTACAGCAGCCACGCCGCGACCGCCGCCGCGCTGCGCGAATAGCCCAGCGCGCAGCACACCAGCACATCGCCGTCTTCGCGTAGCTGTACTTCGATCGCTTCGGCCGCCTGTTCAAGCTGTATGGATGTCGGCGCGATCAGATCCAGCATCGGCACGCAGCGCACCGGAATACCTGCCGGCGCAGACAGTTCGGCGCTGACATCGACGATGCGCGCAATGCCCAGCGCACGCGCCTGCGCGGCGGTTGGCATCCGCCCCAGCCAGACACGATGTGCGATGTTGACCGCATGCGCTTCACGCGCGGTCCACAGTCGCGAATTGATCCATGCGCCCACCCGATAAGGCATCAGCAGCCAACGCGCGCCGTACGCGATGCGGGCTTCGCTATTTTTCTGAAAGCCGTCGACGCCGAACGTCGCGTAGTGCAGCGCCACCATCAGCAGCGCGACGCCCGGCCAGCACAGCCACAGCGCGATGCCGCCGAACGCGGCCGCTCCGAAACAGGCAGCCGCGCCGACGATGTAAAACAGCGCAAGCCGTCTGCGTTGTGAATCGCGGGCGATGCGTGCGGTGCGCAGTGGGCTTGATGCCTCCAGCGGCCACAGCCAAAGACACAGCAAGCCAAGCAGCGCACCGGTTGGGATGTCGATGAAATGATGTTGATAGGTGGTCAGCACCGACACCGCAATCAACAGCGACCAGGCATGCAGCAGCCAGTGCAGGCCTTTGGGCAGCAAACGACGGTACAGCTCCCACAGAATCACCAGCAGCGCGATGTGCAGCGACGGCGCCTGGTTGAACGGTTTGTCGAAACTGGTCAGCGCGGCGAAAAACATGCCGGGAATACCATCGCTGTCCGGCCGGACGAAGGTAAACCCAAGCGGAAACAGCAGAAAACAGCTGACTGCAACAATCTGTGCGGTCAGCAAGCGGCGGCCGTGCGCATTGAGTTCGTCGCGGGTGCGACACACAAACAGCGACAGCCCATAAAACAGATTGATCGACCAGTACGGAACGATGGTCCATGCGATGAACGGAACGCTGTGCTCCCAGGCGAACACCACTGCGCCGACATCGCTGCGCTGCGCGGCGAGATGATTCGCGAAGCCGTAGCTCAGATAGAAAAACGGCGCGAGAAACGCCAGCCACAGCGCAGCCTGCTTCCAAGGGCGTGAGCTCGTCGTGAGATTCACCCTTCGCGAACCGCCAATGAGACCGTGAAAATGCCGAACGCGTCGATGCGCTGATCGATCTTGCGAAAGCCGGCGGCTTCGACCAGTTGATCCATCTCCGCCTGCGTGCGTCGACGCATCACCCACGCCTGCCCCTGGCGATGACTGGTCAACGCGCGCGCGATCAATTCCAGCTGCGGGTGCCACGGTTGGCCGGTGTAGACCAGACAGCCGCCCGGCGGCACGGCTGCGGCAATTCCGGCAAGCGATGCGCTGATTTGATCGTTGTCGGGAAACAGTTCGTACAGCCCCGACACCACTGCGACGGTTGGCGGCGGCGCGACCCGCGCCAAATCGTCGCGATCGAACGCATCGCCGCGCACGAACTGCGCGATGCTGTACAAACCGTGCTCGGCGATCAGCGCGCGACCGTCGCGCACATTGATCTCGCTGTAATCGCGCAGCAGGATCGATTCGGGTTTGATGTCGCTGGCTGCAATTGCGTCCAGCACATAGCGGCCGTGGCCCGCAGCCACGTCCATCACCCGCAGCGGCAGCCCGCGTGCGTGGACCCGCGCGAAGGCTTTGCGCAGCAGCTCCTCGATGTGGGTTTTGCGCACGCGGATACCGCGCCAGCCGATGGAATCGAGATAGGTCCGATCGATCATCGTCCCGATCAACGGCATGCCCTGCGCCTGATTGCGGTAGACGTAGTCGAGGGTGCTGCCCGAATCGAAACCGGTGCTGTGGCCCAGCGCGATACCGCGCGACAGCAGCCCGCCCAATTTGAGCGACGCACACATGATCGCCCAGTACGCACCGCGCGGGGTGTACCACGGCAGCGGCTTGCCCAGCGCGCGCGATTCGTCCGCAGTGAACCCGGTGCGATGCGCGTCGCGCAGCGATATTGGCGCAGGCGGATTGTCGAACAACTTGCGCACGAAGCTGCGGATCTTGTCGGTGGCGAGTTTGCGGTCGCGTTCGCCCAAGGTGTCGTGGAAGAAACCCGGCAGCACATGCTGTTCTTTGCGCGGGTTGGTCAGCCGTTCAAAAAAACGGTGCTGCGGCGCGTGGTGCACCACCCAGTCGCTGCCGGAGATCAGCAGCTGCACCGGCAGGGTGATCGCGGCGGCGTCGTCGACCACGCGGTCGGCGGCTTCGTATAGCCCCAGCAGCACATTCACCGAGATCGGCCGCGAGATCAGCGGGTCGCTGTCATAGCTGGCGATGCGCGCCGGGTCGTGGGTGAGGAACTTCGCCTTGACGTAGCTGTTGACGAAAAAATTGCCGCGCAGCTTGCGCATCAGGGCCAGCGCCGGACGCGCGAACGGCACGTAGAGTTTCACCTTGAACGCCGGCGATGCCAGCACCAGGCCGCGGATCTTCGGCGCGTAGTCGTGCGCCCAGGTGCTGGCCAACACCGCGCCCACGCTCTGCGCGACGATCACGATATCGGCGACGTTGACGCCGTGCGCGGCTGCGATGTGCTCGACGAAGGTCTGCACATCGCGCACCGAATGCGACACGCTCGGGCTGTCGCCGCGCGTGCCGGGCGAACGTCCGTGGCCTCGCATGTCGTAGGCGAAGACATCGAAATCCGGCAGCCCCAGTTCGTCGGCCAGATGCGCCATCCGGCCCGAGTGCTCATGCCCCCGATGAATCAGAATGATGGCGCCGCGCGCTTCGGCGGCAGCCGGCCAGTGCCGGTAAAACAGCGCAACGTCGTCATGGGTGGCGAAGGTGTGTTCGGTGCAGCGTCGTGGGTCAGACATGGGGGTGAGCGATCCTCGCGGAAAAGGGTGATGTCCGACCACCCAGTACGCAGTGTCGGGGGCGCGGCGGACGCGTGGGTGCGCGGTTATCGCGGAGTATCGAAGTTCGATACCTTCGGCTGAAAGAGAGTGAACCGGACAGCCTCCGGCACAGGCTTATCGCGCTTCGCGCAGCCCGTTGCGCACGCGGCGCACGATAGTCCAAGCGGTCAGCGCGCACAGTGCG
>JAYVSK010000346.1:0-17807 GCA_043775395.1 Lysobacter sp. | reverse complement strand
ATGGCGATGGTGCGGGCACACATCGCGAAGATGCACTGCGCATCGCCCGCGAGGAGGTTGTCCGGCCATTCGTTCTGGCGACGCAGCCGCCGATCCGCGCAGTTGTGGTCCGTGTTGAGGATAATCTACATCTTTTGACGGTCATTTTTCATCATATTGCAATCGACGGCTGGTCGATTTCTACCATGGAACATGAAATCGCCGACGCCTACAATCGATTGCATGGTGGTGCGTTGTTCGATCTAGCGGCTCCCGAACTACAGCTCGCCGATGTCGCGATCTGGCAGCAACAGATGTTCGGCGGCGATGGTCTGCAACAGCAGCTCGATTTCTGGAGCCGGCATCTTGCCGATGCGCCAGCGGTGCTGAATCTACCCACCGACCGCGCCAGGCCTGCGATGCAGAGTTTCCAAGGCAGCCTGTGTTCCGCACAGATTCCTCTCGCGCTCTATGAGCGCTTGCAGACGTTCGCCCGCGAGCGGCAGGTCACGCTGTCGATCCTGTTGTTCGCCGCATTCCAGACGCTGCTGGCGCGTTATTCCGGACAGGACAGAGTGGTCGCGGCGATGGGCGTCGCAGGCCGTGCGCGCCTCGAGCTTGAGCCGGTCGTTGGTTTCTTCATCAATCTGCTGCCGCTGCAGGCGGATGTCTCCGACGATCCTGAATTCGTCACGTTTCTGTCGCGTATGCGCGGTACCGTGCTTGAAGCGATGGAGAATGCGGACACGCCGCTCGATCGCATACTGGAAACTCTTCGTTTGCCGCGCTCCACCAGCTATACGCCGTTCGCGCAGGTGATGTATTTTTTCCAGAGTTACCCGGAACATGCCTTGGCGATGTCGGGGCTTCGCATCGAAGACGCGCACATATCCGATCTGCGTCCGCCGACTGCGCAGGGCGACCTCTCGCTGTTCGTCAATCAGCATGGCCCCGGCGACCTGATGTTCGAGTACAGCACCGAGCTGTACGACCAGGCCACCATCGAACGCATGGCTGGACATCTGCTGACGCTGCTTGGTGCGATTGTCGATTCGCCGCAGATGCCGCTTTCCAAGCTGCCGATGCTGACCATGCAGGAGATCGAACAGCTGGCGCGCTGGAACGATACCCGCCGCGCGTTACCGGAAAATGCCACGATCGCCGCGTTGATCTCCGAACAGACTGCGAAAACGCCCGATGCGGTCGCGGTGTTGTTCGGAGGACGCGAGTTGCAGTACCGCGAACTCGACCGCCGCGCCAATATGGTGGCGCATGCGCTTCGTGCGCAGGGCGTTGCGCCGGGCATGCTGGTCGGTCTTTACGTCGACAGATCGCTGGAAATGATCATCGGCCTGATCGGCATCCTGAAGGCCGGCGGTGCCTATGTACCGCTGGATCCGAGCTATCCGGCCGATCGTCTCGCGTACATGGTCAATCTGTCGGCTTGCAGCGTGATCGTCACTCAGCCGGCGCTGCGCGAGACGTTGCCATCGCGGGTGCCGTCGGTAGTTGTGGTCGACGCCGACGCGCCGCTGGATGCTTTGGCCGATGCGCCGCCGCAAGGGAGCAGCGGCCCTGACGATCCCGCATACGTCATTTTCACTTCCGGTTCGACCGGCAAACCGAAGGGCGTCGAGATCCGGCAGCGGTCGGCCGTGAATCTGATCCGTTCAATCGCACGCGAACCAGGCCTCACCAATGTCGACACCATCTGCGCGATCAGCACGTTGTCGTTCGATATCGCGCTGACCGAACTGGTAGTGCCGCTAACGGTGGGCGCCCGGATCCTGCTGGTGGATCGCGACACCGTGCGCGATGGTTTGCGGCTGCGAAGACTGGTGGACACCGCGCCGCTCACGATCATGCAGGCGACGCCTGCGACCTGGCGCATGCTGCTGGACGTGGGCTGGGGCGGCAGACACGACATGCGCATCATCTCCACGGGTGAGGCGTTGCCGCGCGATCTCGCCGACCGTCTGATGCCGATGGCGCGCGAACTGTGGAATCTGTACGGCCCGACCGAGACCACCGTGTATTCGGCGCTGTGCCGGGTGCAGCCCGGTGAAGGTCCGATCATCGTCGGCCGGCCGGTCGACAACACCCAGATCCATATCGTGGACCGCCACATGCAGCGGCTGCCGGTGGGCGTGTCGGGCGAGCTCCTGATCGGTGGCGACGGTCTTGCCGCCGGCTACCGCGAGCGGCCCGATCTTACCGCCGAGAAATTCATTCCCGATCCGTTTTCGGTCGAACTTGACGGGTCTTTTTCGCAGTCACGGCTATACCGTACGGGTGATCTGGCTTTTTGGCGTACCGACGGCACAGTGCAGGTCGTCGGCCGTATCGACCACCAGGTGAAGCTGCGCGGTTTTCGCATCGAGTTGGGCGAAATCGAGACTGTGCTCGCGCAATATCCGGGCATGACCCAGGTGGTGGTGCAATGCCGCGAAGACCGTCCTGGCGATCAGCGACTTGTCGCCTATTTCACGCGTGAAGATATCGCCGGTAAAGATATCGCCGGTAAAGATATAGACTTTACCGATGCCGAACTGCGCGCGCACCTGAAGTTGGCGCTGCCGGATTACATGGTGCCCAGCGCATTTGTAGGCCTGGGTCGTTTCCCGCTAACGCCCAACGGCAAGGTCGATCGGCGCGCGCTGCCTGCCCCAGAAACCGCAGCTGGCGCATCGGACGATCTGATTGCACCACGAACGCCTGAAGAAGAGACTTTGGCGAAGCTTTGGCGGGAGCTGCTGAATCTGCCCGTGGTCGATATGCGCGCGAATTTTTTCGATTTGGGCGGACACTCCGTGCTGGGCACCCAGATGCTGTCGCGGATCGAACACGAATATGGCGTCGAACTGTCGCTGCGCGTCCTGTTCGAAGCGCCGACATTGGAAGAGATGGCTGCACGCATCGCCGATGCCTGCGCGAACGCGGATCAGATCGATCTTGAAGCGATGTTGCAAAAACTCGAGCAACTCAGCGACGACGAAGTCGCGCGGCAGTTGACTGGTGAAAGTAAGGAACGGAGCGACATATGAGTGAATTGGATCAGCGCTTGGCAGGTCTCTCGCCGGAAAAGCGCGCATTATTGATGCAGCAATTGGCGCGTAAGGTCGCCGTCGCCCCCCAGAACGAGATCGGCCGGCGGCCGCGCCCTGAGCGGTTGCCGCTTTCATCGGCGCAGCAGCGGCTGTGGATCCTGGATCAGATCGATCCGGGCAACAGCGTCTACAACGTGACCTCGCTGATGCGCTTCCGCGGCCATCTGGATATCGATGCGCTGGAGCGCACGCTGTCCGAGATCATGCGTCGTCACGAAAGCCTGCGCACGGTTTTCGTGAAAGACGACGAGGGTCCGCGGCAGCACATCCTTCCGGTCGAACCACTTCGGTTGATTCAACATGACGTATCGAACCAGCAGGACGACGCACGCGAACCTGCGGCCATCGCGCTCGCCGCCGCCGATGCGGCGGCGCCTTTCGATCTGGCTAAAGGCCCGGTGTTGCGTGCGACCCTCATCCGGGTCGAGGCGGACGAAGCGCTGCTGCTGCTCAGCGCGCATCACATCGCGGTGGACGGCTGGTCGTTCGGCGTTTTTTACGGCGAGCTGACCCAGCTCTATGCGGCGTACCTTGCCGACCGGCCTTCGCCGCTGCCTGAACTTGCGATCCAATACGCCGATTACACGCTTTGGCAGCTTGAAGAGGCCGTAGGCGATTCGGCACGCACCCAGCTCGATTACTGGAAGCAGCGTTTCGCCACGCCTCCGCCGGTGCTGGAACTGCCTGGCGACCGTTCGCGTCCGCCGATACAGAGCTATCGCGGCGGCATGGTGCGCCATGTGATTCCCGCTGCGCTGTACGAAGAGGTCAAGCGTTTCAGCCGTCAAGAGGGCGCGACAGCGTTCATGACGTTCCTCGCTGTATTCAACGCGATGCTGTCCCGCTATTCAGGGCAGGACGATATCGTCGTTGGCGTGGGCAACGCCAACCGCCCGCGTCGCGAGATCGAAGCCCTGATCGGATTTTTCATCAATACCTTACCGCTTCGCGTGGACACGTCCGCCAACCCGACCTTCCGCGAACTGCTTGCGCAGGTCAAGGCACTGACCATCGACAGTTACGCCAATCAGGACGTACCGGTCGAGCGTCTGATCGAATCGCTGGATATCGAGCGCAGCCTGGGCCATTCGCCGCTGTTCCAGACGATGGTGTTCTACCAGAACTTCCCCGAACAGACCGTGGAATTGCCGGGCCTGACCCTGCTGCCGGTGCTGATGGACAATGCCCATTCCGGTACCGCGCGCGCCGACATGTCGATCTTCGCCAGCGAGGGCTCCGGCGGTCTGCTGATGCTGATCGAATACGCATCCGACCTGTTCGATCACGATTACATCGAAGCGTTCGCCTGTCATCTCGAGCAGTTGATGCGTTCGGTGGTGGCGGATCCGAATCAACGCCTCAGCGAAGTTGAAATCCTGTCGACGCAGGAGCGTCATCGCTTGCGCGTGGAATGGAACGCGACGACGCGGCCGTTGCCCGCTGAAACGACTCTGCATGCGCTGTTCGAAGCGCAGGTGGCGCGCTCGCCGCAGGCGATCGCGGTGGTGCAGGGCGAAACCCGATTGACCTACGCTGAGCTGGATGCCCGGGCCGAAGCGATGGCGTCGCGTCTACGCGCGCACGGGTGCGGGCCGGGCACGATGGTCGGTCTGTTCCTGGACCGCACCCCGGACATGCTTGCTGCGTTGCTGGGCACGCTGAAGTCCGGCGCGGCCTATGTGCCCCTGGATCCAAGCTATCCGTCGGATCGCATCGGTTTCATGCTGGAAGATTCTGCTGCGCCGGTGGTCATCACCGAGGCAGCGCTTGCCGGGCAGCTGCCCGCCGGCGCGCATACGCTGCTGGGCATCGAAGATGCGTCTGCTGTCCTTAGCGAATCGACGCGCGTGCCGTCGCAGGCCGACGCCGAGCACACCGCCTATGTGATTTTCACGTCCGGCTCGACCGGGCGTCCGAAAGGGGTCTGCATCCCGCATCGGGCGGCGGTGAATTTTCTCGCGTCGATGGCGCGCGAACCGGGACTGGCCGCCGACGACACGCTGTGCGCAATCACTACGCTCTCATTCGACATCGCATTGCTTGAGTTGATGCTGCCGCTCACGGTCGGCGCACGCGTGGCGCTGGCCGACCGCGCCACCGCCAGCGATGGCGAAGCCCTGGCGGCGATGCTGGACTCGGTCGATGCCAGCGTGATGCAGGCAACACCTGCGACTTGGCGCATGCTGCTGGACGCGGGCTGGCGTGGGCGTCCGCAGATGCGGCTGTTTTGCGGTGGCGAAGCGCTGCCGCGCGACCTTGCCGACCGTCTCCTCGGCTGCGGACGCGAACTGTGGAATGTGTACGGCCCGACCGAAACCACGGTCTGGTCGACAGTCGAACGGGTGCAGCCTGGCCGTGCGCCGATCGCCATCGGTCACCCTATCGACAATACTGAGGTGTACATCGTCGACAAGCATCTGCAGTTGGTGCCTGCCGGCATTCCCGGCGAACTGTTGATCGGCGGTTTGGGGGTGGCGAAGGGTTATTTGGACCGTCCGGAGCTCACCGCCGAGAAATTCATCGCCGACACCCTGGGCCAGCGCTCCGGCGGTCGCCTGTATCGCACCGGCGATCTTGCGCGCTGGCGTCGCGATGGTCGGCTTGAAGTGATCGGGCGCATCGACCATCAGGTCAAGCTGCGCGGCTTCCGCATCGAACTTGGCGAAATCGAGTCGGTGCTGGAGGTCAGCGACGCAGTCGCGCAGGCGGTGGTGATCTGCCGTGAAGATCGTCCCGGCGACAAACGTCTGGTCGCGTATCTGGTCGCCGCGGAAGGCGAGATCGATATCGCAGCGCTGCGCACCGCCGCGCGCGAACGTCTTCCGGAATACATGCTGCCGTCGGCGTTCGTGAGGATGGAGCGACTACCGCTGACCCCGAACGGCAAAGTCGATCGCCGTGCGCTTCCGGTACCGGATACCGATGCGTTCGCGGTCGCGCAATACACCGCGCCCCGCAATGCCGAAGAGGAAACGCTGGTTGCGATCTGGGCCGAAATGCTGGGCAGGCCACAGGTGGGCATTCACGACAATTTTTTCGACCTTGGCGGCCATTCGCTGCTGGCCACCCAGTTGGTGACCCGGATGCAGAAAGCTCTGGGCGGAGATATCGGTCTGCGGATGGTCTTCGAGGCGCCGACCGTAGCGCAGTTCGCCGAACTTCTGATGACCCAGCGCATGCAGAACATCGACGAGGATGCGCTGTCGGCGATGCTTCAGCAGCTCGAAGGCCTGTCCGAAGACGATATCCAAGCGATGCTGGCCGGCTGAGCGCAGCCGGGTTGAACACGGAAGTATCCTGGAGATCTATAAGCGCATGACATCATCGAAGGTAATGCCTGCGGGCGCTGTTGGCGCATCGCTGGCCGATCGTCTGGCTAAATTGAGTCCGCAACAGCGCGAACTGTTGCTGAGGAATCTTGGTCAGCGCGCGACGGAAGCCACAGCTGATAGCGGTCCCAGCGTACGCGCCGTCATCGGTCAGTCGCTGCCGCTGACGCCCGCGCAGCAGCAGATATGGGTTTTCGAACGTCTGCAGCCCGGCACTGGCGCTTACCTGATCTACAACCATTTGCTGCTCAAGGGGCCGCTCGATATACCGGCGCTCGAAGCGGCGTGCGTCTCGGTGATCCAGCGTCACGATGCGTTGCGAACCGGCTATTCCGAGCGCGCCGGAGAGCCGATGCAGATCGTGGCTGAGCGCGTGGATTTTTCGATTCCGGTGATCGATCTGTCGTCACTGTCCGAAGCTGCGCTCGAAACCGCGATGCAGCATGAGGTCCGCATCGAGTCTGCCCGTCCGTTCGACCTGTCGTGCCCACCGTTGATGCGGGTGTCGATCCTGAAGCTGTCTGCCGAACGGCATGTGATGATGTTGTGCACCCATCACATCATGTCCGATGCCTGGTCGATGGCGACGCTTGAGACCGAAATCACGCTCTGTTACAACGCGATCCGGTGCGGATCCGCATCTGTATTGCAGGAAAAAAAGCTCCAGTTCGCCGATGTCGTGCTGTGGCAGCGTGAACCCGCGCAGCAGCAACGGATCGGCACTCAAATCGAATTCTGGCGCAATGCGCTTTCCGGCGCATCCGGTCTGCTCGATCTGCCCACCGACCACCCTCGCGGCGCGATACTCAGCGCGCGCGGCGCGCGGCATGAATTCGTGTTGGCCGCCGAGTTGCGCGAGCGTGTGCTCGATGTCGCTCGCGCCGAAGGCGCGACCATGTTCATGATGCTGCTGTCGGCGTTCCAGGCGCTGCTGTCACGCTATTCCGGCGACACCGATATCGTCGTCGGTTCGCCGATGGCCAACCGCTGGATGAGCGAACTCGAACCGCTGGTGGGGTTATTCATCAACACCATTCCGCTTCGCGGCGACATATCTGGAGACCCCTCGTTCCGCGAACTGCTCGCGCGCAACCGCAGCCACGTCTTGCATGCGCTGGAAAATGCCGAAGCGCCGCTGGAACGCATTCTGGAGCGTGTGAATATCGAACGCGCGCCGGGGCGTGCGCCGCTGTTCCAGACCATGTTCTTGCTGCACAACACGCCACAGGGCGAAACGCTGCGGATGGACGGCATCGTCACCGAGTGGGTTGATCCGCAGATCGAAACCGCCCGGTTCGAACTGACGCTGTCGGTCTCCGACTCTCCACGCGGCCTGCTGTGCATCATCGACTACAGCAGCGATCTATTTCTGGAAGTCACGATCCAGCGCATGGCGGGACATCTCGAGGCGCTGCTACAGGGCATCGCGCAGAGTCCTGAATTGCCGATCTCCAAACTCTCGCTTGTCGAAGCGGCGGAGCGCGCCGAATTGCTGCTGCTCGGCGATGGCGGCCCTGCCTTGAATGGTCAGGGCGATACGCTGCACGACCTGTTCGCGCTGCAGGCCGCGCGCACGCCCAATGCGATCGCGCTGGCGGAGCCGGCATCGGACGGAGGTGCTCGCCAATGGACGTATGCTCAAGCGCTGGCAAAGGCGAACGGTATTGCCCAGGTCCTGCATGCCAAAGGCATCGGCCGCGGCGCATACGTGGCGATTCTTGCGGATCGCTCTGCAGAAGCGACGCTGGCGCTACTCGGCATATTGGCGTCGGGTGCGGCTTACGTTCCGCTGGATCCCTCCAATCCCGATGAACGACTGCTCTATCTGTTGGCAGACTCAGGCGCGCGCGCGCTCATGGTGCCGCCGCAGCTGCGTGAGCGCGCGGATGCACTGGCATCGGCTATGCAGGCATTGCCGGTTTCCGTGCTGCAGGCAGCCGAAATCGCGCCCGCCGCTGATTCGCCGCCCGTCCTGCGTCGCAGCAACGACATCGCTTATCTGATCTACACCTCGGGGTCGACCGGTACGCCCAAAGGCGTGGTGGTGGAACATCGCGGCGCAGTCAATCTGGTGCGCGGTTTTCTTGCCCTGCATCGCTTCGACGGCCAACGTCTGCTGATGATTCCGCCGTTGATTTTCGACGCTTCGGTCGGGGATGTGTTTCCGGTATTGGCCTGCGGTGCGACGCTGGTGCTGCATCCGTCTCCCACCGGGCTGGGGCCTTCGGAACTGGAGCAGTTCTGCCTTGAGTTTCAGGTCACCGCGATCGATGCGCCAGCAGCGCTGTGGCGGCGCTGGAGCGAAGGCTGGGCGTTGCGCACGCACGGCGAACCTGTGTTGCCTGGCCTGAATCTGATGATGGTCGGCGGCGAAAGCGTGCCGGTCGAGCAGGTCCGCCGCTTCGCCGACACCACCGGGCGCCGGGTAACGCTTTGCAATCACTATGGACCGACCGAAGCGTCCGTGTGCGCGGCGCTGCTCTCGACGGTCGATGGCGCCGGCATCGCAACGCTCGATCTGCCGATCGGTCGGCCGCTGCCGGGCGTGCGCATCCATCTGCTGGATGCACACCGTCAGCTGGTTCCGCGCGGCGTGGTGGGCGAGCTGCACATCGCCGGATGCGGCGTAGCGCGCGGTTATCTGGGGTCCAATGCATTGACGGCCGAGCGGTTCGTCGACGATCCCTTCGACACGGATCGCGATGCGCGGATGTACCGCACCGGCGATCTGGCCCGGTGGAATCCAGACGACACGCTGCAGTTCATCGGGCGGACAGATCATCAGATCAAGCTGCGCGGCGTGCGCATCGAGCTGGGCGAGATCGACAATGCGCTTGCCGCGCTGCCTGGCGTGCAGACGGCGGCGACGCTGCTGCGCGAAGATCGTCCAGGCGACCGGCGGCTCGTCGCGTATGTTGTCGTGGACCGCGAAGATCTGGACGCATCGACGCTGCGTGCCGGTCTTGCCCGTCGCCTGCCTGAGACAATGCTGCCGTCGGCATTCGTGTTTCTGCCGACGATGCCGCTCACAGCCAACGGCAAGATCGATCGGCGTGCGCTGCCTGCGCCGAATGCGCAGACCACGGCGGAGCGCGCGATCCGCGCGCCGCAGACGCCAACCGAACACGCCGTGCTTGCAGTGTGGCGCGATGTACTTGGCCGCGAAGATCTCAGCACCGACGACGATTTTTTCGCCAGCGGCGGCGATTCGCTGTCAACCCTGCCGCTGGCGTTCAAGCTGCAGGCAGCGCTTGGCGTCGAAGTGCCGTTGGCGGCGGTCTTCGCAGCTCCGACCATCACGGGTCTGTCCGAGACCATTGACCGTATCCGCAGTGGTCAAGTCGAAGATAAGCTCGATTTGTACGGTCGCGCTACGCTGCCGGACTCCGTGAACGCTGCGCGCGTGGCGCCGCCGTCGACCCCGCGTGATGGTCCGAAATCGGTGCTCTTGACTGGCGCGACCGGCTTTCTCGGCGCATATGTCCTGCGCGATCTGATCGACATGACCGACGCTGAAATGGTCTGCCTGGTGCGTGCCGATACGGCGGAAGACGGCCTGCGCCGTATCCGTAAGAATCTTGAGAGCTATCGGCTTTGGCGCGATGGCGATGAAGCGCGATTGGTGCCGGTGCTGGGCGATCTGGGCAGCCCGCGACTGGGTCTGAATCAGGCCGGTTTCGATACGCTCGCGCATCGTGTCGATGCTATCGTCCACAATGGCGGGCAGGTGAATTTCATTGCGCCATATGCACATCTGGAAGCCGCGAATGTCGGCGGCACCCGCGAAGTGCTGGTGCTGGCGACCACCGGCCGTCTCAAGCCGGTGCAGTTGGTGTCCACGCTTGGCGTCTATCTCACCCGCAGACATGTCGGCCAGACCGTGCGCGAAGATCACCCGCCGCCGGATGCCGAAGGCCAGTACGGCGGCTATAACCAGAGCAAATGGGCGAGCGAACATCTCGGTCTGCTCGCCCGCGAACGCGGCGTGCCGGTCGCCATCCATCGCCCGGCGCGCATCACCGGCGACCGTGTATATGGCATCAGCAATACCGGCGATTATTTCAACGCTTGGATCCGCGGCTGCGTGCAGTTGGGCATGGCGCCGAAAAACGATGGCGATTTCTTCGACATGACGCCGGTGGACTATGTCGCTCGCGCGGTGGTGGCGGTGTTGCTGGGCGCAGGCGATGCCAACGGCAATTATCATTATTTCAACGCGCGCACGCTGCCGGTCACCGACGCGGTGGCCGGTATTCGCGACGCCGGTTTGCCAATCGATCATGTGCCGTATGCGCAGTGGCAGCAGGCGCTGATGGCGGCCGTCGTGGCCGGAGAAGACAACTCTCTACGGCCGTTTGCGGGTCTGTTCCCGGAGCAGACCGCCTCCGATGCGGACGCAGAGCTGCAGCAAATGCCGCGGTTCGACTGCAGCGCCACCGAAGCTGCGGTCGCGGAATTGGCGGGTGAGTGCCCACCAGCGGATCGCGCGCTGTTCGATCGCTATCTGCGCTTCCTGCAGAATGCTGGCGCGTTGCCGGTGGGCGGCGGCTCGCCATGAACGCCACGGTCGCCAAACAGGCTCCGCTGCATGATTTTTTGCTGATCTGGTTCGGTCAGCTGGTGTCGGGCGTTGGTTCGCGCCTCACCAGTTTTGCGTTGGGCCTGTGGGTCTATCAGACCACGGGATCGACCACGCGTTTCGCGATGGTGTTCGTGGCGATGGCGGTACCGACCCTGGTGCTGCTGCCGTTCGCAGGTGCGCTTGTAGACCGCTGGGATCGCCGGCGCACCATGATCGTCTGCGAATGCATTTCCGCAGCGGTGATCGGCGCCATGGCCTTGTTGGTCGCTTTCGACCGTCTGGATGTGTGGCAGGTGTACATCGGCGTGGGCCTGTCGGCGATGACCAACACGTTTTTGCAGCCCGCTTATGCTGCCAGCGTTCCGCTGCTGGCGGACAGCGATCGTCTGGTCCGCCTCAATGGGATGATCCAAACCGGGCAAGGTGTGGCGCTGGTGGGCGGACCGGCGTTGGCCGGTATTCTGGTGAGCGCCATGGGCATTTCCGGTGTACTGGTAGTGGATGCGCTGACTTTCGTGGTCGGTGCGGTCTGCATCGCGCTGGCGCGAATTCCCAACCCCCTGCGCGACGCGGCCAGGAAGGACGACCTGCTGCGCGAAGCGCACGAAGGCTGGCGCTACGTGGCCGCTCGCCCGGGCCTGCTTGGATTGCTGGGAATCAGCGCTGTCGGCAGTTTCCTGTTCGCCATCGCCAGCATCGCGATCACGCCCCTGGTGCTCATTACGGCTCACCAGGACGAACGCATGCTCGGGCTGCAGATGGCGTTGAGCTGCAGCGGTCTGCTGGTCGGCGGCCTGTTGATCACACTGTGGGGCGGGTCGCGCTACAAAATCCACTCGCTGCTGGGTTTCAGCATGCTCAGCGGCCTCGCGATCGCTGCGCATGGTCTTGCTCCGTCGCTAACGCTGCTGATCGTTGCCGGCTTCCTGATGTTTCTGAGCATTCCACCTGCACAGTCCGCCAGCATGGCGCTCTGGCAGACCAAAGTGCCGTCGCAGCTGCTGGGACGCGCGATGGCGATACTGCGCATGACCAGCGAAGCGGCGCTGCCAATCGGTTTCCTGCTTACCGGTCCGCTGGCGGAGTTCGTTTTCGAGCCGGCGATGATGCCGGGAGGCGCGCTTGCCGGTACGGCCGGTGCGCTGATCGGCATCGGCCCGGGCCGCGGGCTGGCGCTGATGTTCATCGTGTTGGGCGTGTTGATGATGGCAGTGGCTGGCGCAGGTTACGCAATGCGTTCTGTCCGACAGATCGAACTGGATATTCCAGACGCATCGTTGAAAGCGATCGCCCGATAACACGACAGGGACTGAATCATCATGGAAGATTGGATGGATACGGAGCAACGCCCGCGGCAAGGCATCGACATGTCTGCGAAGGCCGCGATCGTGTCAAGCAGTGCGGTTGTCCGGGCCGAGGAGCCGGTCATGGCAGAAGGATTTGTGAATGCCGGACCGCGCAACGCATGCGCAACGCAGATCATTCATGGGAAGAATTCAATGAGCGCAAACAATCAGATCACCGCGACCCGGTCCAATCCGGGGGAGGCTACAGCGTCCGCCAACGGCGAGGCTGCCAAAGAGCCGCTTCAGCTGCGGCGCGCTTCGGAGGTCGAAGCCGCCAACGACGCAGACTCGCCACTGGGTTCAACAGTGGCATGGGTTCGCAAGTTTCTGGCCAGGCCGCATCCGGATCTCGGGCGGGCCGGTCCGGTGTGTCCGTTCACGCCGATGGCGCTGGAGCTCGACACGATGTGGCTGATCGAGGTTCTCGAGTCCACGCCTGATCCGCTGCGCATGCAGGACGTCATCGAAAACTGCAGGAAGTTATTCATGGAGACCGAACCGCGCGAAGGGCCGCTCTCGATCAACAAAGTCATCATGGTGGTGTTCTCCGGAATGAGCGCCGACGATGCCCCCTGGATCGACGCCCTGCAGACGAAGTTGAAGCCCAATTTCGTCGATGTTGGCCTGATGCTTGGCGAGTTTCATTCCAAGAACGAAACCCCCGGTTTGCGTAACGAACATTTCCGCCCGCTGCGAAGCCCCATCCCGATGCTGGTGATGCGGCACATGGTCGAGTCCGATCTGCCGTTTCTCAAGCGTGAGACCGATATTCCGGAAGTTCGCATTTCCTACCTGCGTTCGTATCTGCGCCGGTTGGGCGCGGGTATTCGCCGCAATTATTTCGACCAGGCGGTCGATGCGCTGGTGGACGCTGAAATCGAGCTGCGCGGAGGCGCAGGCACGGGAGCCGCACAATGACAGCAGCATCCTCAACTGCACAGCGCATCGCGATCGTGGGCGGCGGTCTTGCCGGCTCGCTGCTCGCGTTGGCTCTCTCCGAACGCGGTTATGGAGTCGATGTATTCGAGCGTCGAAGCGATCCACGGGTCGCAGGCGCCGAAAGCGGCCGTTCGATCAATCTGGGCCTGTCCAAACGCGGCATCCAGGCACTCACCGAAGTCGGTCTGATCGAGATGGTCATGCCGCTGACTGTGGTGATGCGCGGACGGATGATCCACGCACTCGACGGCAGTACGCGGTTGCAGCCCTACGGCAAGAATCGCGGCGAAGTCCTGTATTCGATCGATCGCAACGAACTGATCCAACTGCTGCTGGATCGCGCGGAACGCCAGCCCGGCGTGACGCTGCACTTCGAGCATCGCTTCATCTCCGCAGACAAGGAGCGCCGCGAGCTGGAGATCGAATCCGGCGGCCAGCCACGCCGCATCGTCGCCGACTGGGTGATCTGCACGGACGGTGCGTTTTCGCGCTGCCGCCCCGAAATGCAGCGCGGCCTGCGCGCCGATTATCATCAGGAACACCTCGAATGGGGCTACAAGGAGTTGACGCTTGCGGTCGGCCCTGATGGCCAATCGGTCATCGATCTCACCGCACTGCACGTCTGGCCGCGCGCGCACTGTCTTTTCGTCTCGCATCCCAACCGGAACGGTTCGCATACGCTCACGCTGTTCCTGCCTCACGAGGGGCCGGACAGTTTCGAGACCGTGAAAACACCGGACGATATCCGCACGCTGTTCCAGAAATACTTTCCCGACCTGCTGCCGATGCTGCCAGCGCTGGTCGAGCAATGGACCACTCGGCCCACCGGCGCTTTGCTCACCACCAAGACCGCGCCGTGGCGCTTCGAGGACTGGATGGTGCTGGTCGGCGACTCCGCGCATGCGGTGTATCCGTTCTACGGCCAAGGCATGAATTCGGCGTTCGAAGACTGCTCGGCACTCCTCTCGGCGCTGAAGCTGCACGGCAACGACCGCGCGCGCGCCTTCACCGTCTACGAACTGACGCGACGCCCGCAAACCGACGTGCTGATGGAATTGTCGAAAGCCAACTTCGTCGAGCTGCGGCAGAAGGTCAGCTCACCTTGGTTTCTCGCGCGCAAGCGCCTGGATGTGGCGCTCAACCGTCTGATGCCCAAGATCTGGCTGCCGATTTACACCATGGTTTCGCACACCACCATGCCGTATGCCGAAGCGCTGGTACGTGCGCGCACGCAGGACCGCATTCTTGCCGTCTCCATGGCCATGGGTGCGCTGGCTGTCTGTAGCGGCGCCTGGTGGGCGCTGCGCGGTTGAGCCGGACGGCGGCGGGCAACGTTACGCCGCGGTCGCTGTTCCGGTCCTTGTTGCCGGACGCTGTGCTGGTGGCGGAAATGCCGCCCATGGACGCCGATCCCGCCACCTTGCCGCTGTCGGAGCGCGAACGGATCATATCCGCAGTAGAACATCGGCAGCGCGAATTCGCCGCCGGGCGGATGATGGCGCGGGCGCTGTTGGGCCATCTCGACCAGCACACTGACGCCTTGCTCACCGACTCCGATCGCGTACCCGTCTGGCCCTCCGCGGTGGTCGGCTCGATCACGCACTGCCGCACGCTTTGCGCGGTGGCGGTCGCCTCGCGTGCGGTCAGTGCCGGGATCGGCATCGATGTCGAGCCCGCCCGACCGCTCAACACTGGCCTGCACGCGATGATTCTTCGCGACGCCGAGCGCAGTCGCGTCGATGGCCTGCCGGCGGCGCTTCGGCCCTTCGGTGCGCTGCTGGTGTTTTCGATCAAAGAGGCGGTGTACAAGGCGATCTACCCGGAGCGCAGGCAGTTCCTGGATTTCCAGCAGGTCGAGATTGTGTTTGCCGGCGAGGATGGATTCATTGCAGAGGTGCTGGTACCCGGAGCGAGTTTGCCCGGGCTGTCGCATATTTCTGGGCGCTACCGCATCGCCGATGGGCATGTCGCGAGCGCGGTCGTATTGCCGCCGATGACATCGCTGATCTAGCGGCGATGCTGTGCAGCCGTGATTGTGCAGCTGCACGGCGCATCGGAAACGCCTGTATTCATTGACTTTCGGCCGCCCGGCGCCTAAGTTTGCCGGACCAACGATCACACAAGGTGGCCCTGGGAAACCGGCGCCGAGCGTGCGACATGAGCACTACCATCACCCCCTGATCACCACGCCCCAGGCCCGCGACCACGCGAAGCGCCTCCGGGGCGCTTTTTTCTTGTCGTTCGTTCAACTACTAAACTCCCCATACGAAGCCCATGATCGCCATTACCCTCCCCGACGGCAGCCGCCGTGAATTTGAATCTTCGCCGACGGTTGGCGATGTTGCCGCGTCCATCGGTCCCGGTCTGGCCAAGGCCGCACTGGCCGGCAAAGTCGACGGCCAGCTTGTCGACAACAGCTTCCGCATCGAGCGAGACGCCGCGCTGGAAATCGTCACCGATAAGCATCCCGATGCGCTGGACATCCTGCGCCACTCCACTGCGCATCTGCTCGCCCAAGCGGTGCAGCGTCTGTTCCCCGGCGCGCAGGTCACCATCGGTCCGGTGATCGACAACGGCTTCTTCTACGACTTCGCCTACGAGCGCGCGTTCACGCCAGAAGATCTGCCGGCGATCGAAGCGGAGATGCAGAAGATCGTCAAGGAAGCGCAGCCGGTGTCGCGCAGCGTGAAGTCGCGCGACGACGCGATTGCATTCTTCAAAGGCATGGGCGAGGCCTACAAGGCCGAGATCATCGAAAGCATCCCGGCCGATCAGGCGCTGTCGCTGTATTCTCAGGGCGATTTCATCGATCTCTGCCGCGGCCCGCACGTGCCCGGCACCGACAAGCTGCGCGCATTCAAGCTGATGAAGGTTGCGGGCGCTTACTGGCGCGGCGATTCCAACAACCAGATGCTCAGCCGCATCTACGGCACCGCGTGGTTGAACGACAAAGATCTCAAGGCCTATCTCACCCAGCTCGAAGAAGCCGAGAAGCGCGACCATCGCAAAATCGGCAAGCAGCAGGACTTGTTCCATCTCCAGGAAGAGGGCCCTGGGCTGATCTTCTGGCACCCCAAGGGCTGGGCGATCTGGCAGGTGGTCGAGCAGTACATGCGTCGGGTCTATCGCGACAGCGGCTATCAGGAAGTGCGCTGCCCGCAGATTCTTGATGTCACCCTGTGGCAGAAATCCGGCCACTGGGACAACTACAAAGACAATATGTTTTTCACCGAATCGGAAAAGCGCACCTATGCGCTGAAGCCGATGAACTGCCTGGGCCACGTGCAGGTGTTCAATCAGGGCCTGCACAGCTACCGCGATCTGCCGATCCGCTACGGCGAATTCGGCGCCTGCCACCGCAACGAGCCCTCCGGCGCGCTGCACGGCATCCTGCGCGTGCGCGGCTTCACCCAGGACGATGGCCATATCTTCTGCACCGAGAGCCAGATCGAGGACGAGGTTCGCGCGTTCCACCAGCAAGCCTTGGCGGTGTACAGCCACTTCGGTTTCAGCGGCGCTTCCAACGAGCATGTCCAGATCAAGATCGCGCTGCGCCCCGAGTCGCGCCTCGGCGACGACGCCACCTGGGACAAGGCTGAAGATGCGCTGCGCTCAGCCCTTCGTTCGGCCGGCGTGGCGTGGGAGGAGCTGCCGGGCGAAGGTGCCTTTTATGGCCCGAAGATCGAATACCACCTCAAGGACGCCATCGGCCGCACTTGGCAGCTGGGAACCATGCAGGTCGATTTCATGATGCCGGGCCGTCTCGGCGCAGAATATGTGGACGAACACAGCCAGCGCCGCCAGCCGGTCATGCTGCACCGCGCGATTGTCGGCTCGATGGAGCGCTTTATCGGCATTCTGATCGAACACCACGCCGGCCAATTCCCGGCTTGGCTGGCTCCGATCCAAGCTGTGGTGATGAATATCACCGATGCGCAGGCCGATTATTCCGACGAAATTCGGAAAACCCTTATGAATCAAGGGTTCCGGGTTGCGGCCGATTTGCGGAACGAGAAAATCGGCTATAAGATTCGCGAACACACGCTGCAGCGGGTGCCGTACCTGCTCGTGATCGGAGATCGCGAGAAGGAAAACGGACTGGTGGCTGTGCGCACGCGGGCCGGGGAAGATCTGGGATCCATGTCGATCGCTGAATTCCTCGCGCACGTCGCGAACGAACCTGCTGCCGCTTGATGTAAATGCCGTTCAGCGTTTTGCCGGACGGTCCGATACCCCTTGGAGATCGAGATATCAGTACCCCCCAGGATAAGCAGAACCGCAAGAACAACGAGATTCGCGTTCCGCGCGTTCGCGTGATCGGCAGCGACGGCGAAATGATCGGCGTGCTCACGCGCGACGAAGCGTTGGCGAAGGCCGAAGAAGAAGGCCTCGATCTTGTCGAAATCCAGCCTAACGCGGACCCGCCGGTCTGTCGGATCATGGACTTCGGCAAGTTCAAGTTCGAGACCCAGAAAAAAGCCGCCGCCGCTAAAAAGAAGCAAAAAATCGTTGAGATCAAGGAAGT
>JAYVSK010000345.1:0-5938 GCA_043775395.1 Lysobacter sp. | reverse complement strand
TCGGCCCAGGACACCACGTCGGAAAAGGGCAAAGTCAGTTATGCCCTCGGCTATCGCGCCGGTCTCGATATCGCCCGTGTCATCGGCAGCGGCGAACCTGTGGATATGGCCACCGTAATGAAGGCGTTTCAGGACGCTACAAGCCGCAAAGATCCCGCCGTCGCGCCGGAACAGCTGGGCGCGGCAATGCAGGGACTTCAGGGCCGAATGGTCGCCAAGGGCAAGGCGGAAATGGAGAAGCGCGCCGTCGAAAACAAGACCAAAGGCGATGCTTTCCTCGCGGCGAACAAGGGCAAATCCGGCGTAAAGGTGCTCGCCAGCGGCGTGCAGTATCGTGTGATCGAGTCGGGCAACGGCGCCAAGCCGACCCAAGCCAATCAGGTCACTGTCGAATTCAAGAGCATGTTGCCCGATGGCACGGTGGTCGCTGACACCAGCGTCGCCAGCGAAGGTCAGCCGGCAGGCCCGGTCACTGTGCGTCTGAGCGAGATTCCACTGCCGGGCCTGCGTGAGGCGCTGCAGATGATGCCCACCGGCGCGCGTTGGGAAGTCGTTCTGCCCGGCAGCGCCGCCCACGGCACTACGGTCGATCGCGCTGGCGAAATGGCCAACCAAGTGGTGATGTTCAACATCAAGCTGGTCACCGTCGGTCCGGTCGTGCCGGCCCCGGCGCAGCCACCGGCTCCGCCGCGCAACTGACCACCGTCGGCGCGCGCTGCCTGGATCCACATGCGCAGCATGTTTGTTCTGATGTTCCATTCTCACGCCGGCGCACTGCCGGCGTGACGTTTTTAGCCCTTTGCATACGATGACCACTGTCCGCCCCGTTCTCACTCCATGCATCGGCGTTTGTACGCTTGATCCTGCCGGCTATTGCGATGGCTGCTTCCGCAACGGCGATGAGATCGCCGATTGGCTGTCGATGGATCAGGCGCAGCGGTTGCACATGATGGATGTGGTGTTGCCTACGCGGGAAGCGTATCAGGCCCAGGGTAAGCTGCTTCAAAACGGATTCGCATGACGGTGGTGCTCGCTGCAGTCTCCCAAGCGCTGCACCCACTTGCGGCCATGCCGCTTGCCGCGCCCTGGAACCATGATGAATTGGCCGATTTGCTCGGCGATGCGCCTGCCGTCGAGGCCGCGGTGCTGGTCGGGCTGGTGCCGCGACCGGCTGGCCTGCAGGTGCTGCTGACACGACGCACCGACAGCCTGCGGCACCATGCCGGCCAAGTGAGCTTTCCCGGCGGCAGGGTCGAAGTCGGCGACCGCGATGTGGTTGCTGCGGCGCTGCGCGAGGCGCATGAGGAGATCGGACTTGGTCATGGGTTTGCGACGCCGCTGGGCTTCCTCGACCCGCTGATCACCATCACCGGTTTCCGGGTGCTGCCGGTGGTCGCGCGGATCGCCCCCGAGTTCGTGGCCGATCCCGATCCGGGCGAAGTTGCGGAAGTGTTCGAGGTCGGCTTCGATTTTCTGATGCTTCCGGAGAATCTGGAGCAGGTCGCCATGGACTATCGCGGACGGGCGCGTCACGTGCTGCAGTTCCGTCGGCCGCCGCAGGCTCCGCATCAGCGGATCTGGGGGGTGACCGCCTCCATTCTGTTCAATCTCCGCGAACGAATGGCGCGGGCGGTGATGGTATGAGCATGCAGATGACGACTGGCATTCCACGCTGGTCCACGGTGGTCGATGCGGAATCGCTGGTTGATCGACTGGGCGCAGATGATCTGCGGATTTTCGACTGCCGCTTCGCGCTCAACGACGCGGCTGCCGGCGAAACCGCCTGGCGTGAGGCGCATGTGCCGAGTGCGCACTATGCAAATCTTGATCGCGACCTGTCCGGACCGCATCGTGCGGGGGCTGGACGACATCCATGGCCAGATGCCGATGCGTTTGGCGCTTGGCTCAGTCGCTGCGGCGTGGCGCCCGATGCGCAAGTGGTCGCTTACGATGCGGGCGATGGCGCATATGCGGCCCGCCTGTGGTGGCTGATGAAAGTGTTTGGCCATCGCGATGTCGCAGTGCTCGACGGCGGTTTGGCGCGCTGGTCCGCGCTTGGCATGCCCGTCGATCAAGTTATGCCTGCGCTGGCGCCGACAGAGTATCGGGGCATGTTCGACAACGGGCGTCTGCTTGCTGCCGACGCGATTCCGGAACGTCTTGCCGCCGGCGAGCTGCTGGTCGATGCGCGCGCCGCGGAACGCTTCCGGGGCGAGATCGAGCCCATCGACCGCATCGCCGGTCATGTGCCAGCGGCAGTCAACAGGCCTTATGCCTTGAATCTACGCGACGGTCGCTTCAAATCAAAAGACCAGCTTTCGGCGGAATTCGCAGCCCTGCTGGACGGGCAAACTCCGCAGCAGGTCATCGCGATGTGCGGCTCGGGCGTTACCGCCTGTCATCATCTTCTGGCGATGGCGCATGCCGGTCTGGACGGCGCGCGGCTGTTCACCGGTTCGTGGAGCGGATGGATCGAAGACCCAGCGCGTCCGGTCGCGTCCGGTCATTGATTCAGAGGAGGGACGCAGATGAACACGCAGCGCGATGACAGCCTTCTCGACAGCATGCCCGCTGCGCTCATGCCGGTCGAGATCTGGCACAACCCGGCCTGCGCTACGTCACGCAATACTTTGGCGCTGATCGGTCATGCGGGCATCGAGCCGCGGGTGATCGAGTATTTGAAGACCCCGCCGTCGAAGCAGACGCTCATCGATACCATTGCCGCAGCAGGTCTGAACACACGCGATGCGATCCGCAAGAAAGGCACACCATACCTTGAACTTGGTCTCGACAACCCGTCGCTGTCAGACGATGCGCTGCTGGCTGCGATGCTTGCGCATCCGGTCTTGATCAACCGTCCTTTCGTGATCACTCCGATCGGCGTGCGCTTGTGCAGACCCTCGGAAACCGTGCTCGACCTTCTGCCGCCCTGCGACAGACCGTTCACCAAAGAGGACGGAGAAACGGTGATCGACGCGAACGGAGTCCGGGTGCGCTGACGTTACGCAGACGCCACGGCTTTATTTTTTCAGCTTCGCCACCAGTGCATTCAGCGCCTGCTGCGTTTCCGGTTCCCACCACTGTTCGACGAAGCGCTCCAGATCGATGGCATCGGGCGACAGTGCGTCGACCACCGTGGCACGGGCGATCGCACGGGTCTGCAGCATCGGCGCCTGCGGCAGCGTAAGCAGCGCCTGCAGCCATGCAACGGCGCGCGGCACGACGTGATCGACCTCGACCAGTTCATCCACCAGACCCATCTCCAGCGCGCGCTCGGCGGTCAGCATCTCGCCGGCGATTAGCAGGCGCTCGGCGCGGTATTCGCCGACCACACGCCGCATCAGCCGCTGAATGCCTTCGGGTACCACCAGTCCGACCTGGGTTTCGTTCAGCCCGATCGCGAACGGCCGCGCCGGGTCGATGCTGCGCGCCATGACCCGGTAATCGCAGCACAGCGCCAGCACACAGCCACCGGCCGGCGAGTGGCCAGTAAGCGCCGCAACCACTGGCACCCGCGATGCCGCGAGCAGCCGCGCAACGCCGAAAAACGCCTGCCAGCATTCCAGCACCGCGCGACGGTCGTCGCCCATCGACAGCAGATACGGCACATCGAGGCCGGCGGAAAAGATTTTCGGGCTGCCGGCCAGCACGACTGCCTGCACGCCGTCGCTGTAGGCGCCTTCCAGCGCGGCGATCAAGGCACGACACAGTTCAGGGTTCAGCGCGTTAACCGGCGGTCGCGCCAGCTGCAGGCAGCGGATCGTGCCGATATCATGGGTCTGAACCAGTACGGATTGAATTGAAGAGGTCACGATCGATGCGTTCATCGGATCCAGGATTCCGAAAGATGAGGCGTTATCATATTCGCATGAACGCTTTTGCCTACCGTCTCGCCGCAGTGTTCGCTACCGCACTCGCTTTGTCCGCAGCGGCCGCTGCGCGAGACTGCCGCCCGCAGATCAGTGAGGGCTGGGTGCGGATGCCACCTTCCAAGATGCCGATGATGGCGGGCTTCGGCCGCATCGTGAATCGTTGCCCGACGCCGGTGACGATTATGTCCGCGCGCAGCCCGTCGTTTGGCAGCGTCGAACTGCACGAGACCCGCGTGGTTGATAACCTCAGCAAAATGCGCCTGGTGCCTGAACTGCGGCTCGCACCCGACGGCGTTGCTGTGCTCAAGCCAGGTGGTATGCACCTGATGCTGATGCGCCCGGGTGCGACGCTCAAGGCCGGCAGCAAGATCGTGATCGAGTTCGAGCTGGCAGGCGGCGGCACGCTGTTGGGCGAGTTCGAATTGCGCAAGCCGGAGTTGTAGTGATCCCTGTTGCTTGATCGCAAACCAGCGGCTGCCATGATCATTTTTGCGGGAGCTGCGGAAGCCGCCATGCATGCTTGTCTACTGATTTAGTCTTGTAGCCGTTCGCGGCTCGCGCCGCTCCAACAGAAGCGATAGATCATCTCAGCCTATCGCCGCCGCCGCCGCGCGCACTGCTTCGGGCAGCACGATCGGTTTGCCGCTGGCGCGTTCGATCCAGACCAGCACCGAGTGGCCGTCGGCGTGCAGGCGACCGCCCTGGTCCACGATGCGGTGGCCCAGCGTGAGGCTGGTGTTGCCGATCCGTTCTGCGAATAGTTCCACGCAGACCTGCGCAGGGTAGGGGATGGGCAGCCGGTAATTCATCTGCACTGCCGCCAGCAGCGGCGCGTGCGCATCGGTGGCCCATCCCTGCATCGCGCTTTCGAACCAGCGGATCCGCGCTTCCTCCACGTAGGTCATGAAGTTCGCGTTATTGACATGATTGAACGCGTCGAGATCGCGCCAGCGCAGATCCAGCGGCATGCGGAACAGGATCGAGGACGCATCGCCGTCGGGATCGATATCGGTCTCGGAACGTTGGCTCATGCGGCGGTCTTCCGGGATTTTGGTTTGGTGGCTGCGGTGTTTACAGCGGGTTTGCGAGTGACTTTACCCGCTGCCTTGGCCGACGGTTTTGAAGCAGTCTTCACTGCAGTTTTCACAGTATTTTTTGCAGGCGTTTTCACAGGTGCTTTGTGTTTTCTGGGCGGCAGCGCGCGCTCGTCCTTCGAGATCATCGACGCCTTCGACGCGGTGGTCTTGCGCGCGGCTTGCGCAGGATCCAGCACGCTGGCGAGAAAACGCCCGGTATGCGAGGCCGCAACCATCACCAGTTCCTCTGGCGTACCCTCGGCGATGATGTCGCCACCGCGATGGCCGCCCTCGGGACCGAGATCGATTACCCAGTCGGCGGTCTTGATCACGTCCAGATTGTGTTCGATCACCACGATCGTGTTGCCCTCGTCGCGCAGCTTGTGCAGCACGGTGAGCAGATGTTCGATGTCGTGGAAGTGCAGCCCGGTAGTGGGTTCGTCGAGGATATACAGCGTGCGCCCGGTATCGCGACGCGACAGCTCTTTCGACAGTTTCACGCGCTGCGCTTCGCCGCCGGACAGCGTGGTCGCAGGCTGGCCCAGCCGAATGTAGCTTAACCCCACGTCGATCAGCGTCTCCAGCTTGCGCGCGATCGAGGGCACAGGTTCGAACAGCTTGAGCGCGTCCTCGACGGTCATTTCAAGCACATCGCGGATGCTGCAGCCCTTGTAGAGGATCTCCAGCGTCTCGCGGTTGTAGCGCTTGCCATGGCACACATCGCAGGGCACGTAGACATCGGGCAGGAAGTGCATCTCCACCTTGATCAGACCGTCGCCCTGACAGGCCTCGCAGCGTCCGCCGCGCACGTTGAAGCTGAAACGGCCCGGCGAATATCCGCGCGCGCGCGATTCAGGCACCTGCGCGAACAGCTCGCGCAGCGGCGTGAACAGTCCGGTATACGTAGCTGGATTGCTGCGCGGCGTGCGCCCGATCGGCGACTGGTCGATGTCGACGACTTTGTCGAACAGATCCAGACCTTTCACTTCC
>JAYVSK010000344.1:0-2592 GCA_043775395.1 Lysobacter sp. | reverse complement strand
CGTGCCTGCGAAGCCGCGAAAGTTCTGATCCGGCCGGCACACCCACTGCACCGGCATGCGCAGACCAAGGTCGCGGTGCGCATCGCCGATCGACGTGGTTTCGACGGTTTCCAGATGCTCCAGCAGCGTCGTGCCGACGTACCACGGCATGCGCGGAGACGATGCCAGCATGTTATCGCCGTTCAACGCCGACAGCGGAATCGAAGTGACCTGCGCGATGCCAAGCTGCGCGGCCAGATTGCGGTAATCGTCGACGATCCGCGTGAACACCGCTTCGTCGTAGTCGACGAGATCCATCTTGTTCACCGCCAGCACCACGTGGCGAATGCCCAGCAGCGACACGATATAGCTGTGGCGACGCGTCTGGGTAAGCAGACCCTTGCGCGCATCCACCAATACGATGGCGAGATCGGCGGTCGAAGCGCCGGTCGCCATGTTGCGGGTGTACTGCTCGTGGCCCGGGCAGTCGGCAACGATGAACTTGCGGCGGTCGGTGTTGAAGAAGCGGTAGGCGACATCGATGGTGATGCCCTGCTCGCGCTCCGCCTGCAGGCCGTCGACCAACAGGGCGAAATCGATCTGCCCGTTCTGGGTGCCGTGCCGCAGGCTGTCCGCCTCCAGCGCCGCCAGCTGGTCGTCCAGCAGCAGCTTGGTGTCGTGCAGCAGGCGGCCGATCAGCGTGCTTTTGCCGTCGTCGACGCTGCCGCAGGTGATGAAGCGCAGCAGCTGTTTGTGCTCGTGCTGCTGCAGATAGGCCGCGACTGCAGCGTCGGCTTCATGGTGTTGAACAATGACGGACATCAGAAATAGCCCTCCTGCTTCTTCTTCTCCATCGAAGCGGAAGGATCGTGATCGATCATCCGTCCCTGCCGCTCGGACGTGGTCGCGACCAGCATCTCGGCGATGATCTTCTCCAGCGTATCGGCTTCTGATTCGATCGCGCCGGTCAGCGGATAGCAGCCCAGCGTGCGAAAGCGCACGCGCTTGAGCGCCGGCGTTTCGCCTTCGCGCAGCGGCAGGCGTGCGTCGTCGACCATGATCAGCGCGCCGTCGCGCTCCACCACCGGACGTTCGTCCGCCAGGTACAGCGACGGCACTTCGATCTTCTCGCGATAGATGTAGAGCCACACATCGAGCTCGGTCCAGTTGGAGATCGGAAACACGCGCACCGATTCGCCCTTGTGGATCCGGGTGTTGTACAGGCTCCACAGCTCCGGGCGCTGGTTTTTAGGATCCCATCGGTGCTGCGCGGAGCGGAAAGAAAAGATGCGCTCCTTGGCGCGGGACTTTTCCTCGTCGCGGCGCGCACCGCCGATGGCCGCATCGAAGCCGTGCAGATCCAGCGCCTGTTTCAGCGCCTGGGTCTTCATCACATCGGTGTGCACGGTGGCGCCGAAGGTGATCGGATTCATGCCTTGGGCCACGCCATCGGGATTGGTGTGCACGCGAAGTTCGATGCCGGCTTCTTTCGCACGCCGGTCGCGGAAGGCGATCATCTCGCGGAACTTCCAGCCGGTATCGATATGCATCAGCGGGATGGGCGAGCGGGCGGGCGCGAAGGCTTTCTGCAGCAGATGCAGCAGCACCGAGCTGTCCTTGCCGACCGAATACAGCATGACCGGGTTGCGGAATTCGGACGCGACTTCGCGCAGGATGTGGATGCTCTCGGCTTCGAGACGATCGAGGTGGCTCAGCGCGGAATGGGGCATGGGTTTCAAGGTGGTTGGATGGGCGGCGCAGGCCTGCGATGCGGCAAAGGAACTGTAACCCACGACGGCTGCGACACCGGCGCGGACTGGGCAAACAGATGCTGCGGGCAACGACAGCGGTGCGCAGGTTGAGGCAACTGGCTGTGCAGTATCCGTGCCCATTCCGGATGCGGAAAGTGCGGCCCGGCATAAGCGCATAACAAGCGCTCCTTTCCGGCGCCAGTGACCGGCGCCTACGCTGCACCCTCGGTCAACATCATTCCGCACGGACTGCAGGTCGTCATCATGTCTCCCGCCAACCCCGCCATGCTGCTGTCGACGCTCGCGCAAAGCCCGCTGTCGTCCGAGCCTTACGCGCAGATTGCCCGTCTGGCCGAAGGCCTGGACCGCGACGGTCTGTGGTGGCTCTCCGGCTACGCGGCCGGGCTGGCGCGCGCGCAGGGCGGCGCTGCTGCGCCGATCACCGCCATCTCAGCGAACTCGGACGCGAGTTCGGACAGCCTCGAGCGTACCCGGCTGACGGTGGTGTATGGCAGTCAGACCGGCAATGCCCGCCGCGTCGCCGAGGCGCTGGTCGCAAAATTCGAAGCCGACGGTATGCCCGTGCGCCTGCTGCGTGCCGACGCCTATCAGACGCGAGAACTCAAGGACGAGCGTTTCTTGGCGATCGTGATCAGCACCCAGGGCGACGGCGATCCGCCGGACGACGCCCGCGCACTGGTCGAATTCATCGAGGGCAAGCGCGCGCCGCAGCTGCCGCAGCTGCGCTTCGCGGTGCTCGGCTTGGGCGATTCCAGCTATCCGCAGTTCTGCGTCATCGGCCAGCGTATCGACGCGCGTCTGGAGGCCCTGGGCGCGCAGCGCTGGGTTGCCCGCGCCGATG
>JAYVSK010000343.1:0-7204 GCA_043775395.1 Lysobacter sp. | reverse complement strand
CACAGGCCGACTTTCAGCAGTGCGCCAGCGGCCTTGTCGTGGGTGGGATAGCGGTCCAACAGCGTCTGGAACTGTTCCTGCGCCAACGCGTAGTTCTGGGTGACGTAATAACTTTCGCCCAGCCAATACATCGCGTTTGGGGCGTAGGCGCCATTGGGATAAGCGTCTAAAAACGACTGCAGCATCCGCGCGGACTCGGCGTAACGACCGGCCTTCAGGGCATCGAATGCGGTGTTGTAGGCGCTGCGCTCATCGACGCTCTTGCCCAAGGTTGCAGCATCGCCGTACACGCGCGGCGGCGTGTCCTGCACGCTGGGAACCTGTGGGCTCGGGGGTACGATGGCCGTCGGCCCCGGCACAGCGGACGGCGACGCAGCGCCGCTTTCCAGCCGGTTGAGGCGGCCGTCAAGATCGAGATACTGGGTGCGTCCGCTCTGCTTCTGCTGTTCCATCTGCTGCTGCAGTTCTTCGATCTGCGCGCGCAGCGACTGCACTTCGGTTTTCAATCCACCGACCTGATTGAGCAGATCCAGATTGCCCGAACGCATCGCGGAGAGCTGCTGCTCCAGCGCGGTGAGACGGTTGCCGGTGCTCACGCGCTGCGCCGATGCGGGTAGGGCTAGCGCCAGCGCGAAAAGAACGCAAATGGACAGCGACATGCGTCTGATCATCACAACGGTCAAGACCCCATGGGAAAGTGATTCGATAAAAGCCCGGTCGCTGCGCGCACAGGCCGGACATAAACTCAGCAGGGCATCGCGAACGATGCCCTGCATGCCGTCACATCACATTACTTTGCGGTGTACGCGATTTCGACGCGACGATTGCGACTCCAGCAATCTTCACTGGAATCGGTGCAGGTCGGGCGCTCTTCGCCGTAGCTGACGACCGTGACCTGGCTACCCGAGCCACCGTTCGCCTGGACCGAAGACGACACCGCATTGCCGCGACGCTCACCCAAACCGACGTTGTATTCACGGCTGCCGCGTTCATCCGCATTGCCTTCCAGCGTCATGCGCGCGCTGGGACGGTCGCGCAGATATTTTGCATGGCAGGCAACGATGGCCTGGAACTCCGGCTTCAGCGCATCCTGGTCCAGATCGAAATACACCGTGCGCTGACGCAGGCAGGCATCGGTATCCAGATCGCCCGGGCCGTACGCGCCGGTGCGGACCGGGCCGTTGTCGGTGACCGCGCCGGTACCGGTGTCGGTGGAACCGCTGCTGACGCTGTCGGTCGCGGAGGTGTCGGGGTTTTCCTTCACCTTCTTGGTACAGGCAACGGCGGTCACGCAGAGGATCGCGGTGATCAGCACTCGGGTGGTCGTGTTCATGGTGGTCCTCGTCTTTATCGCAGGGTGAGTCACGGGGGAATGGGTCGAAAGCATCAACATTGAAATCGGTGCGGTGGGATCAGCGCGGCAGGCGATAAGGACCCCAGGCAGGCTCGCGCACATCGCCATTGGCCAGCACCAGACGTTGGCGGACACGGGCATCGGCCGATACTGCGTACAGCACGCCGCGGCGGCCTTCGCGCGCGGCGTACAGGATCATGCTGGCATTCGGCGCGAAGCTGGGCGATTCGTCGAGCGAACCCGGCGAAAGCATGGACCAGCGCGGCGAACCCAAGCTGCGGTCGAGCATCGCGACACGGTACACGCTGCCGCTGCCCTGTGCCATCGCCAGCTTTTTGCCGTCGTAGGACACCGTGACCTTGGCGTTGTAGCTGCCCTGGAAACTGACGCGGCTCGCGCCGCCGCCGCTGGCTGCCGCTTGATAGATCTGCGGTTTGCCGCCGCGGTCCGAAGTGAAATAGAGAAGGCTGCCGTCCGCGCTCCAGGTCGGCTCGGTGTCGATGCCAAACTGGTTGGTCACCTGGGTCAAGGCGCGGCTGGACAGATCCATCACATAGATTTCGGGATTGCCGCTTTTCGACAGCGCCATCGCCAATTTGCGGCCATCGGGCGAAAAGCTCGGTGCGCCGTTAATGCCCTTGAAGCCGGCAACGGTTTCGCGCGCGCTGGTGGCGATGTCCTGGATGACGATCGACGAATTGCCGCGTTCGAAGCTCACGTAAGCAAGCTTGCGTCCGTCCGGACTCCATGCCGGCGACAGCAGCGGCTTGTCGGAGCGGACCACGGTCTGCGGGTTGTAGCCGTCGGCATCGGCGACCATCAGCGCATAGCGGGTGTCCTTGCCCAGGCCGGACGCGGTGATATAGGCGATGCGGGTCCAGAACGCGCCGCGCACGCCGGTGATCTTTTCGTAGATGGCATCGGCGACCTGATGCGACACATCGCGCATCGCGTTGGCGCGGGCGGTGAGCGCGAACGCAAGCAGGCGGTTCTTGCCGATATCGAACAACTCGTATTCGACGCGATAGCCGCCGTCGCCGGCGTCAAGGACGCGTCCGACGACCACGAAATTCTGCTTCGCTTGCTGCCAGAAACCAAAATCGATTTCGCTGCCGCGGGTCGGCCGCTGCGCGCCCATGTCGGCGCTCGGCATCGGCCGGAACTGGCCGGAGCGCGTCAGATCGGCACGCACCACTTCGGCGACATCGGTCGGCGGCGCTGTGCCGGTGCCCTGGTAAGGCATGCTGACCACCGCGATCGGCAGAGCCGAAGCGTTGCCGCCGACGATATCGATCTCCAGGCCGCGCTGCTGGGCCATGGCAGTGAAGGGCAGCAGCCATGCACAGAGAAAAGCAATGTTGAGCAGGGTTTTGAGCGACCGCGTGGTCGTGGGCAACAGCATCAGGGTCATCGGGGATCCGGGCAGCGCGTGGGGCAGCGGCAGACGACAGCTTGGCTGCGAAAGTGGTCAGAAAGATGAATGAAGTCGGACTCAGAGCCCGGACGAAGCCTAATCAGCGATCCTCAGCCCGGAAATTGATGGTCAGCGTGCGGTTGAACACACTTTCGAAGCCCCGATAAGGCAAAGGCTGAGCCTTCAGCACGGCGGCCTCCACCGAACGTCTGCCCTGTTCGTCGTAAGGACAGGACGGGTCGACTTGTGCGTCGATCACCTCACCTCCGGGAATCTGGCGGATGACGATCTTGCAGACTTGGCTTGCCGGTACGTTGTCCGGCTGAGTCCAGTTGCTGCGAATCGCGTCGCTCAGCGCTTTGGCATACGCGGTCTTGAGATTCGAGTCGTCACCGCGATTGCCCGGCGGCGGGCTGGCGCTTGCGGCCGCAGCGGCAGATGCGCGTCTCGCTTCGCGGTCGGCCATTTGCCTGAGCTTCTCTTCCGACAGATCGATCGCACGCTGCTGCTCGGTACGCTGACGGCGGATATCCGCAAGCTGGCGTTCGCGCTCCAGCTCCATCGCGGTGCGCACCTTCTGTTCGGCCTGCTGCTGACGCTGGCGTTCGGTCAGATCGACCTGCCCTTGGCGCTGCTTTGCTGCCTGTTCGCGCGTGGCGGTGTCGGCCGATGCGGAATCCGCCTTGACCGCCTGCTGATCCACGACATCCGGATCGGGCAGCTGCTCCTGCGGCTGCAGCTGCTGTTCGGGGGGCGGGGGTTCAAGCGGTTCGTCCAGCGGCTCAGGCAGCGCTTCTTCGGGCGGAGGTTCCGCCAGCGGTTGCGGCTGAGGCTCGGCCTGAGCCAACGGCTCGGGGTCGCGCTGCAGTGCGCTGCGCATGCTTGAAGGCAGCGCATTCAGATCGACGACATCGGCGCTGACCGGCTCGCCCGCAGCGGCGGAGGGCGGCGCGCGCCACAGCGACGCCATCAGCAACAACAACAACGGCACCGCATGCAGCAGCAGCGCAAAAAAAATGGCGAGTACGGTGTCGGCGCGTTTTTCGCGCATCGAAGCTACTTCCCGTCCTTCGGCAGGCTGACCAGGCTCACCTTGGTGATCCCGGCATCCTTGATCAGGTCGATCCCTTTCATCACCGTCTGATAGCTGGCATCGCTCGATCCGCTGACCAGCACGGTCGCGCTGTCGTTCTGGGCATGGATGGTTTTCAATTCAGCGGTGATGTCGAGGGCGGTCATCTCGCGATTTTTGCCGCGCTCCAGCATCAGCGCGTAGCGGCCGTCGGCGTAGATGCTGACGACGATCGGATCCTTCGGCGTTTCCAGCGATTTCGCCCGCGACTGCGGCAGGCTGATATCGGTGCCCAGATTCAGCAGCGGCGCGGTCACCATGAAGATGATCAGCAGCACCAGCATCACGTCGATGTATGGCACGACGTTGATCTCGGCTTTGAGCTTGCGCTTGCGGATGCGGCGCCCGGAGGCGGTGACGGCCATGCGGTTTCTCTCGGTGGGCTGGTTTAATCGCGATGTTTAGTCGCGATGCTTAGTCGCGATGCTTAATCGCGATGTTCAAGCGCGGTGGTTAAACGTGGTGTTTCAGTGCAATGTCGCAGTGCAACGGATTCAACGATCCGGCACTGCGCATGGGGTCGGCGGTCAGGCGTCTTCGATATGCGCCTGACGCTGCAGGATCGACGAAAACTCTTCGGTGAAAGTGTCGTAGCGCACCGCGATGCGCTCCACCCGGGTGGCGAAGCGGTTGTAGGCCCAGACTGCGGGAATGGCCGCGAACAGACCCATCGCCGTGGCCAGCAGCGCCTCGGAAATGCCCGGCGCTACGCTGGCGATGGTCGCTTCTTTCATGGTGGCCAGACCATGGAACGACATCAGGATACCCAGCACGGTGCCGAACAGACCGACATAGGGACTGATCGAACCGACGTTGGCGAGGAATTCGAGGTTGTGCTCAAGCCCATCCAGCTCGCGCGAGACGGTCGCGCGCATCGCGCGCTGCGCGCCTTCCAGCTGCGATCGCGCGTCCATGCCGCGACGCTGACGCACGCGGTTGAACTCGCGCATGCCGCCTTCGAAGATCGCTTCAAGCCCGCTGACCTGCTGCTTGCGTCCGCTGGCTTCGGTGTAGAGCCGGCCAAGATCGCCGCCGGCCCAGAATCTTTCCTCGAAGCCGTCGGCCTCTTTCTGGGCGCGGTCCAGCACGCGCTTCTTGCGGAAGATGATGACCCACGAGGCCACCGACGCCAGCAGCAGCAGCGCCATCACGCATTGCACCGGCAGGCTGGCGTCGATCATCAGCTGCAGATAGTTCAGACCACCGTCCGGTGCGGCAGCCGCGGCTGTCATATCGGCCAACGGCTCGATGGCGGTGGCCTGCAGCATCAGGGCAAATGAAAACATGTCTCGCTACTCCGCAGTGGATCGTTTGGGGTGTTCCGACGCGGCTTCCTGCAACGCCTTCAGCTGGGGATAAAGCGCATCCGGGATCGGTCTGGGGCGGAAATCTGACGCGCGCAGCGCGGCGATCCGCACCTCCGCATCCAGCAGCCGCACGCCGTCGCGCGCGATGGTCTGCACTACGACCAGACTGGCGCGCCGACAGTCGTGCAGCCTTATACCGACTTGCAGCGCATCGTCCAGACGCGCCGGCAAACGGAAGTCGATCGTCATCGCACGCACCGCGAACACCAGATCGTGCTGCAGACGCAGCAGTTCCTGTCCGTATCCGTGCGCACGCAGCCATTCGGTGCGGGCGCGTTCCAGAAACGCCAGGTACTGCGCGTGATACACGACACCGCCAGCGTCGGTATCTTCCCAGTAAACGCGAACGGGGTGGGTGAATGCTGTATTCATGTTCAAGACAAGGGATTGTGGGGCGGCGGGAGCCGCGATGAGGCCAACGATAAACAAAACAAACCGCTGTCATCCCGAACGCCAGCACAGCGGGTGGAGCGATCTGTTTATGAATTGACGCAACGAAAGCAGACCGCTCACCCGATAACGCCGGGGTTTGGGATGAGCGGTGTTTTTTCGCCCCTCAAAAGGCCGTTCACGCATCGCCCTCCACGAAGAGATCGTTCGCATTCGGCTTGGGCTTGAGGCCCAGATGCCGATACGCCTTCTGCGACGCCATCCGTCCGCGCGCGGTGCGCACCAGAAAGCCCTGCTGGATCAGATACGGCTCGATCACATCCTCAAGCGTGCCGCGCTCTTCCGACAGCGCCGCCGCCAGCGATTCCACGCCGACCGGGCCGCCGTCGAAATTCTCGATGATCAGATTCAGCAGACGGCGGTCGAGATCGTCGAAGCCTTCCGGGTCCACCTTCAGCATCAGCATCGCGGCGCGGGCGACATCGTGATCGATATGTCCGTCGGCCTTGACCTGGGCGAAATCGCGGACCCGACGCAGCAAGCGGTTGGCGATACGCGGCGTACCCCGCGCGCGCCGCGCGATTTCGTCGGCGCCGGCGGGCGCGCAGTCGATGCCCAGGATCTGCGCGGAGCGGCGCACGATCCGGGTCAATTCTTCGGCGCTGTAGAACTCAAGTCGCTGGACGATGCCAAAACGATCGCGCAGCGGCGCGGTCAGCAGTCCGGCGCGGGTGGTGGCGCCGATGAGGGTGAACGGCGGCAGGTCGAGTTTGATCGAGCGCGCTGCGGGACCTTCGCCGATCATGATGTCGAGCTGGAAATCCTCCATCGCCGGATAGAGGATTTCCTCGACCATCGGCGAGAGGCGATGGATCTCATCGACGAACAGCACATCGTGCGGCTGCAGATTGGTGAGCAGCGCCGCGAGGTCGCCGGCCTTTTCGATTACCGGGCCCGATGTCACCCGCAGATTGACGCCCAGTTCGTTGGCGATGACGTGGCTGAGCGTGGTCTTACCCAAGCCGGGCGGCCCGAAAATCAGCACATGATCGAGCGCCTCTCCGCGACGCTTGGCCGCTTCGATGTAGATCGACATCTGCTCGCGCACCGGCTGCTGGCCGAGATACTCGTCCAGCCGCTTCGGGCGGATCGTGGCGTCGACGACGTCGTCCTCGCGGCTGGCGCCGCTGGCGATGATGCGGTCTGTGGTCATGCGGGGATTATGGCTTGAACACCCTGCTTTTACTTCCTCCCTTTGCGCGCAGCGCAAGAGGGGGTTGGGGAGGGGTGACGCTGTTTGCATATTCGAGCCTGAAATTGTGCTCGCTCGACCCTACCCCGGCCCTCCCCTTGCCCTGCGCGCAAAGGGAGGGAGCAGCACATCAGATCTGCACCTGCGAACCCAGTTCGACCAGACGGTTGCCCGGAATACGGAAGAATCCGGTGGCCGAGGCGGCATTGCGGTGCATCAGCGCGAACAGCTTGTCGCGCCAGATCGGCATGCCGCGATTGGCGCTGACCACGATGGTTTCGCGGCTGGCGAAATA
>JAYVSK010000342.1:0-8527 GCA_043775395.1 Lysobacter sp. | reverse complement strand
GATGGTGGAACGCAGCAGATCCAGATCGCGGATGTGGTCGGCGGTGGCGTAGAAGCGCAGGTCCGAGGTTTTGCCCAGACGGTCGCGGCAGCGATCGGTCAGCGTGCGCAGCATCGCCGGGTTGTCGCTGCCGTTCTCGTCCCCGCTCTCGTTGATCGAGGTCAGCTCATCGCACTGCAGTAGATTCGAGCGGCCGGTGCCGCGGGCATCCATCAGCAGGATATTGCGATTGCGGCGCACGTCGTCGAGTGCCGGATGCAGCATCGGGTAGCTGTCGAGGATGGACTGGCCGGGCCCGCCGGCGATGATCACTACCGGGTCGGACTGGGTCTGGCTCTTGGCCGGAATCATCGCCACCGCCAGCGAAATTTTGCGGCCGTTGGGCGCATCGTGGTTTTCCGGCGCTTCCAACGTGGCGCACTGCGCTTCCACGCCATCGCTGCGATCGCCGCCCAATGCGCACGGTTTGAATACCAGTTTGCCGTAGCGCAGATCGCCGTTGGCATCGGTCTTCGGTATCGCGGTTTTTTGGGCCTGCCCGCCGCAGGCAGCAAGCGCCAGTGCCAGCGAGGACAGCAATAGAGGTTTGAGCATGTGAGGACTCTCGATGCAAATCGTGTGCGGAGTTGAAACGCGCGCTTCATCGACTCAGACGGAGGCGCGTAGCGGATGTGACTGACCGGCCCACGCAACGCCCTGTGGGTTCTACTTCGCGACTTGACCAGCCATTCGGCTGTTGAAAGCCGCCGCTTCTACAGTAAAGCGCTGGTGCCTTACTTGCTGCTGACGTATTTCTCGCGGCGGATCTGCGGGATCGGCAGGCCTTGGCCCTTCAGCGTCTCGAAGCACACATCGACCATGTTCGGATTGCCGCACAGGTAGGCGATGTCGCCCTCGGCCTGCGGCGCGAATTCGGCCAGCTGGTCCTGCACGTAGCCCTTGCGCACGTCGGCGTGCGCGTGCGGCGAGTCCGCGCCCGGCAATTCGCGCGAGAAACACGGCACGAAACGGAAGTTCGGATGTGCGTTCGCAAACGCGCGGAATTCGTCGCCGTACAGCAGTTCTTCCGGCGTGCGTGCGCCGAACAGCAGCACGATCTCGATGCCGCGGTCAGCGATCTGCGCCGCCAGCTGCGGCAACATCGCCCGATACGGCGTGATGCCGGTCCCTGTGCCGATCAACAGATAGCGGCGGTTGGCGTCGGCGGGCATCAGGCAGAAGCGGCCGTAGGGCCCGCTGGCTTCGATCTGTCCGCCCAGCGGCAGTTCCTCGAACAACGCCGTGGCCGCACCGCCGGTGACATAGCTCACCGCGATCTCCACCCCTTCGCCCGGGCCCAGTGTATGGTCGTGCTGAGTGGCCAGCGAATAGCTGCGCTTGGTCGCGGTGCCGTCCGCGTACTGGAAATGCACCTGCACGAATTGACCAGGAATATAGTCCAACGGCTCGCCGTCGTCGCGGACGAAGTTGAGATGGGCGATGGTGGGGGCCAGCATCCGGCGGCCGACAAGTTTGAGTGGGAAATGAGCGGGCACGTAGGGAAACTCATGTGGAAAGGAGTGTTGCCGGGGGCAAGCCGGCACTGCCGCCTATACTAGCGGTTCCGCCGTTCCGTTCCCTTGCCTGCGGCGGCGAGGACCCCCGATGATTCCAGATTCCGCCTCCGGCGCCAACGCGCCGGCGCTTTCGATCCATGACCTGCGCAAAACCTACGACAACGGCGTCGAGGCCCTCAAGGGCGTGTCGCTGGATGTCGCTCCCGGCGATTTTTACGCCTTGCTGGGCCCCAACGGCGCCGGCAAGTCGACCTTGATCGGCATCACCAGCTCGCTGGTCAACAAAACCTCCGGCGAGGTCCGTATCTTTGGCGTGGACATTGTCGCCCAGCGTGACGCTGCGATGCGCCTGATCGGTCTGGTGCCGCAGGAAATCAACTTCAATATGTTCGAGAAACCGTTCGACATCTGCGTGAACTACGCCGGCTTCTACGGCGTCCCGCGCGCCGTTGCACGCGAACGCGCCGAGCGGGTGCTCAAAGAAGCGCAGCTGTGGGACAAGGCCGACAAGATGAGCCGCACACTGTCGGGCGGCATGAAAAGAAGGCTGATGATCGCCCGCGCGATGATGACCAGCCCGCAGCTGTTGATTCTGGACGAGCCCACCGCCGGTGTCGATATCGAAATCCGCCGCGGCATGTGGAAGACGCTGAAAGAAATCAACGCGTCCGGCACTACCATCATTCTGACCACCCATTATCTGGAAGAAGCCGAAAGCCTCTGCCGCAATCTGGCGATCATCGATAAAGGCCGGATCGTCGAAGAAGGCCCGATGAAAGCGCTGTTGGCGAAGCTGGATGTGGAGGGTTTCCTGCTGGATATCGAAAGCACATTGCCGGCGGTCTTGCCGAAGATCGCAGGCGCGACCCTGTTGGCCGAAGACGATCACACCATCGACATCGAAAAACCCCGCGCAATGGAATTGAACCAGGTCTTCGCCGCGCTGGACGCCGCCGGCATCCGGGTGCGTTCGATGCGCACCAAGACCAACCGCCTCGAGGAATTGTTCGTCAGACTCACCGGCGACAATAACCTGGAGGTGGCGGTATGAGCGCGCAGCAGACCGCCGACGCACAGGCCAGCGTCGGCCAGCGTCACCGCACCGCGCTGTACACCATCGTCCGTCGCGAAGTCGCGCGGATCCTGCGCATCTGGGGGCAGACGCTGGTGCCGCCCGCGATCACTATGACCCTGTATTTCCTGATTTTCGGCGGCCTGATCGGTTCGCGCGTCGGCGAAATGGACGGCATCAAGTACATGGATTTCATCGTGCCCGGGCTGGTGATGATGAGCATCATCCAGAACAGCTACGGCAATATTTCATCGAGCTTTTTCGGCGCCAAGTTCGGCCGCCATGTCGAAGAACTGCTGGTCAGCCCGATGCCGTCGTGGGTGATTCTGGGCGGCTATGTCGCCGGCGCGGTGCTGCGCGGGCTGCTGGTCGGCGCGATCGTGCTGGCCATCGCGATGTTCTTCACCAAGGTGCGCATGCCGCATCCCCTCGTCACTCTGAGCACGGTGATTCTGGGCGCGACCATTTTCGCGCTCGCCGGTTTCGTCAACGCGGTGTACGCAAAGAAATTCGATGACATCGCCATCGTGCCGACCTTCATCCTTACCCCGCTCACGTATCTGGGCGGCGTGTTCTATTCGGTGAAACTGCTGCCTGCCTGGGCCGAAGCCGCGACCCATCTCAATCCGATTTTCTACATGGTCAATGCGTTCCGCTACGGCCTGCTCGGCGTGTCCGATGTGCCGCTGTGGCTGGCGTATGCGCTGATGCTGGGTTTCGTCATCGCGCTTGGCGGCTTGAGCCTGTTGCTGCTGAAGCGCGGTGTGGGGCTGCGCAGCTGAACCCGACGCCCCAGCCCCGTTCATCGCGCCGATGCGTTGATACCCTGCACCCAAATAACCGGAAACCTCCCATGCGTATGCAGAAGAACATCTTCGTTGTCGCGTTTGTCGCCAGTGCGCTCCTTGCCGCCTGCACCGCCACCGCCCCAACCAAAGCTGCAGCGCCGGACCTGGCGGCTTCCGGCCCGCCGCCCGGCACCTCCGGCAAGCTGTCGCCGGACATGGTGGGCAAGGTCAGCCCGGTGCCTGCGTTCATGGGCCAAGGCGAATACATGGGTAAACAATGGACGATCCATGTGCGCAGTGAAGGACAGATGCGTCACAGCGTTCAGCTGGTCTGGAAGAAAGACCATGTCCGCAGGTACGGAGACATCTTCTATCGCGGCACGCCCGGCCCATCGCGAGGCGCGCCGATCACGCTGGACGGCGCCCTGGATACCCCGCAAGGCCGGAAGACCATCCGCATCGACATCACCACCGCATTCTGTACCGATGGCATCAATGCCAAGTATCCGCAGCGGGTCGTCATCTCCGTGCAGGGCGAACCTGATCTGCAGGGCTGCGGTGAACTTGCCGTGTACTGACTCCCTGCGCTGGACAGCGACAGCGCCGTTCGCCGTATTGCTGATGTACCAGGCGATTTTCCACCAAGGCCCTGCTGGCAAAATTTGCTGATTTGATCTAGGTTATGACCCAGAGAACGATTGCAGCGGACAAAATGCCATCGACGTAACAAGCGCCAATACGTCGGAATATGGAAAATCAGCTGGAAGTGTCGCTCGCAGCGTATTTCTCGCAAGCCTCCACGTGTTACCCCATCCAAAACTCAAGGAATGAAAGCGATGAAACTCAAAACGATCATCATGCTCGGTGTCTACACCGCAATCACTGCGGCCGGAATTGGCGCCTCATCGGCGCAAACGGTCATCGATTATCGATGCAAATCCTGCGGGTGGAACCTCGAATCCTGTATCGCCAGATGCGATGATGTCGACGATACCGAAGCCGGACAATGCATTGGCAGCTGCGTACAGCGTTACTACAGCTGTCGCGCGACGTTCTGCCCCTGATATCACTGAGGCTTGGTTGGGGCCGATTATTTTGTCGGGCTAATCCCCGCAGTGCGGTGCAATACCTCATGTCAGTCAGTTAAGGCCCATATGCGCTCGGTAGAGCGGCCTGAAGGCCGCTCTACCAAAATGGAACCGCGCCGTACGTAAAAAATCCAGTTCGGTTTAACTGACGGGCATCATGTGCAATGCCTGCCTGCGGGGCGCTGACGAAGCACGCACACATGACGCGACGGCGTTAAGGACCGCAGGCTTGAAGAAGAATGCCCTAGCGTTTTGAGGCGAGCGTATTGCACTGTTTCAGTATGATCCCTGTGGGTTCAGTCAAGGAGTTTCCATGCCCAAGTTGATCAAAACCATTCTGGCAGTGCTGCTCATCCCGGCCTGCTTCGCCATTGGCTTGTACGCAGGCCCGCGCGTTTCCGCGCTGTATCACGACATGTTTCCGCCTCCGGAATACGCGGTGGGCGACCATCGCGATCTTTATGTAAAAGCGGGTAACCCGATCGTCATGTATTCGACCACGACATGCCCATATTGCGCGAAGACACGTGAACTGTTCGCTTCCAGTGGCGTGACATTCACCGAGTATCAAATCGACAAATCTGAAGCCGCCAACGCCGAATTCATCGCCAAAGGCGGACTCGGCGTCCCGCTGCTGTACATCGGCGAACGCAGGATCGACGGTTTTCGCGAGGCGGCGATCCGCGAAGCGATCATGCAGGTCAACAAGAAGTCCTAGGCATTGAAAGCTCCGGCAATACGATTGCGAACAGCGTCATTCAAGATGTTCACAAGCACCATATTTTAATCAGTAGCGTTGTGAAACATTCCGGCAGGAAGCCCTGCCAAACCGAAGTGCGATGCGGTTTGCAATCGCACACAGCGATCAAAGGAACGATGATGAAAAACAAGAAAAAGTTCTGTGTTGCTGCGGCATTCGCGTTTTCGCTTGGACTGGGATTGACCTCGGCATCCGCCTATGACCCGATCTGCGAGCGGGCCTGCAGAACCTTACAATCCGAATGTTGGGCCGAAGGTGGCTCAATGCAGGACTGTGTTGAAGTGTTTGCGCTATGTCAGGAAGGATGCTTCGATCCCCAGTAGCTTTGGGCAGTTGCGCGACTGTTTCGGCGGTTTGATGTATTGATTACCGTCTAATCCACGCGGATGACCGGCGGTATGTCGGCTATCTTGTTATAGATGCGTTGGATTTCCGGGCCGGCCTACACGCCGCTGATCCCAAAAAACGCCGTCGCCGTTGCGGTCGTCGCAGCGGCGACCGCTTCCACCGTTTCACCGCGATCGCGCGCAAGTTCCTCGACGATATGCGCGAGATACATCGGCTCGTTGCGTCGGTGCGACGGCTGCGGTTTCACTGTGCGCGGCAGCAGATACGGCGCGTCGGTTTCGATCATCAGCCGGTTTGCCGGAATATGTTTCACCAGCTCGCGCAGATGCAGGCCGCGGCGCTCGTCGCACAGCCAGCCGGTGATGCCGATGTGCCAGTCCTGATCGAGGCACTCGAACAATTCCCTGCGCGTCCCGGTGAAACAGTGGACCACCGCCGGGCCCAGTCGGCCGTCGAAGTTCTTCATCATCGCCACGAAGTCGTCGTGCGCGTCGCGCTGATGCAGGAACAGTGGCTTGCGGGCTTCGGGCGTGCCTAGTTCAGACGCCAGCTGCAGCTGGCGCTCGAACGCTCTGCGCTGCGCCGGACGCGGCGAGAAATCTCGGTGGTAGTCCAGCCCGCATTCGCCCACTGCCACCACTTCGGGATGCGTATGCAGTTCGCGCATTTCGGCGTCGCACTCGTCGGTGTATTCCACTGCGTGATGCGGATGCACGCCGGCGGTGGCGAACAGCTCGCCCGGAGATGTCTGCGCAAGCAGCAGCGCCTTCGGCGAATGTTCGCGACTGGCGCCAGTGACGATCATCTTGGTCACACCGGCAGCGCGCGCGCGCTGCAGCACGGCCTCGCGGTCATGATCGAAGCTGTCGTGGGTGAGGTTGGCGCCGATGTCGATCAGGGTCATACGATCATTGGCTCTTCGTGAATTCTGGCGGATAGGCTGGCCGCGCATCATTTTGATCGACGCGATCATGCCATATCGACAGTGATCGTTGGATTAGAACGAGACGCACGACGGTGAACGGACCCTCATGACGGCTTCCTGCGCGAAGCTGGATCTGTAGCGCGCAATGATCTGGTCGATCGCGCTGTCGTTTGCCGTATCGTTCGGGTGGACAAGGGTCAGCGCATGCGAGGCTTCTCGAACGATCTCGCCGCTGGCGGTACGCCATTGACCCGAAACCTCCGCCACTGTGAGCCCCTACGGAAACCGCGGCGTCACGCTGTCCGCCAGAAAGGCGAGCCACTCCTCGCGGCTGACGACGCCCGTTGTTGTAGCGGTGCCGAAATACAGCGTGGTGGTCACCAGTGCCTGCTCATCATGGCGGCACCTCAGCGGCGCAGTGGACGCGCAGGAGGACAGCGCGGCGACGAGCATCAGCGTCGGGAAACTTCGTTGGCTTGGCATTCGACGGTTTCTCTGTCATCGGCGCGGCGGCAGCGTTGCGAAAGCCGCCATGGCCTAAGGCGCTTCATTCAATGGCGCGAACCGCTGCTGCAAACGGCCATTGACTTCGATCTGTTCGACAAACATCGCATACGGCCGAACCCACAGCCCGCATTCGCCGTACAGCGCCCGATACACCACCAGCGTTTCCAGCGTTTCGCTGTGTCTGGCCAGATCGATGACCTGATACTCGCCACCCTTGTAGTGCCGGTAGCGGCCGAGTGCGATACCGGGAAGCGGTGGAAGCTGTGTCATGGCTGTCTCGCCTCGATGATTGCGGAAAGTGCAGATCATTAAACCCGCATCCTGTGCGGATGCAAGCCGCTCGGGACACAAGTGCTTACAACTTGAGCGGACATGAGCGGCCCGAGCCGTCAACGGCGATCCCGGGCCTGCGTTGATGTCAGCACCCACCCTTTGGAAGCGGCACCATGTTACGAATCCTGACGGTTGCATTCGGTCTGACCCTGCTGCTCGGCGTCGGTGCCGCCGCGCGCGCGGTGCCGATTTACAATTTTTCTCCGGTCGGCGCGGAAATGCAGACTTTCGTGCCGGCCCACCGCCTTGATGGCGCATCGCTGCGCGTCAACCAACATGGCAACGTGGTGTACCGCCGCGCGTTTGGCGGCTACACCCTGGGCACGCGCATCCGCATAGCTTCGGCCAGTAAATGGCTGTCGGCGCTCACGGTCGCAAGGTTGGTGGACACAGGCCAGATGCGCTGGACCGACACCGTCGGCCAGTATTTCCCAAGCATTGAAGCGTCGAAGCGCGCGATCACGCTGGCCCAGCTGTTCTCGCATACCAGCGCGCTGCCGGGCGGCGACAACAGCTGCATGTCCAATCCGCTGTACACCCTCGCCAGCTGCGCGCAGCAGATCCTGCAGGAGCCGCTGATCGGCGAGCCCGGCAAGGTGTTTTCCTACGGCGGCAATTCGATGCAGGTCGCTGGGCGCATGGCGGAGCTGGCAACAGGCAACGCCTGGGACGACATTTTCATTGCCGAAATAATCACGCCGCTGGGCATGGGCGCCACCGACTTCGCCACCTCCTCAACCCAGCCCGGTTACGTGCGCAACAGCAACCCGCGCATCGCCGGCGGCGTGCGCAGCACGCTGGAGGATTACGGCAAAGTGGTCGATATGGTGTTGGCCTACGGCTGTCTGGACAACACGCTGCTGCTGTCCTGCACGCCGAACCGCCGCTTCCTGAGCCGCGCCATCATCGAGTTCATGGCGACCGACCGCACCGTTGGCACCGTCGACATCTCGCGGCCGCCGACCTCGACCGGCTCCGGTTATGGCCTGGGTCAGTGGATCGACCCGTCGTCGCCGCTGATCGTCTCCAGCCCCGGCGCGTTCGGTTTCACGCCGTGGGTGGACCGCGTGAACCAAGTTGCAGGCATCCTGCTGGTCGACGATCTCAACACCCGCGTGGTCAACGACATCAACGATATCCGCGCGATGGT
>JAYVSK010000341.1:0-5215 GCA_043775395.1 Lysobacter sp. | reverse complement strand
ATGCTGCGGATGCGCGAAGACCTCGCGCGTCTCGCCGCGTTCGACCACCTCGCCGTGCCGCAGTACCAGCACACGTTCGGCATACGCGCCGACCAGCGGTAGATCGTGGCTGATCAGCATCAGGCCAAGACCATCCTCGCGCCGCAGCGTGTCGAGCAGATCCAGCACTTCGCGCGCGATCCGCGCATCGAGCGCGGACGTCGGTTCGTCGGCAATTAAATAACTCGGCCAGCTGCACAGCGCCAGCGCGATCGCGATGCGCTGCCGCTGCCCACCGGAGAACTGGTGCGGATAGCGCCGCAGCACGGCATCGGGCTCGGACAGCTGCACGCGTTCCAGCAGCGCGCGCGCCTGCGATTGCGGCTGCCTGTGCACGCGCAGGGTTTCGATCAGCTGCGCGCCGACCGTGCGCAGCGGATGCAGTGCGGCCAGCGGATCCTGCGGCACCCAGCCCAGCCTGCGTCCGCGCAGCGCGACATGCGCCCGCGAACCCAGTGCGATGTCGGCACCATCGCAAGACAACGCGCCCGTGGCGTGCAGTCCCGGCGGCAGCAGGCCCAGCAGCGAGAGCGCGGTGAGGCTCTTGCCGCTGCCGCTTTCGCCGACCACGCCGAGGCACCGCCCCGGCAACAGATCGAGGTCGAGCGGACCGAGCAACCGGCGTGCGCCGACATCGACCGCGAGCTGGCGCAGCGACAGCGTCATCCGGCAGCGGATTCGGTTTCAACACCGGCGCGCGGCGCGGCGCGGCCGTCGACACCGCGACTGTCAACGGTGCGGCTGTCAGCAGCATGCACATCCAGCCAATCGCGCAGCGAATCGCCCAGAAACTGAAACGCGGCCAGCGTGGCGACCAGAAACCCCGCCGGAAACAGCAGCGTCCACGGCGCGCTGTCGAGTTCCTGCACGCCCTCGGACAGCAGCGTGCCCCAGCTTGCGGAGGGTTCGTCTACGCTCAGTCCAAGAAAACCGAGGAAGCTTTCGACCAGAATGGCCTGCGGCAGAATCAACCCCAGATACACGAACGCCAGCGGCAGCAGATTGGGCAGCGCATGCCAGCGCAGCCGCTGGCCGAAACTCGCGCCCGCAGCGGTGGCCGCCAGCATGAACGGCATCTCGCGCAGCCGCGCGCTTTCCGCACGCATCACCCGCGCCAGATCGATCCAGACATAGCCGCCAATCGCCATCAGCAGCAGCCACAGCGAACGCTCGAACAGCGTCAGCAGCAGAATCACGATCAGCAAGAACGGCAGCGCGCTGAACATGTCCAGCACGCGCAGCATCAGCCGCTCCGCCCAGCCGCCCGCCAGTCCGGCGCTGGCGCCAAAGCCCAACCCCACCACCAGCGCAACCACGCTGGCGAGAAACCCGACCGTCAGCGATAAACGCCCACCCGCTAGCGTGCGCGCCAACACATCGCGACCGATGGCATCCGTACCGAACCAGTGCCCGCCCACGCCCGGCGCCACCGACAGCGCATTCCAATCCGGCCGGTGCGGATCGAAGCCGATGCACAGCGGCCCGATCCAGCATAGCAACGCCAGCCCGCCCAGAAACAGCAGGCAAACGCGGGCCATCGGCGGCAGGGAACGAAACCATCGCATCGGGCGATTGTAGGGTGTCTTTTTGTAGGAGGGGCTTCAGCCCCGACAGACGCGTCGCTGCACTCGATCGGGGCTGAAGCCCCTCCCACAGAAACCAAGTGGCCGGGCGTATCATTCCGCCATGACCTTTCCCTACACACGCCTACGCCGCATGCGCCGCAGCGAGTTCTCGCGTCGATTGATGCGCGAACACCTTCTCACCACCAACGATCTCATCTATCCGGTGTTCGTCCACGAACACGACGGCCGCACGCCGATCGCGTCGATGCCCGGCATCGAACGCCTGTCGATCGACGAACTGCTGAAGGTCGCCGAACAGGCCAGCGAACTGCGCGTGCCGGCGCTGGCGTTGTTCGCAGTGACCGCGTCGGAGGCCAAGTCGCTGGATGGCGTGGCTGCATGGGACGACGACGGCCTGATGCAGCGCGCGGTGCGTGCGCTGAAATCGCGCTTCCCGGAGCTTGGGATCATCACCGATGTCGCGCTGGACCCGTATACCTCGCACGGCCAGGACGGCTTGATCGACGACAGCGGTTACGTGGTCAACGACGAGACCGTGGAAGCGCTGGTGCAGCAAGCGCTGTCGCACGCGCGCGCCGGTGCCGATGTAGTCGCGCCCAGCGACATGATGGACGGCCGCATCGGCGCGATCCGCGAGGCGCTGGAAGTCGGCGGCCACATCCACACCCGCATCCTCTCCTACGCCGCCAAATACGCCAGCAGCTATTACGGCCCGTTCCGCGACGCGGTGGGCTCGGCCGGCGCGCTGGGTAAAAGCAATAAATACAGCTACCAGATGGATCCGGCCAACGCCGACGAAGCGCTGCGCGAAGTCGCGCAGGATCTCGACGAAGGCGCGGACATGATCATGGTCAAACCGGGCCTGCCGTATCTGGACATCGTGCGTCGGGTGAAGGACGAATTCGGCGCGCCGACGTTCGTCTATCAGGTCAGCGGCGAATACGCGATGCTGAAAGCCGCGGCGCAGAACGGCTGGCTGGACGAGCGCGCGTGCGCGCTGGAAGCCCTGGTCGCGTTCAAGCGTGCCGGTGCCGATGCGGTGCTGAGCTATTTCGCATTGGACGCGGCGCGCTGGCTGCGCGAAACAACATGAGCGCAGAGATGACCCAGACGTTTTCGGTACGCCGCGCAGCGTCGGAAGATGCTGCGGAGATCGCGCGGCTGTCGCTGCTGCTGGATCCGGCGCTGGACCCGGCCGGCATCGCGCAGCGGTTCGTGCGCCTGCTCGATCGCCCAACGCATGCGTTCTTCGTGCTGGACGACGCAGACAGTGCGGTCGGCTTCGCCGCCGCCGAACACCGCAGCCTGCTGCAGTTCAGCGACCGCATCGAACTGGTCGCGCTGGTGGTCGATCCGCGCATGCGTCGACAGGGCGCCGGCGGCTCGCTGGTGGCCGCCGCCGAGGCGTGGGCCTGGCGGCGCGGCGTTGACACCCTGGTGATCCGTTCCAGCCTGTCGCGAGAGGCTTCGCAGCCGTTCTACCAGCAGATCGGTTACGCCCACGACAAGACCCAGCACGTCTACACCCGGAAGCTCACGCCATGAAACGCTACGCCGTCTTCGGTCATCCAGTATTACATTCGCTGTCGCCGAAAATCCATCAGACGTTCGCGAAGCAAGACTGGCTATTCTCATATCATAGACAGTCCGCTGGCTATGCGAGCAATGACTTGAGCTTGAGCAGATATGCGAAATAGGGAGCCGCATTGATGAACATGTGCGCCATCACGCACAGTGTGACGCTTTTGTAGCGGACGTACAGATACTGCAACGCCAGCGCAGAGGTGAACACACCAAACGTGGCTGCGGGAGAGTAGCCGTGATCGAACGCGAAAATAGCGGAAACATACAGCGCCGAAAACCAGACGTTTGAATATTTCGCGATCAGCGTGAACAGAATCGCGCGGAACAGAATTTCTTCGACGACCGGCGCATGGATCATCGATCCGATGAACCCGGTCACCTTCAAGTCGATTGCAAGAAAATAGTCGGTGACTGCGTGACCTAGCACCAACCCCGCCATTTTGGCGAAGGGCGGCAGCAACACTACTGCTGGCCTTCTGCGCAACAAGGTGCCGGCATTGGCGAAGTCCTGGCGAAGATCGAAAATCAGACAAAAGACAATCAGCCAGAAGCCGGTCTCCACCGACATCCAGATAGTTTCGTAACGGCTGATATGGCCCTGAAATCCGTAAAAACTTCTGAATTCACGCAGTTGCCAGCTGGCCGAAAACCCCATGGCATTGATGATATCGACATCATTGACGGATGAATCTCCCTCGTGGATATCAGTGTCGATCCTGCAGAATTGTCGCGCCTCCAAAGGATTTTTCCGTTTTACCGATAGCGTTTGATCTGCATTGATATCCGCTTCGTCCGCAGAACATCGTGCGGCGACTCGATGGCCGGAGATGCGCAGATTTTTTTGTGTTCGCTCGGTGACGGCTGGCGTTTGTGTTGCCATCGAAAATATAATCGTACGCGTACTCACTTTGCCCTCAACTTGCTCGTAGAGGGAGTAAGGGAGCGATATTAAAAAATACACCGCCGCACATAGAACCCCCAGCTGAATCCATCTGCCGGGAGATTTTTCAACATTCGCGCTTGCGTTAATTGCAGGTCGCTCCCGCTCCCGCGCCGCAAGTAGCCGCCGTACTGTCGTGGATGACGAAACCCCTTCCCTGGCTTTGACATGCCCGGATGTCACGAACAATCTGGTTGTTGCCGGCAATGACACCACGCCGGCATTCACGCTGGTCCGCCCATTCAGAATAAATAATCGTGGCCACTACCTCCACAACCGCGCCCAAGATCACAAGGATAATTCCTTCTACGACTGTAGCGCTTGCGGCAGCGTTTCGGCCGGCTTCGCGCAGGGTTGTAACTTCGATCGGCGTCAAAGTTCCATACCCCATCACCAATCCACCCTGCAGCACTTTGGCCGTGGCCCGGGTCAGATTGAGCTGGACGTCTTACAGTACGCCCGCTTCATCTGTGTAGGCGACTTCGATGAGCTCGTCACCCGTCAATGCGGGTACCGGTCCAGGGTTCAAAACAGGCGGCTGGCTGACGGACGTCCGATAGAGAAAGCTGTCCGGGATGACATTTGCCCGAAACTCCCCCGGCAAAGGTGCATCTTCGCTGGCAGGGGGCGGGGTTGCGGCTATCGCAGGCTGGGACAGAAGCGTTACGATAAGTAGCAGTCCAATACTTTTGTACACGATCAAGTTCCTTGTGTTTTGCTCGTCTCGAGCCCGCCCAAATGAGCACTTTGGATAGGCAGCGTCAACAAATATTGTGGCCTGCTTACAATCGATTCGACCAAGCCTAAAGGAATCTCCGATGAAACGTTACGCCGTCTTCGGTCATCCGGTACTGCATTCGCTGTCGCCGAAAATCCATCGGGCGTTCGCGAAGCAGTCCTGCATTCCCATGGACTATACCGCGATCGAGTGTGCGCCCGGCGATTTCGCCGGCACGCTGTCGTCGTTCGCGCGCGGCGGCGGCGAGGGCGGCAACGTCACCCTGCCGCACAAGCAGCGCGCGGCCGAACTGTGCGCATTGCTCAGTGCGCGCGCGAAACGCGCCGG
>JAYVSK010000340.1:0-2328 GCA_043775395.1 Lysobacter sp. | reverse complement strand
GCGGCCGTCGCGCGGCAGCGGTTGAATCGATTGGGCCTGACGCCGCAGCGCGCGGAACTGCGCTGGCGTCATCTGGCTCAATAATGCTTTGGACACCATGGGGGGATTTCCTGTTGGCACGGTCTCATTCTTGTCGGTTTTCAGGCGCATCGCCAATTCAGCGACTGTCGGCGACAGGAACAGCGCGGTCAGCGCGACCTCGATGCCCAGCTGTTTTCGCGCCATGCTGATCAGTCGAACCGCAAGCAGCGAGTGTCCGCCTGATTCGAAAAAATTGTCGTGACGGCCCACGCGATCAACGCCCAGCAGTTGCGCCCAGATTCCGGCCAGACCCGCTTCCAGCGCACCTTCCGGAGCGGCATAGGACGTTGCTCCGCCAGCGGCCGAACGCTCCGGCGCCGGAAGCCCCTTGCGGTCCAGCTTGCCGTTGGCGGTGAACGGCCACGCCGCCATCTCCACGTAAGCCGTCGGCACCATGTAATCGGGCAGCACCGCGCGCAGGCCGGAACGCAGCGCCTCTAATGTCGTACCGGCCGGCAGGTCGCACTCGTAGTACGCGACCAGCCGCGCAGGCTGATCCGGCGTGTCCTGCCGGGCCAGGACCACCGCTTCGCGAATGCCCGGCAGGCCGGTCAACTTGGCTTCGATTTCGCCCAGTTCGATCCGGTAGCCGCGGATCTTGACCTGGAAGTCGTTGCGGCCCAGGTATTCCAGATCGCCGTCCGACCGCCGCCGCGCCAGATCGCCCGTTCGGTACAGCCGGTCGCCGACCATGAACGGATGATCGATGAATCGGGCTGCGGTCAGCTCGGGCCGGTTGAGATAACCGCGCGCCAGTCCGGCGCCGCCGACATGCAGTTCGCCGATCACCCCCACCGGGCACGGTTGACGCTGCGCATCCAGCACGTAGACGGCTACATTAGGGATCGCTTTGCCAATCGGCAGCGTCCCGGTTGTGCGTAGCGGCAGCGCGCCGACCGGATAACGCGTGCTGTCGACTGCGGCTTCGGTCAGACCATAGGCGTTGGCGATGCGCACGCGGTCGGCGCACAGTCGACGCAGCCGCTCGGCGCTTTCGCGGGTCCATAAATCCGAACCGCACAGCAGCGTTTCCATGAATGTCAGATCGCCGCCGGCATCCTCAAGATGCGCGATCAGCGTGTTGAGTGCGCCGGGGACGAAATCCGCGAACGTCACGCCCTGATCGCGCATGAAACGGTACAGAGCCGCGCTGTCGGACCAGTGCGCCTGCGAACACATCGCCAGCGTGCCGCCGAAACTCAGCGCACGGATCCAGTCGGCAGTGAATACGTCGAATGCGATATTCGCCATCTGCAGATGCACCAGACCCGGACGCAGCGCATCGATCTGCGCCCATGCCGCGCGGATCGCAGTGATCTGTCGATGCTCGATCATCACACCCTTGGGCGTGCCGGTCGAGCCGGACGTGTAGATCACATACGCCAGATGCTCGGGACGCAGACCGGACTGTTCCAGCATCGGGTCGTGGACAGGCTGCGCTTGCCACTGCGATGCGTCGGCTTCGATATCGAACACGCTGCCCGCATCGATCGCCAGCATCATTTGTGCAGTGCCGGTATCGACCAGCACCGCACGCGGCCGCGCATCGGCAAGAACATCGCGCACGCGCTCCGCCGGAGACTGCGGATCCAGCGGCAAATATGCGCCGCCGGCTTTCAGCACTGCGAGCATCGCTTCAAGCGCGCGCGGCGAACGCGACAGGCACACCGCGATCAGCGTTTCCGGGCCCACGCCCCGACTGCGCAGCCAGTGCGCCAGCCGGTTCGCGCGGGCGTTGAGTTCGGCATACGTCAGCGACGCTCCTTCCCAGGTCACTGCGACCGCATCCGGCATCGCCGCCGCATAACGCTCAAAGCCTGTATGGATCGGCGCATCACGATCCAGTAACGCGGTTTCCACACGCGGATGCGTCACCTGCCGGTATTCGTCCTCGCCCAATAGCGGCAGCCGGTTCACCGGTTGGTTCGCGTCCTCGGCCATTCCGCGCAGCACCTGCTGCAGATAGCCAACATAGCGCTGCACCGTCGCCGCATCGAACAGCGTCGTCGCGTATTCGACTGCACCCTCGATCCCGCCCAGCGGCGACTCGCTCAGGCTCAAGGTCAGATCGTAAGTCGATGTCGCATGCGGCAAACGCAGGGGCCGCGCGGTCAGACCTTCAAACCGCAGCGTGCCAGCTTCGTTACCCTGCCACGCGAACATGGTCTGGAAGATCGGCGCATACCCAAGACTGCGCGCCGGATTCACCACTTCCACCACCTGCTCGAACGGCAGCTCCTGGTGCTC
>JAYVSK010000339.1:0-8585 GCA_043775395.1 Lysobacter sp. | reverse complement strand
GGGGCTTTTGTATATCTGGCGGAAGCGGCGGGTGGACGGACTGACTGAGTTCGACACATCGGCAGGGCGAGACGGGGTTTCGCGCGGCAGTGCCGCGCGCCCTCGAGCGCCCGTGCGTAAGCGCGGGCCGGATAGATGTGCACAGCGAAGCTGCCCGCAGGGCGAGGGCCAGGGATGGTCCGAGTGCATCTCACCGCTTCCGCCAGACCAGGGCAGGCGGTAGCCGGAACCACACAGCTCCGACTCCGCAATATCGAGAATGATCCAGACAGCGGCTTTGCCCAACCGCTCCCGCTAGAATGCCGGATGCTTATCCGTACCGACATTGATCCGTCCGCCACGTTGACCCTTATCCAAAACGCTACCGTGTTCGCGCCGGAAGATTTGGGGATACGCCAGTTGTTGATCGGTGGAGGCAAGATTCTGTGGATGGGCGCCGCCGATGAAACAGGGCCGGTCATTGCTGGCCTTGAAACCATCGATTTGGGCGGCAAGCGGCTGATTCCCGGCTTGATCGACGGTCACGCGCATGTCACCGGCGGCGGCGGTGAGGGCGGATTTGCGACGCGGGTGCCGCCGGTGCCGCTGTCGCGGTTCACCACGGCCGGAGTGACGACGGTGGTTGGGGTGCTGGGCACCGACGATCTGGCGCGCACGCCCGGCGAGCTGCTGGCGTCGGTGCATGCGCTGCGCGAGCGGGGGCTGAGTGCGTTTGCCTGGTGCGGCGGCTATCACCTGCCGCCGGTCACGCTGACAGGCAGCGTGCGCGGCGACATCGTCTATCTGGATCCGGTGATCGGCGTGGGTGAGCTGGCGATCAGCGATCACCGCTCCAGCCAGCCGACCTTCGATGAATTTCTGCGCATCGCTTCCGACACCCACGTCGCCGGGCTGATGACCGGCAAGGCGGGTGTGCTGCATCTGCATCTGGGCAACGGTGCGCGTGGGCTCGATCTGGTGCGGCGTGCGCTGGATGAAACCGAGCTGCCGGCGCAGGTGTTTCATCCCACCCATATCAATCGGCGCAAGGCGCTGTTCGAGGAAGCGCTGGCGCTGGCTCAGCGCGGCTGCACGGTCGATATCACCGCCTTCCCGGTCGACGAGGGCGAAGATGCGTGGTCCGCCGCCGATGCGTGGGAGCGCTATCACGTCGCGGGCGCCCCGGCCGAGCGTTTGACCATGAGTTCCGACGCTGGCGGCTGTCTACCCACCTTCGATCGCGATGGCCGGATGTGCCGGATGGACGTCGGCAGTGCGCACGCGCTGCTGGATACGGTGCGCGAACTGCTGATGCGCGGGCATGCGCTCAATGCGGTGCTGCCGGCGTTCACCAGCAATATCGCGCGGCATCTGCGGCTTACGGGCAAAGGCGGCATTTTGGTGGGCGCCGATGCCGATCTCGTATCGTTGGATGCCGACGGCCATGTCGCTGATGTGATGGCGCAGGGCGTCTGGCATGTTCGCGATGGCGAAGTGCTGCGCGCGGGTCTATTTGAATTGCCCGACCACGCAACGCATCGGCATCACTGAACACGCACTTCCGAACACGAATCAATCAACTCTTTCGCCAAATACTTTTGCTCAGGAAACCTGATGTGTCCCAGTAAAATTCCCGACGGGGAAGCGCGCGGTTGGATCATTCCGATCGGAGGCGCTGAGGAAAAAGAAAACGACCGCGCGATCCTTGCCCGTTTCGTCGAACTCTGCGGCGGTGCCGATGCCGATATCGTGGTGATTCCGACCGCGAGCCGATTGGCCGCCACCGGCCCGCGTTACGTCGAGATCTTCAACGACCTCGGTGTTACCAAAGTGGAGGTGATGGATTTCGACACCCGACGCGATGCCGACGAACCGCGCCGGGTGGCGCGGATCGAGCAGGCCAGCGGCGTATTTTTTACCGGCGGCAACCAGCTGCGGCTCAGCACGCTGCTGGGCGGTACTGCGGTCGCGAAAACGATCCGGCAGTGCAACGCCAGCGGCACGCACGTGGCCGGCACCAGCGCCGGTGCGGCGTTTCTGAGCGAACACATGATCGCGTTCGGCGAAGAAGGCCCCACGCCGATCGCCGGGATGGTCCGGCTGGCACCGGGACTTGGACTGACCAACCGTTTCGTCATCGACCAGCATTTCCGCCAGCGCGACCGGCTGGGCCGGCTCACGGCGGCGCTGGCGTTCAATCCGTTCGCGATCGGCATCGGTCTGGACGAAGACACTGCAGCGCTGATTTCGCCGGATAACGTGGTCGAAGTGCTGGGCAGCGGCGGCGTGACCGTCGTCGATGCCGCCGGTCTGCAGTTTTCTTCGATGGCCCAAGTGGAGGAGGGCGAGCCGGTGTGTCTGCTGGGCCTGAGCTTCCACATCCTGGTTGCCGGTGCTACGTTCAACCTCCACACGCGCAAAGCTTCGGCGGGCGCGCTGCTTGCACCAAAGACATAACCCTTCAGGAGTCCGTTTCCGTCATGCGCATTCTCGATCGTGCAGTATTTGTCGGCCCCTCACTGTATGCGCATTTCCCGGTGATCCGGCTGGAACTGGATCTCGGCAAGTTGGAGGCATGGCCAACCAGCAAGCTCGGCCACGCGTTTGTCGATGCCTTGATCGAAGCGGTGCCCGGGCTGGCCGAACACGGATGTTCATACCGCAGCCCGGGCGGTTTGATCCGGCGCATGAAAGAAGGCGAGGGCACCTGGCTGGGCCACGTGCTGGAACACGTCGCAATCGAGCTGCAGAACATGGCCGGCGAAGACGTGACCTTCGGCAAGACCCGCAGCATTGATGACCGGCCCGGCGTGTATTCGGTGGTCTACGAATACGCGCAGCGCGAGGAGGGCATCGAGGCCGGCGAACTGGCGATGAAACTGCTGCGCTCGCTGTTGCCCGAAGCGCTGCGTTCGGCCGATGCCGTGGCCGAAGACTGGAACTGGCCCGAAGCGCGCGACACGTTCATCAAGTATGCGCAGCGCCGCGCGTTGGGGCCATCGACGATGTCGCTGGTGAAGGCCGCAGAAGACCGCAATATCCCGTGGCTGCGCTTGAACGAGCAGTCGCTGGTGCAGCTGGGTCACGGCAAATACCAGCAGCGCATCCAGGCCACTGTGACCGGGAAAACCTCGCATATCGCGGTGGAACTGGCCAGCGACAAGGAAGAGACCAACAAGATTCTGGGATCGCTGGGCCTGCCGGTGCCGCGCCAGGAACTGGTGCAAAGCGAAGGCGCCGCGCGCCGCGCCGCGCGCAAGATCGGGTTCCCGGTAGTGACCAAACCCTACAACGGCAATCACGGCCGCGGTATCTCGATCAAGCTCGGCACCGATGAGGAAGTGGTCGAAGGTTTTTTGAAGGCGAAAGAGATTTCGCGCTCGGTCATCGTCGAGACGTTTTGCGAAGGCGACGATCACCGCCTGCTGGTAGTCAACGGCGAGCTGGTCGCGGCGACCCGGCGTACGCCCGGTCACGTGGTGGGCGACGGCAGTCACAGTATTCGTGAGCTGGTCGAAATCGTGAATCAGGATCCGCGTCGCGGCGTGGGTCACGAGAAAGTGTTGACCCGGATCGAACTGGACGCGCAGGCCGAGATGATGATGGCCCGCGTTGAAGTCACCGCCGACACGGTGCCCGAAGCGGGCCGCATCGTCTATTTGCGCTCCACCGCGAATCTCTCCACCGGCGGCACCGCGACCGATGTGACCGATATCATCCATCCGGACAACCGCGAGATGGCGGTGCGTGCGATCAAGGCGATTGGATTGGACGTGGGCGGCGTGGATTTTCTCAGCACCAACATCGCCGAAAGCTACAAGACCATCGGCGGCGGCATCTGCGAAGTCAACGCCGCGCCCGGCTTCCGCATGCACGTGGCGCCCAGCGAAGGCAAACCGCGCGACGCCGCCGGCCCGGTGATCGACATGCTGTTTCCGCAGGGCGCACCGTCGCGCGTGCCGATCGCCGCGATTACCGGCACCAACGGCAAAACTACTACTGCGCGCATGCTGGCGCACATCGCCAAGATGACCGGCTTCACGCCCGGCCTCACGACCACCGACGGCGTGTATATCGACGGACAGCGCACCGTGGAAGGCGACATGACTGGACCAGTGTCAGCGCGCATGGTGCTGGCCGATCCGCAGATCGATTTCGCGGTGCTGGAAACCGCGCGGGGCGGTCTGCTGCGTGCCGGGATGGGCGTGACCCGGGTCGATGTCGGTGCGGTGCTGAACGTGCAGTCCGATCATCTCGGCATGAAGGGCATCGACACGCTGGAGCAGCTGGCCGAAGTCAAACGGATTGTGGTTGAAGTGGCCGAAGACTGCGCGGTGCTCAACGCCGATGATCCCAATGTGCTGAAGATGGGCGGCTATACCGACGCCAAAGTCATCTGCTACGTCACCATGAATCCTTCGCACGGCCTGGTGCGCGAACATATCCGCGCCGGCGGTCGTGCCTGCGCGCTTGAGGGCGGCATCAACGGCCAGATGATCACGCTGTACGACAAGGGCAGCCACATTCCGCTGCTGTGGACGCATCTGATCCCGGCGACACTGGAAGGCAAGGCGCTGCACAACGTGCAGAACGCGATGTTCGCCGCGGCGATGGCATTTTCGATGGGCATCAAACTCGACGCGATCCGCCAGGGTCTGCGCACGTTCGACAGCAGCTTCTTTCAGGCACCGGGCCGAATGAATGTGTTTAACGAGCATCCGTTCAAAGTGCTGTTCGACTACGGCCACAATGCGCACGCGGTTGGGGCGATGGCAGATCTGGCCAAGCGGCTCGACGTCAGCGGCCGGCGCCTCGTGGTGGTGGCGGGGCCCGGCGATCGTCGCGACGAAGACTTGCGCGAGATCGCCAAAGCGGTCGCTGGCGGCTTCGATCACTATATCTGTCGTCGCGATGACGGTCTGCGCGGGCGCAAACCCGACGAAGTGCCGCTGTTGATCGCTGCGACCCTGCGCGAGCATGGCGTCGCCGATCATCAGATCAGCATCATTCCCGACGAGCAGGCCGCCATCGACGCGGGGCTGCGCATGGCGCAGGCCGGCGACGTGCTGCTGGTGTTCGCCGACGCGCTGGTGCGCTCGTGGAAGCAGGTGATCAAGTTCAAACCCGACGGTATGCCGCAGAAAACATCGGTGGCGGTTGCTGCGGCGGTCGAAGAAGAGGCGGCGGAGCCGCGATTCTCGCCCGAGCAATGGGAAGGCGTAAGCCGCGATGAGCGCGGCATCTTCATCTCGCGAGAAAGCGACGACTGAACGCCATCCTGCTGCTGCCTTCAGAGCCGCCGTTCGAGGATTCGCGGCGCCTCACCGGGTCGAACGTGTACTTTGCCGGCTGCGGTGCGGCGCTCGAAACCATGGGCACCCAGGCGCGCGATCCGGCCGCGCTAGCCGCGTGGTGGATGCGCGCGAACGCTGCGCGCGAAGCACTGGGTTGGCTGGCGACCGAACCAGTGGTGCGCGTGCATCGCACCGCCACATCGCTGGCGTTCGTCGCACCGGCGGACCAGCTGTATACGGCAACCGAAATCAACGAATGGGCGTGGTGCGCCAGCGTCCGGTATCACGATTTTCACGCGCCAGGATATCCGTCCACGCACGACACCGCGTCCGCGCTGCATACGCTGAAGCGTCTTGCTTGCGCCGAGCGCCGCCCGGATGTCATTGCCCTGTTGAACGCCGCGCAGACGCATGGCCTGCCCGCACTGCATGACGACGATGCGCTGAGTATCGGCCTTGGCGTGCACGGGCAAACCTGGACGATCGATGCGCTGCCCATGGCGGGCGACGTGCCGTGGTCGGCACTGGGTACCATCCCGACCGCCCTGGTCACCGGCTCCAACGGCAAGACCACGACCGTACGACTGATCGCGGCGATGCTGCGTGCGCACGGGCTGCGCACCGCGCATTCCTGCACCGACGGATTGTTCGTCGGCGATACGATGGACATCGAACGTCTCGAAAGCGGCGATTATTCCGGCCCTGCGGGCGCGCGCCAGCTGCTGCGACGCACCGATGTCGAAGCGGCGGTGCTGGAAACCGCGCGCGGCGGCCTGCTTCGACGCGGATTGGCGCTGGCGAATGCCGATATCGCGGTGGTGACCAATATCAGCGCCGACCATTTCGGCGAGTACGGCGTGCACTCGGTCGAGGATCTGGCGAACGTCAAATTGACCGTCGCGCGCGCGGTCGCTGCGCACGGCTGGCTGGTGCTCAACGCTGAAGACCCGCTGCTGCGTGCGCTTGGGCCGCCGTCGGCGCCGCAGATCGCGTGGTTCGCGGTCGATCATGCGGCCTTGCCCGAGGATGCGACGGAGGTGCCGCGCTGCGCGGTGCGCGACGGGCGCCTGCTGCTGGACGACGGTGCCCTGACGCACGATCTGGGCGATATTGCCGCAATGCCGATCACGCTCGAAGGGCGGGCGCGCTACAACATTGCCAATGCGGCTGCGGCTGCGCTCGCGGGGTGGCTCCTGAAGCTGCCGGTGGAGACGATTCGCGCGGTGCTCGCCGATTTCGGCGCCCGCCATGCCGACAATCCCGGCCGCCTGCAGCACTGGGCGTTTGCGGGCATCGAAGTATTCCTGGATTACGCACACAACCCGGATGGCCTTGCCGGCCTGCTAGGTATTGCACAGGCGCGACGCGGGGCGGGGCGCATGGCACTGCTGCTGGGCCAGGCCGGCAATCGCGACGACGATCAGGTGCGCGAACTCGCTGCAGTCGCTGCGCGTTTCGCGCCCGACCTGGTGGTGGTCAAAGATATCGATGGGTTTCTGCGCGGTCGCGCCGCCGGTGAAGTGGCGCAGGTGATCCGCGCGGAGCTGTTACGGCTGGGCTTTGCCGACGATGCATTGCCGGTGCGGCTGCGCGAAGCGGATGCCGCGCGCGAAGCGTTGGCGTGGGCCCGCGCGGGCGATGTGCTGGTGCTGCCGGTGCACAGTTTGGATGCCAAGACTGAAGTTGCAGGTCTGCTGGACAGTTTGCAGCACGGCAATTGGACGCCCGGGGAACCGCTGCCTGCGGCGGATTTCGACATCAAATCCAGCGCTGCAGCGGACGATACAGCCAGCGTTTGAGCCGCAGTGTCGCCGGCAGTTCACTGTTCCAGCGCGTCGACAGCATGCTGTTGTCCGGGCTGCCGCGCAGCGTGTTGAAGAACGAACGGAAGCATTCGCAGAGTGCGACATCGTCCGAAAATATCATTGCCTCGATCAAGCGGTCGTGGGCGGCATGTTCCATGTTGTAGCTGCCGACCGCGACTTCGCGACCATCGACGAGAATGACCTTGGAGTGTTCGCCAGCGCGATTTTCATAGATGCGGGCGCCGGCGTTGAGCATCACGCGGTATTGGGCAGAGGCCGAGATCCATGGAAGCTGCGAGACTTCCAGCGAGTCGCGATGGGAATGGAAGATCTCCACCGCGACGCCGCGCTGGCAAGCGCGCAGCAGCGCGGCTTTCAGGGTCACGACGGGCTTGTAGTAGAAGGACGTGATGCAAAGCGAACGTTGCGCGCGATCGATCAATGCGACCAGCTCCGCGGTGAGCCGGTTGTCCACGCTGTCGAACGGAAACAGGGCGCCGGAACGTGCTTCGGGATCCTCGCGCAGGTAACGCAGCGGGATGCGCGCTGACGTCGATGTTGCCGGCAGCCATGCGCCGAAGTCGGCAGATTCGCGCTGCGAAAGATTGGCGAACCGGCATGCCTCCTGCAACAGTTCGGCGACCATATTTCCCTCGATTTCCAGCGAAACCTCGTTCCATCGGCTGAACGAATGGTGCGCGATATTGCTGCTGCCGAAAATCGCGGCGCCCGCTTCCGACACCTGGATCTTCACGTGCATGCCGCCGCCGACCCAGCGATGTCGAAACGATCGGGGCGCACATTCTACGATCAGACCGCCAGCGGCGCGGAATTCGCCCAGACGGTCGTTAAGTCTGCGGTGCTCGGAAGGACGCCCGAGATTCTGCGCCAGCCGCTGGCCGAAACGGTCGAGCACCAGTATGACGCGCACCCCTCTGCATGCCGCAGCCAGCAGCGCATCGACCATATTCCCGCTGCGCTCATCGCTGCCGAAATAATAGGTCGTCAAGATCAGAAAGCGCTGCGCACGGTCGACCATGTTCATGCGCGCGGTCCATTCCGCTTCGCGGTCGATGAAGACCTTCACGGATGTCGCAGTCGAAGATTCATCGCCTCTCATCGCCGTTCCGTGGACGATCGGCCGTCAGCGCTTTTTCAGCAGCAGTGAATAGCGGATGCGCGAATAGCAGTCGTAGCCGGATGGTTTACTGAAGATCCGCTCCTGGTCGACAATGTCCAGATCGAGCTCTTCTTGAGCGGCGAAATCCTGCCAGAAGGCACGCGTGAACAGAAAAGTGCCGGAAGGCGGATGGTCGAATGCTGCGTGGCGGTCCGGATCGTTGACGATCCCGATGTAGACGGTGCCCAGCGGCTTTGCGATGCGGACCATTTCCAGCGCCGCACGACGCGCGGCATCCTGCGAATCCAGATACAGGAATACGCCGTGCGACAGCACCTTGTCGTAACTTCCGCTGTCGATCGACGAGAGATCGGTGATGTCGGCAAC
>JAYVSK010000338.1:0-4574 GCA_043775395.1 Lysobacter sp. | reverse complement strand
GTACATCTCCGCCAGCGCCAGATTCAGCGCCTGCTCGGTGCGCGAGCCCTTCTCCAACGCACTGGGGTAGAAGTCGCTGGCGCGCACCTGCGGCACCGCGAAGGTGATCTCGCCCATCCGGGTCATGACCGTCTTGGGCTTGAAGCCACTAGCATAATCGCGACGGCCATCGCTGCGTTCATTCGGAGCATTGCCTCCCAACCTCCCCCTGCGCTTTGCGCAAGAGGAGGAGAACAACATGAAGTCAATACTGCGGGTGACCCATGAAATACAGCTGCTGATTGACGCGATATTATTTCAGCCGCAGAGCTTGGCCAGCAGCATCGACTGCGCCGAATGCGGCATCGCATCGGCTTCGGGCATCATCCGCTGATAAGTGCCGTCGGCTTGAAGCTCCCAGGCGTTGAGATTGTCGAGCAGGTAGTTGTCCAGCGATTCTTCTTTGACGCGCGCGGCCAGCTCCGGATCGAGAATCGGGAACCCGATCTCAACCCGGCGCAGCAGATTGCGCTCCAGCCAGTCGGCGCTGGAGCAGAACAGGTCGGGATCGCCATCGTTTCCGAACCACCAGACGCGGCTGTGTTCGAGAAAACGGCCGACGATCGAACGCACGCGAATGTTGTCGGACACGTCGGGCATGCCTGGGCGCAGCGTGCAGGCGCCGCGCACGATCAGATCGATGCGCACGCCGGCCTGCGATGCCACATACAGCGCGCGGATGACCTGGGGTTCGTTCAGGGCATTCATCTTGGCGACGATCCGTCCGGGTTTTCCAGCCGCGGCGAGCGTGGTCTCGCGTTCGATCCGTTTGAGCACGCCGGCATGCAGCGTAAACGGCGACTGCAACAGGCGCTTCAGTTTGATCGCCGGCGCAAGCCCTGAAATCTGCTGGAAGATCTGGTGCACGTCGCTGCCGATCTCCGGATCGGCGGTGATCAGTCCGAAGTCGGTGTAGGCGCGCGATGTGCCGGCGTGGTAATTGCCGGTGCCCAGATGGGTATAACGGAGGAGCTTGCGGCCTTCGCGGCGCACGATCAGCAGCATTTTCGCGTGGGTCTTGTAGCCGACCACGCCGTAGACAACCTGTACGCCGGCATCCTGCAGCCGGTCCGCCAGACGCAGGTTGGCTTCTTCGTCGAAGCGTGCGCGCAGCTCGATCACCACGGTCACGTCTTTGCCGTTGCGCGCGGCCTGGATCAGATGCTCGACGATCGGCGAATCCTTGCCGGCGCGGTACAGCGTCTGTTTGATCGCCAGCACGTTCGGGTCTTCCGCCGCCTGTCTGATCAGCTCAAGGACCGGCGTGAACGCGTCGAAAGGATGATGCATCAGCAGATCGCCGGCAGCGGCGCGCTCGAAGATAGTCTCCATGTCCTTGGGCTGCCGCGATTGATACGGCGGAAACTTCAGATCTGGGCGCTGCACCAGATCGTAGATCTCGATGGCGCGGTTGAGATTCACCGGGCCCTGGATGCGGTAGACCGCGTTTTCGGGCAGTTCGAAATTCTGCAGCAGCGTGCGCACGATCGGTTTTGGGCAGTCCGAAGCGATCTCCAGCCGCATCGCGCGCAGGTAGCCGCGGCCGATCAGCTCGTCGCGCAGCGCAAGCGCAAGATTTTCGACTTCCTCCTCATCGACGAACAGTTCGGAATTGCGGGTCACCCGGAACTGATACGCGCCCTTCACGTCCATGCCCGGAAACAGTTCGTCGACGAACGCAGACAGCACCGCAGAGAGAAACACGAAATCGTGTTCGCCGCCGGAAGCGCGTTCCGGCAGCTGGATGATGCGCGGCAGCGATCGTGGCGCACGGACGATGGCGAGATGGCCGGCCCGTCCGAACGCGTCTTTGCCTTTCAGCACCACCACGATGTTCAGCGACTTGTTGAGAATTTTCGGAAAGGGGTGCGCCGGATCCAGGCCCAGCGGCGACAGCACCGGCATGATTTCGTCGCGGAAATACGCGCGCAGCCAGCGCGTCTGGCGCGCGTTCCAGTGCTGGCGATGCAGCACGCGTACGCCGGCTTCGCTCAGCGCCGGGCGCAGCACTTCATTCCAGCATCGGTATTGCGCGTCGACCAGTTCAGCGGCGCGGTCATGGATGCGTTTGAGCAGGGTGGCATGCGGCACGCCGTCGGTAGACAACGGCATGCCGAAGTCCTGCGCCTGGCGTACCGTGGCGGCGCGGATCTCGAAAAATTCGTCGAGGTTTGTGCATGAGATGCACAGATAGCGCAGCCGCTCGAGCAGCGGGACGATGCCGTCCTGCGCCTGTGCCATCACTCTGAAATTGAAATCCAGCTGCGACAGTTCGCGGTTGAGATACAGCGCGGAGTCGCGCAACGGATCGCTGTCGCTCTGCGTGTCCGGCGGCGCCGGACTGTTTGCAACGGTGCGTACGGATTTTCGTGCTGGCGTGCGTGGGCTCATGCGGGATCTTCTGAAAAATGGAGGGCATCGCGCGCGCGGACGCGCTCGCGGCCGAAACGGCAGGCGAAACGGCTGCCGCGACCGACTTCGCTTTCGATCTCAAGCCGCGCCTGATGCAGGTTTAGCACGTGTTTGACGATCGACAGGCCAAGGCCGGTGCCGCCGCTTTCGCGGGAACGGCTGGTGGAGACGCGATAGAAGCGCTCGGTAATGCGCGGCAGATGCGCATCGGGGATACCGTAGCCGGTGTCTTCCACCGACAGGCGCGTGCCGCCGTCGCGCTCGCTTGAAAAACGGATTTTGATGCTGCCGCCTGCTGGTGTGTAGCGGATGGCATTGCCCACCAGATTCGAGAACGCACTGTGCAGTTCTTTGGTGGAGCCCCACAGATCGACGCCTGCGGCATCCTCGATCGCGATGATGTGGCGGCGCTGGCTCAACGCGTCGGCCTCGCGTTTAAGGGTGGTCAGCATCGGCACCATCGACACCACTTCCTCCGGCAAGGCTTCCTGCGCTTCCAGTCGCGACAGCATCAGCAGGTCTTCGACCAGTTGGGTCATGCGCTGCGACTGGCGCTGCATCTCGGTAAGCATCGGCGCCCATTCCGGCATTTCGGCGGGATCGAGCATGTCCAGATAGCCGTGCACGACCGTCAGCGGCGTGCGCAGTTCGTGCGAGACGTTGGCGACGAAATCGCGACGCATCTGCTCCAGGTGCATGAGCTTGCTGATGTCTCGTGCAACCAGCAGCCACAGTTCTTCCGAATAAGGGATCAACCGCAGACTGAGGCGCAGATCAGGGTGCGCCGGCGAGGGCGTATCCAGCAGCGGTTCGGCGTAGCGCCCGCTCGCCAGCCAGTGCGCCACCGGCAGCGGCTGCAGGCGCTCGCTGATCGCCGCACCGATATCGGCGGGATATTGCAGACCCAGCAACCGCGTGGCGGCTTCGTTGAACCACTGGATGCGCTGGCTGTTGCGCTCGACCACGACGATCGCATCGGGCAGCGCAGCGGCGGCGGCGCGATAGGCGCGGAGCATGTCGACCAGTCGGCGCTTGCGCGCCCGCATTTCGTTCTGACTGCGATACAGCAGACGATCCAGTTCGTGCCACACGCTGCTGCCTGCGGATGGCGCGAACCGTTGGCGTGCAGTCAAACGCAGCAGCACTTGACGCAGTTTCCAGTAATGCCAAGCCACGACACCAAGCGCTGCGGCAGTGATCACGAGCCAGGGTTGGCTCACGGCAAAACCCAGCGCCAGCGCCACGATCAAGGCCAGCGCGAGCTGGCCGAGCGTTTTGAGCCATGCGGAGCGGGCGTCGTTGGGCATCTACCGAGTCTATGGGAAGCGTTCGACCAAAGCCCGCGCGCCGTAAGCAGCGCTCAAAGCGTGGCCGAAAAACGATAACCCGAACCGCGAACGGTCTGGACCATGCCGTCCAGCACGGTAGGCTCCAAGGCGCGCCGCAGCCGGCGGATATGCACATCCACCGTGCGTTCTTCGACATAAGTGTTGCCGCCCCAGACGTGATCCAGCAGCTGATTGCGGCTGTAGACGCGCTCGGCGTGGGTCATGAAAAAATGCAGCAGGCGATATTCGGTTGGCCCGATTTGGATCTGCGCGTCGCCGGCATAGACCCGGTGCGAGGCCCCGTCGATGCGCAGACCGCCCACTTGCACGCTGCCGTCCTCGTCGTCCTCGCGCGAGCGGCGCAGCACGGCACGGATCCGGGCCAGCAGTTCGCGCGCCGAAAATGGCTTGACCACGTAATCGTCCACGCCGGCTTCGAGGCCGCCGACGCGGTCGTTCTCTTCGCCGCGCGCGGTCAGCATGATGATCGGAATTTCCCGGGTCAGGGCATCGCGGCGCCAGCGTCGCGCCAGCTCCAGACCGCTTGTGCCTGGGAGCATCCAGTCAAGAAGGATCAAATCGGGAACGCGCTCGGCGATGGCGGCTTGGGCCTCACGGGCATCGCCGGCATGGACCGGGTCGTACTCGCCCTTGCGCAGAGCGAAGGCGACCATGTCGCGGATCGCGGGCTCATCGTCGACGATCAATATGCGCTTTTGCATGGGATGCGCTTCTGCATGACGTGTTCTGCGGGACAGTGTGGAATGCGCCGCAAAGAGGACTGCAGCGCACCGA
>JAYVSK010000337.1:0-6888 GCA_043775395.1 Lysobacter sp. | reverse complement strand
TCGCGCGCCAGATGCTGCAGACCGTAGTCGGTCAGCGAGATGGTGGTCGAATTGAAGGTATTGGTTTCGATCAGATCGGCACCGGCAGCCAGGTATTCGCTGTGGATGTCGCGGATGATGTCGGGCCGGGTCAGCGTCAACAGGTCGTTGTTGCCTTTCTGGTCGTGGCTGCCGTGCCCGCAGGCACAGCCGGCGGCGTGCGCGTGATCGGCGGTCGCCAAGGTGTCGAAGCCGGTGACGAACCGCGTGCCGCGGTAATCGTCTTCGTCCAGCGCATGCTGCTGGATCATGGTGCCCATCGCGCCATCCAGCAGCAGGATGCGCGCCGCCATTGCCGCTTCGAGCTTGGCGACCCGTTCGGGAGCGAGCCAGGGAAGTGTGTTCATGGGGCTGCTCCGGGTTTGATCCCGATCATCGAGATCACTTCGAAATGCGGGGGACGCTTTTCGCGGGTCACGGTGTCCGAGGTGGCGATCTGCAGCCCGGCGTTCAACACGAACCGGCGCAGGGATTTGTCGCTGAAGCCCAGATTGACGTGGCTGTAGGACTCGACCACCGCGCGATGCTGGTGTTCGGCCAGGCTGCACAGCAGCAGGCGTCCGCCCGGGCGCAGCACCCGTGCAGCTTCGGCTACGGCGACTGCGGGCTTGGCGGCGTAGGTCAGCGCGTGCATCAGCACGACCAGGTCGAAATGATCGTCGACGAACGGCAGCGCATGCATATCGCCTTCGCGGACCTGCACGTTCTTGAAACGGCGGAGACGTTCGCTGGCGGCGTTGACCACGCGTGCGCTGGCGTCGATGCAGATGTATTCACGGGCATGCGGCGCCAGCAGTTCAGCCAGCACGCCGTCGCCCGACGCGATATCCAGCACGTGGCCGGGCGCCAGCAGCGGCAGCGCCGAGCGCGCCAGCGCTTCCCAGGTGCGGCCCGGCGAGTAGTGCCGTTCCATGTCGCCGGCCACGCTGTCGGCCCAGTTGGCGTCGGCGGCCCGGGCGGCCAATACGCTTGGAATACGCTCGGCATCCTGGCGCAGCAGCGGATCGTCGCTGCCTTCGCGCAGGGCGCGCCAGAGCGCGCGCTGGGCGGGATCCAATCCGGCTTCGTCGAAACGGTAGTAGGCGGACACGCCGGCGCGACGGTCGCGCACCAACCCGGCTTCTTTGAGGCGCGCCAAATGCGTGGAAACGCGAGGCTGCGCCAGCCGGGTGATCGAGGACAATTCGGCCACCGTCAGCTCTTCAAACTCCAGCAGCGCCAGCAGGCGCACCCGGGTGGCGTCGGCCAGCACTTTCAGACGTGATGACCACGCTTCGAGATCCATCATATCTTCCTATCGCGATATAAAGATAATTGTGTGCGCTGGTCGCCGCATGGTCAAGCGCCTGGGATGACGCCAGCGTCCGGCTGGGGTTGCGCGGCGCTCGCGGCTACAATGATGGTTACGATTTCACCTTCCCCAGCTCTTCTCCCGAACAAACTCTTCTCCCGAACAAGTTCTTCTTCCAAACACTCCCTTAAACCAGCCGAGGTGCGCCCGTGGATTTTCGCTTCACCGAAGAGCAGTTGATGATTCAGGACGTTGCCCGCCGCATCGCCCAGGAAAAAATCGCGCCCAGCGCCGAACATCACGACCATACCGGCGAATTTCCGCTCGAAAACATCCGCACGCTCGGAGAAAACGGGCTGATGGGGATTGAGGTACCGACCGAATACGGTGGCGCCGGCATGGATCCGATCAGCTATGTGCTGGCGATGATCGAGATCGCCGCTGGCGATGCCGCGCATTCGACCATTCTTTCGGTCAACAACTCGCTGTTCTGCAACGGCATTCTGCAATTCGGCACCGAAGCGCAGAAACAGCGGTATGTGCGCGCGATCGCCGAGGGCCGCGAGATCGGCGCGTTCGCGCTGACCGAGCCGCAGTCCGGTTCCGACGCCACCGCGATGCGCTGCAGGGCGGTCAAGCAGGCCGACGGCAGCTATATCGTCAACGGCAAGAAGAGCTGGATCACGTCCGGCCCGGTCGCCAAGTACATCGTGCTGTTCGCGATGACCGACCCGGACAAGGGCGCGCGCGGTATCACCGCCTTCATGATCGATACCGCCAAGCCCGGTTTCCACCGCGGCAAGACCGAGCCCAAACTCGGTATCCGCGCGTCTGCGACCTGCGAAATCGAGTTCACCGATTATGCGGTCCAGGCCGATGAAGTGCTGGGCGCGGAAGGCGAGGGTTTCAAGATCGCGATGAGCGTGCTGGACGCGGGCCGCATCGGCATCGCATCGCAGGCGATCGGTATCGCGCGCGCTGCGTACGAGGCTACCCTCACCTACGTGAAAGATCGCAAGGCTTTCGGTGCGCCGATCGGCACGTTCCAGATGACCCAGTCCAAGATTGCCGACATGAAGTGCAAGCTGGATGCGGCCACGCTGCTGACCCTGCGCGCAGCGTGGCTGAAAGGCGAATACCAGCGCTTCACCAACGAAGCGGCCATCGCCAAACTGGTCGCATCCGAGGCGGCGATGTGGATCACCCATCAGGCAGTGCAGATCCACGGTGGCATGGGCTACTCGAAGGAAATGCCGCTTGAGCGCTACTTCCGCGATGCCAAGATCACTGAAATCTACGAAGGCACCAGCGAAATCCAGCGTCTGGTGATCGCCCGCAACGAAACCGGCCTGCGCTGATCTGCGGGTCAAACGGAACGTACTGCACATGATCAAGAAAGCCTCCACCCCGGGCCGTGCGAACGCGCGCAACGCTGTACGCGCTCAGACCGCGTTGCTCGATCCCGTTTTCGATGCGATCCGCAAACGCGCCGGCAAAACCCGTCAGGACGATGCCAGCGCGTTCGCCAGCGCGTTTTATCAGCGGATGAACGAAGACGAGCTGCCGATGCACGGCGCCGACGGCTGGGCGGCGCTCGCCAACGATTTTCTCGACTTCGCGCGCAGCCGAAAACCGGGTGCGCCGATCGTGCGTCTGTTCAACCCGACACTCGCGAAGCATGGCTGGGAATCGCCGCATACGGTGCTGCAGATCGTCAACGACGACATGCCGTTTCTAGTCGATTCGGTGACCATGGCGCTTGCCGAGCGCGGCGTCGGCGTACATGTGCTGGGACATCCGGTGGTCAAGATCAGCCGCGACCGCAGCGGCAAGCTCACTGCGGTCGGAGCGGGCGCGGTCGAGTCGATGATGCATCTGGAAATCGACCGCCAGTCGGCTGCCGACGCCGCCGAAACAGACGCGGCGATCCGCACTGTGCTGGCCGATGTGCGCAGTATCGTCGAGGACTGGCCGGCGATGCGTCAGAAGATGCTCGATGTCACCGATGATGTGGGCAAGCGCAGGATGCCGCTCAGCGATGAAGCCCGCCAGGAAGCGCAGGCGTTTCTGCGCTGGGCTGCCGACGATCACTTTACTTTTCTGGGCTATCGCGAATACCTCGTGCGCAAGCATGGCCGCGATGAGGTGCTGGCTGCCGATGCCGGCACCGGCCTTGGCCTGCTGCGTGCCCGCGAAAACAGTCAGCCGCGCAAGCTCAGCACGCTTGCCGCGCACGTCGTGCCGCAGTCCAGCGCGGCAGATGCCTTGATTCTGACCAAAACCAATGCCCGCGCGACCGTGCACCGTCCGGGTTATATGGATTACATCGGCGTGCTCAGCTTCGACGTCAACGGCCGTGCGATCGCCGAGCAGCGGTTCATCGGTCTTTATACCTCCAGCGCCTATACCCGACGCCCGTGGGAAATCCCGCTGGTGCGCGAGCGCCACGAATACGTGATGCGCACGTCCGGCCTGCAGCCCAACGGTCACAGCGGCAAGGCACTGCGGCATATTCTCGAGAAACTGCCGCGCGACGAACTGTTCCAGTCGACTGAAACCGAGCTGTATCAACTCGCGTCCGGCATTCTCAGTCTGCAGGAACGCGTTCGCAGCCGGCTGTTCCTGCGTCACGACCGCTACGGTCGTTTCTACTCGGTGCTGGCCTATATTCCGCGCGATCGCTACAACACCGAAATCCGTCTGCGCATCGAAGTGATGCTCAAGGATGTCCTGCACGCCGATCGCGTTGATTCTACGATTCAACTCAGCGATTCGCCGCTTGCGCAGCTGCATATGCTGGTGCGTCCGCGCAGAGGAGAAGCGGTGGACGTCGACGCTGCGCAGCTGGATGCCAAGCTGTCGGCGATCGTGCGCAACTGGCAGGACGATCTGCGCGAGAAGCTCGTGTCCCGCCACGGCGAGGAGCGCGGCCTCGCGCTGGCCAACCGCTACGGCCGCGCGCTGCCGGCCGGCTATATCGAAAAAGTGTCCGCTGCGGTGGCTGCGGACGATGTGGAGCAGATCGCGGCGCTCACGCCGGATGACGATCTGCGCTTGAGCCTGTGCCGCGATCAGGAAGGCGGGCTGCGCTTCAAGTTCTATCGGATCGGCGACGATATTCCGCTGTCCGATGCGCTGCCGATGATGGAAAACCTCGGGCTGCGGGTGATTTCCGAACATCCCTACCGGGTCGAGGTCGATGGCCCGGGTCCCGGCAAACATGTCGCTTTCATCCAGGATTTTGAAGTCCAAGCCGGTCGTCCCGATCTCAATATTGTCGACTTCAACACGAGTTTCGAGGATGCGTTTGCGCAGATCTGGCGCGGCAACGCCGAGAACGATGGCTTCAACCGGCTCATTCTGGCGGCCAATCTGTCGTGGCGGCAGGTCGCGATGCTGCGCGCGTACTGCAAATACCTGCTGCAGGTCGGCGTACCGTTCTCGCAGAGTTACGTCGAGGACACGTTCGGGCGCTATCCGATCATCGCGCGCCTGCTGATCGAGCTGTTCGAAGCGCGCTTCGATCCGATCACCGGTACCGAAAGCAAGCTCGACATCAAGACCGGAATGGAGCAGTTCCGCCATCAGCTGTCCGCGCTCGCCGGCAACGATCAGGCGATGCTGGCGGCAGTGGAGCCGGTGATCATGGCGCGCTCGGGCAAGCGTGAAACTCAGCTGGAGGCGACCCGTCACGCGATCACTGTGCTGCTGGACGGCGTGTCCAGTCTGGACGAGGATCGTATTCTGCGCGGCTTCATCAGCGTGATCGAAGCTACGCTGCGCACCAACTACTACATCCAGTACAAAAACGGCGTGCGCGCCGACGGTGGTCCGGCCGATTACCTCAGCTTCAAATTCGATGCCTCGAAAGTGCCGGATCTGCCGAAGCCACGGCCCTATCGCGAAATTTTCGTCTGCGGCCCGCGCGTCGAAGGCGTGCATCTGCGCTTCGGCCCGGTGGCCCGCGGCGGCCTGCGCTGGTCGGACCGCCGCGAGGATTTCCGCACCGAAGTACTGGGCTTGGTGAAGGCGCAGATGGTGAAGAACACGGTAATCGTACCGGTCGGTTCGAAGGGCGGCTTTTACTGCAAGCAGCTGCCCGATGCATCGACCGATCGCGATGCGTGGTTCAACGAGGGCGTGGCCTGTTACAAGCGTTTTATCAACGGCCTGCTGGATATCACCGATAATATTTCGATCGCCGGCAAGATCGTCGCGCCCGATGGCGTGGTCCGCCACGATGGCGACGACCCGTATCTGGTCGTCGCTGCCGACAAAGGCACCGCAACGTTCTCGGACATCGCCAACGGCATCGCCCATGCGCACGGTTTCTGGCTCGATGATGCCTTCGCGTCCGGCGGTTCGGTCGGTTACGACCACAAGGGCATGGGCATCACCGCGCGCGGCGGCTGGGAATCGGTCATGCGCCATTTCCGCGCGCTGGGCCGCGATTCGCAGACCGCCGACTTCACCTGTGTCGGCGTCGGCGACATGTCCGGCGACGTGTTCGGTAATGGCATGCTGCTGTCGAAGCATATCCGCCTGCTGGCGGCGTTCGATCATCGCCACATCTTTCTCGATCCGGATCCGGACGCCGCGATCTCGTTCAAGGAACGCGACCGCATGTTCAAGCTGCCGCGCTCCAGCTGGGACGATTACGGCAAAACGCTGATCAGCAAAGGCGGCGGCATTTATCCGCGTACGGCCAAATCGATCCCGCTGTCGCCGGAAATCAAAGCAGCGCTCGCCATCGATACCGTAGCGGCTTCGATCAGTCCGATGGAGCTGATGAACGCGATCCTGAAAGCGCCGGTGGATCTGCTCTGGAACGGCGGTATCGGCACCTATGTCAAGGCCGCGAGCGAAACCCATGCCGATGTCGGCGACCGCGCCAACAACGGTCTGCGCGTCAACGGCGGCGAGCTGCGCTGCAGGATGGTGGGCGAGGGCGGCAATCTCGGTCTCACCCAGCTCGGCCGTATCGAAGCGGCGTTGAACGGTGTGTTCCTCAACACCGATTTCATCGACAACTCAGCCGGCGTGGATACCTCGGACCATGAAGTCAATATCAAGATTCTGCTCAACGGCGAAGTGCAGCGTAAAAAACTGACCATGCCCGAACGTAACCAACTGCTGGCATCGATGACCGATGAAGTCGCGCAGTTGGTGCTCAACGACAACTACCGGCAAAACCAGGCGTTGAGCCTGATGCAGCGCATGAGTCTGTCGCGGCTCGGGTCCAAACAGCACTTCATCCGCACGCTCGAATCGCAGGGACTGCTGGACCGCCAGATCGAATATCTGCCCAGCGACGCCGAGATCGCCGATCGCAAGGCCCGCCGTATCGGCCTGACCCGGCCCGAGCTGTCGGTGCTGCTGTCGTACGCGAAGATCGTGCTCTTCCAGCAGTTGCTCGATTCCGACGTGCCCGAAGATCCATACCTGTCGAAAGAGCTTGTTCGCTATTTCCCGCAGCCGCTGCAGCAGAAGTACGCCAAAGCGATGGAACAGCATCGGCTGAAGCGCGAGATCATCGCGACCGCAGTCACCAACTCGCT
>JAYVSK010000336.1:0-3942 GCA_043775395.1 Lysobacter sp. | reverse complement strand
CCATAGGTCCAGAGGATCGGATTCACCGGCTGATCGAAGGTCACAGGCGAAGCTAGTGAACAGTTTTCGTTGGTCGACGGATTGAGTGCACCGCCGGACGTCACGCCCTGCGCCTGACCGTATGGCGTGATGAATGAACCGCCGGAATCGCCGCCGCCCACGCATGCGCTGGACTGTGTAAGACCGTACACGATGCCGGAAGCACCATAGTTCACAGCAACATTTCTGGCAGTAATATAACCGCAGCGATAGCCCGTACGTGCACCAGAACGACAGACCACAGACCCGACTGGCGCTTCCCAACTGCCGTACACCCGCACCAATCCACCGTTGTAATCATGCACGTAAGGTGAAGGATACCAACTGGTGTACGTCGTGTTTACAAACGCGAAATCGTTGTACGGGAAAGACGATCCCTGAAAGCTGCCGAGGTAGGATCCGTCATAGCCAGACACCCATGTTCCGACCGTGCCGCAGTGACCTGCAGTGACATATCCACTTTCATACCCGCGCGTCACTGCGAACCCGACCGAGCACCAGCCGCCGGTCGACATGTAGTAGTGATTGCCGCCGATGATGGCTGCCGCCGGCTTGGGTGCGTATTTTGAAGTTTCAAAGCGCACAAGGCCGGCTTCAATCCCGCTGGAAGCCACGAAGTCAATACCACTATTTTCAGCGTCGGATGCAACACTCACTACAACGCTGTTGGACGGCAGGTCGATGCGCCAAGTGTGGATACCAGGCTGCTTGGCGGTGATCGAACGCGAGCTGAGCGCGCTGAGCTTGGCGACGGCGGCTTCCAGCCGAGCAACGCTGTAGCGGACTTGACGAACTTCAGCACCACCCATCGTTGTAGACTTCACTTGACCCGTCGTTGCCACTACGAACTTCATTTGACCATTGTCGCCGCGCTCCATCCAGCTACCGCCATAGTTGGCGCCGAATTCGCGCTGGGCACGCGGCCCTTCAGCACGGGCTACACGCTCCGCTTCCGCAAGCTGGGGGATTTGCTTGGCGGAAATGCCGAGATCGCGCTGCAGCGCACGCTGCATATCCTGAGTAATGACAGGTGTTTTCGGATTCGCAGCTGTTGCAACGCTGGAAAACGCTAAACCGGCGAGAACCGCAGCTGACAGCATGGTTTTACAGATTAGCGAACGATTGGGATTATTTTGATTGACACGCATGATAAATCTCCTTGTGAATATAGGTAACTTCTCTGTTACAGAATCTCTTCAACCACCATCCTGACGATTGATAGAGGAAAGCATGCTGATCTTCGATATTTGATCAGCAGAAGTCGAACAAGTGCACGCACTCGTCAACATTCGGCACATCCCTGTACCGGAAAGAACGCTTGCTCGCCTACAGCACATGGATTTAAAAACGAATTTAAAATCCATAATGATCAAACACATTTTGAATTTTTTCTCAGTCATTTATCCAAATTTATGAACTAGTAAAACCTGCTGCACCTGTCGAAAATGGCAAGCGATTCTTGATATTCGACAGTGCTTCATATCATTTATGTACGGGTAGCGATGCACTGATTCCAATAGCATCGAACAAACAGGGCAATATTCTATGTTTGTTGACATCCTTGTGCCTTGATGGATCCTCATCGATCGTGAGCATAGTCAAATCGCATTCTCAAAATTGAGACGCTCGCTCGCAGACTTAAGCCTTGTCATTGCCATGAAATATTAACTTTCACAGCATCACTTAGGTCGTATTCATTTCAGGCACCCAATGTGCGCAGGCCGAATTCCCGCATTAGCGGCACTGCATGCACGAAGATGTAGTGGCATCTGTCGTTAAGGGAAACTGCTTCTTGAAATACAACGCAAACACAGCGGGTTGAACTGCGATCAGCCCCTACGGTATCGCTTCGATTGAAACATGGCGGGATGCGCACAATTGTCAATGCGACTTTTCAATAACCTGCACATATTCCGTATACTGGGTTGAGCGAAGCGAAGCCCAGCGTTGCATGGGGAAACATCGGATATTTTGACAATGCTGGGCTGCGCTCAGCCCAGCCTACGCGTGCGTAGCGATCACAGCGCCCGATGCACCGCTTCACCGAACAGTGCGGTGTGGTGGGCGCAGTCGTTGAGGCGGACGATATCCAGCGCTTCGACGCGTGGACCCTGCAGCAAATTCAATGTCGTCGGTGCTTGGCGGAACGTCCACAGCTTTGCGAATGGAATTCCAAGCAGATGGCACAGCAGCACGCGGTTAACGGCGTCGTGCGCAACCACCAGCAGCGTATCGTCATCGCCCAGACCTTCGGCTGCGCGCGCGAACGCCGGCCACGCGCGATCGAACACCATCTGCAGCGATTCACCGCCGGCGCCGGGCATCAGCACGGTGTCGGGGGCGTCGCGCCACGCCTGCAGGCGTTCGCCGTCGCGGTCGCGGATCTCGCTTGCAAGCAGACCTTCCCAACTGCCGTGGGCGATTTCCATCAGTTCGGGATCGGTAACGATCTGCGACTTGCGCGCATCGCCCAGCGCGAACTCCGCGGTGGTTTTAGCGCGGATCAGCGGCGATGCGACAGCGCGATCGATGCGGACATCGGCAAGCCGCACCCCCAATGCACGCGCCTGCGATTCGCCCACGGGCGATAGCGGGATGTCTTCCTGACCCTGATAGCGGCCTTCGGCGTTCCACGGCGTTTCGCCGTGGCGTGCGAGGAGAATTTTCATGTTGGTTTTTCCTGAAATGTCGCCACAGCGTCGCTACGGCGGCGGTCTCTCCTCGCCTTTGTGCGCAGCGCAAGACGGAAGAGAGGGAGGGAGACATCACACCTGCTGGATCGACAGCACGCCCGGCACCGCTTTGAGGATCGCAATCTGCGCATCGTTGAGCGGTTTGTCGACGGTGATCGCGGCGCGCGCCTGACCGTCTCCGGCGGCACCCAGCGCAAAGTTGACGATGTTGACGCCGGCCGCACCGAGCTGCGAACCCACCTGACCGATCATGCCGGGGCGGTCTTCGTTACGCATCAGCAGCACGTGTGCGAGCGGATCGAACTCGATCTCGACGCCGTCCAGACGCACCACGCGCGGACCGCGATGCAGCGTCGCCTCAATCTCGCGGGTGCGGCTTCCACCGGCACCGTTGTCGCCGACGACGCGCACGCGCAACAATCGGTCGAAACCGTCGCCATCGCCGCCGACGGTTTCAGCCACGGTGAGGCCACGCGCAGCGGCTTCCTGCAGCGCATTCACCGGAGTGACGCGGCCCGAGGATGTGCCCAACAGCGCTGCGACCAGCAGGCGCGTCAGCGGACGCGTATCCAGCACTTCGGTGCGGCCTGCATAGGTGATTTCAAGGCGTGTGGGCGCGCGCACCAGCCGCACGGCGAGACGGCCGAGCGACGACATCAGCGGCATCCACGGGCCGACTTCGCGCGCGGCTTCGGCGGTCAGCGGCGGCAGATTGACGCAGCCGGCAACCGCGCCGGTCGCCGCGAAATCGATGATCTGTTTGGCAAGAATGGTGCTGACCGCCTGCTGCGCTTCGCTGGTGGACGCGCCCAGATGCGGGGTAAGAATCAGCTTGGCGTGCGCACGCAGCGGCGAGTCGGCCTGCAGGGGTTCGGTGGCGAACGTATCGAGCGCAGCGCCGGCGAGATGGCCCTCATCGAGCACACGCAGCAGCGCGTCTTCATCGACCAGGCCGCCGCGCGCGGCGTTGACCAGATACGCGCCTTTCTTCATCGCGCGCATCTGCGCCTCGCCGATGAGATGGGTGGTTTCTTTGGTGCGCGGAATGTGCAGCGTAACGATGTCAGCCCACGCCAACAGTTCATCGAGGGTTTTCAGCGCGACACTGCCCTTGGCCGCAGCCGATGCCGGCAGAAATGGATCGAATGCGGCTACGTCCATCCCGATGCCCTGCGCCTTCCGCGCCACGGTGCTGCCGATACGGCCCAAG
>JAYVSK010000335.1:0-15736 GCA_043775395.1 Lysobacter sp. | reverse complement strand
CTCAGCATCGCCCTGCGGCTGCAGCATGCCGACCAACACCGCGCCGGGTTTCATGCCGGCGATCGCATATGCCGGCGGCGGCTGCACGCAGACCACGATATCGGCGGACGCCAGCACCGCATCGGCACCGTCGACAACTTGCGCGCCAGCATCGACATAGGCGGTGTCGGAGGCATATGCACCGTCGCCCAGCCCACGCTCGATCCGGACATCGGCGCCCGCAGCGACCAGTTTCTTGCAGGTTTCGGGGGTCAGGGCAATGCGCCGCTCGCCGTGTGCGGTTTCACGCACCGCGCCGATCACCACGTTGGCCGCGACCGGCTCGACCGCCATCGAAGTGGCTGTATGCGCAACTGTTTCCGCCATCGTCTGTTCCCCATCGATCCGCCTTGGTTGCCGGCATCGTAGCAGGTGCATCCGCCTTCAAGATCCGACGGCAACCGCAAACAAAAAAGCCGTCGACAGATCTTGGCGACGGCCTTGAAAAAGACGCTGTAGCCAGACCTTCAGCCAGTGGCGACTCGCGTTTGGCTCAGCTGTTGCCACATATCGCGCATGGCCTCGTCGAACGGGGCCTCGGACGAACGCATGATGATCCGGCCCTTGCCGACCAGCGCAGCAAGCTCCTCCGGCGAGACCACCAGCTTGCGCATGCCGCGGCGGTTGACGATCAGGAACCGCGAGGTCAGTGGGCTGACCCAAGCGATGCGGGCGGCAGTCTCGCGACCATCGTCCTCGATCAGACGCAGGTTCTGGCCGATCCGCAAACGACGCATGCGCGCCGCCATCGCAAGGTCGTATTCAAAAGCTTCATTGACGCCGATCACCCGCAGTCCGCCCCAATTGGCGGCATCGTTGCCTTCGGCGAAAGCCTCTTCCTGCAGTAACGGATGATGTGCGCGTGGCTGATCAGGGAACGCCAGCGCAGTGACGATCTTGGCAAGCGAATCGCGGGCGGCAATGGCATCCAGACCACAACTTGCATAGCAGCGACCTAAAGGCCCCTGCAGTTCGAGAATCTTGTCTGCGATCTTGGCGCCTTCAGCGCGGGCTGCGTCGGCGTCTGCCTGGATCAGGCTTTCGCCCACCGTGACCGCGGACAAATACTGGGCCGAGCTGGGGCCTTCGCGCAGCCAGGTCTGGACCAGGTGATGGCGCCAGTGGCCGGTCAGGAATTCGGCAATGCCAACGGTCAACGCACGCTCACCCAAACGCGAACCCAGCAATTCATCGACGGCGCGACGGGCATGCTGCAGCCGTTCGCGCCCGCACACGGCATCGGCCGCACGCCGTTCGGCGACCTCACGCATTTTTTTCTGCTGGTCGAGATGCTCGCGCAGCTCGCTGGCAACCGGCTCGAAAATCGCATTATCGTTGCGGTAATCCTCAACGACCCGCTCCACCGCCAGTTCGGCATGGGTCAAGGTCTGCTGATCCTGCGGCGAGTCACCGATGTTGCCATCGCAGGCTTCGCTCAGGGCTTCCAGCAGCTTGCGGCCGGGATGACCGCGCTGGTCGAACAGGCTGTCGTCGCTCAGCGCCAGCTTGAGATACGGCGGCACCAGTCGGCCGTACAGCGCGCGGGAACGCTGCAGCGCCGCATGGCTGCGCGATAGGGTCTGCAGCAGAATGCCGACAAGATCAATCGCGTCCTCGTCCACCTCGCTGAATCGGGTCTGGGTGGGGTCGAAGCCGAGCTGACGCGAGCCGCTGACAATCTGATCGCGAATCACTGCCGAGAGCGGACGGCTGTCGTCGCCGGCCAGCGCGCGGACGTAAGGAGCAGGATCGTCGCCCTGCAGCATCGCGGCGATCCCCAGCAGCTCCTGCGGGGCAAGCACGCGCACACCGGCTACAGACGAGGCAGACGGCATCGCCGAGCCTGGACGCAACACCGTCTGGCGCCAGGCGCGCAACTGCTGATGCACGGATTCTCGATAGCGCAAAGGCCGGCCACCGCCGTCGAGCATGCCGCCGCCCATCGGCTGACCGCTGCCCATCCCGTGTCCGCCAGCATTCCAAGGCGATTGAGGCGCTTGGCCATAACCAGGAGTGCCGCCCTGCTGGTAGCCGCCCTGCTGTTGATTGCCCTGCTGAGAGTCGCCCTGGTGTTGACTGCGGCCATCCACCAAACCGCCATCGGGAGCCCAGCCTCCAGGCGGCGAGGCCATACCCGACGAGGGCGAAGATACCGGCGTTTCGCGCGGCGCAAAGCCCTGTTCCAGCACGGCATTGATCTTGGTGTATAAATCGTCCAGCGTCTTCGAGAGCCGCTTTTCGAGCTGCAGAAAAATCAGCCTGCGCAGTTCGGGAGTGAGGTCGTCTTCGGCGAACAGCTTGACCAGCGCGCTGACCGGCACGTCCGGACGCAACGGATTGGTTTGTGGTGCCTGCCGCGGCAAACCGAGTGCAGTGGCCAGCGAATCGAGTCGCTGATGCATCACATGCAGCGGGTGCATCAGTTGGTGTTCAAGCAGTTCGACGATTTGCTGACCGGATAGATGCACTTCGAGCTGGGCCTCGGACATCAGGCTCATACTTTTGTTGTCGACGGCGCGCGGGCGCGGGTTGCGCCAGAGATCGAACGCGGTCTCCAGCGACTCACGGTAACGGTTGGCGAGCTCCAGCGCGCGCTGGTTCAACAGCCGGATCGCGATCCGATCATCGTAAATTGCGCTGCTCTCATGACTGGCGATGGCGGCAAGCCGAACCTGCTCTTCAATATCGCCCCAGAACCCCGCAAGCACACCGGACAACGCAGTCACCGCATCGCGCCGGATCGACTCGAAGGTCTTTTCGGCAGTCTGCTGCTGCAATGGCGAGCGGCCTGGGTAGAACCGGCTGTTATCGTCCATAGGATCTTTGTCGGGGAGGTTCAGGAGAGAATAGGCTTAACTACTGCCGGACGTTACCATCCTTCAACTGCTATCGAGCCATCTGTGACCTCGCTCTCAAATAACTCAAGTCAAAGATTACAAGCGCTGGATGACCGTCGCTCGGTTCCGAGCCGGCAACTGGGTGCGCCGGGGCCGGACCACGCCACTTTACTGCGGATGTTGCGCGCCGCGTCGCGCATTCCCGATCACGGAAAGCGTACGCCGTTCCGATTTCTGCGCATCGAAGGCGACGCCCGTCTCAATCTTGGCGCGCGTCTTGCGGTGCGCAGTCTTACGCGCAACCCCGATGCTTCCGACAGCGTGATCGAAAAAGACCGCCTGCGGTTTTCTTTCGCCCCGACCATCGTGACCGTGATCGCCAGACTTGGCCCGGACGAGAAGATACCCGAACAAGAGCGGCTGCTGACCGCGGGCTGCGTCTGTTTCGCGCTGCTGCAGGCGGCGCAGGCGACGGGTTTCGGCGCGCAGTGGCTGACCGGTTGGGCCGCGTACGATCCGGAGATCCGTGCAGTGCTGGGCATCGCCGACGATGAGGCCGTCGCCGGATTCATCCATATCGGCACCGCGCAGACCGATGCGCCGGAACGCGAACGGCCCGACCCCGCAGCGCTGTTGACCGATTGGACCCCGGAATGAGCTGCAGCGAAGAAGACACCGACGATGTTCTCGATCGCGATCTGACGCCGGGCGCGGAGCCGCCGCCGCTTTATCTGATCGACGCCAGCATTTACGTGTTCCGCGCATGGCACACCATGCCCGACGACTTCCAGGATTCCGACGGTTGGCCGACCAATGCTGTGCACGGTTTCGCGCGTTTCATGCTGGATGTACTGGAACGCGAACGTCCGACGCACATCGTGGTCGCCTTCGACGAAGCGCTGGACGCCTGCTTCCGCAGCGGGCTGTATCCGGCATACAAGGCCAATCGCGATCCAGCGCCCGAAGAATTGAAGCGCCAGTTCGTGCACTGCAAGACGCTCTGCGCCGCGCTTGGATTGAATGTGCTGGGCCACAGCGAGTACGAAGCGGACGATCTGATCGGCAGCGCGCTGAGTCATGCGCGCGCAGCGGGCCATCGCGGCATCATCCTGTCGGCAGACAAGGATCTGTCGCAGTTGCTGCACATTGGCGATGAGCAGTGGGACTATGCCCGCAACCAGCGCTGGGGCGCGCACGGCGTCCGCGCGCGCCACGGCGTGGAAGCGCACCAGATCGCTGACTATCTCGCGCTCAGTGGCGATGCGGTCGACAACATTCCCGGCGTGCCCGGCATCGGCGCCAAGACCGCAGCGATTCTGCTTGCGCATTTCGGCGACTTGGACAGCGTGCTGGCACGCGTCGAAGAAATCCCGTTCCTGCGTTTCCGCGGCGCTGCGCAGGCCGCAGCAAAACTGCGCGAGCATCGCGACAATGCGCTGCTGTTCCGTAAACTCACCATCATCGCTTGCGATATTCCCCTCGGCGACGCCGCGCCGCAGTTCCACCGCAAGACCGCCGACCCCGCATCGCTGGGCGCGATCTGCGCAACGCTGCGCTTCGGCCCGATGACGCGCAGGCGTATCTATGCAGCGGGCGGTTTGAATTTTGCCGATCATGCGCCGCATACCGATGAAACATGACCGCAAGGATCAGGTAAGGCGGGATTGAGCCCGCTGCTTCATAACCACAGCGCTTTCCACGAAAACAAAAGCGACCTGGTTTTCGACAGCCGAACGGCTGACCAGGTGCCCCATCGAACACCGGCGGCCTGAAGGCCGCTCTACCGAAAACATCGAGGCCCCTATGACGCTATCCCGTGAAGTGATGTACGAAGGCCAGTGGCTGCGTCTGGTGAAAATCGGCCGTTGGGAATCGTGCGAACGCACGCATGGCAGCAAGGGCATGGCGGTGATTGTCATCGCGGTGACGCCGCAGGATGACGTGCTGTTCGTCGAGCAGTTCCGGACGCCTCTTGGCGCACGCACGATCGAAATGCCGGCTGGCCTCGTCGGCGACGACCACGACCACGACACCTTAGAAGACGCCGCACGACGCGAACTGGTCGAGGAAACCGGCTGGCACCCGAACAAGGTCGAAGTGCTGCTCATCGGCCCCACCTCTTCGGGCATGAGCAACGAGCGCATCGCCTTCGTACGCGCCCGCGAGCTGGTGAAAGTCGGCGATGGCGGCGGCGTCGACAACGAAGACATCATCGTGCACACCGTGCCGCGCGCGCAGGCACCTGCGTGGCTGATGCAGAAACAGAGCGAAGGTTACGAACTGGACCTCAAACTCTGGGCCGGCCTGTGGATGATCGAGCACAATCCGGATGGCTCGCGGGCAGACTGAGGCTGAGACTGAGGCCGCCATCGCCGACAAACGTGCGCATTTTGTAGGAGCGACGGAAGTCGCGACAGGCCGAGACAAGTCTCTCCGGACAGCATCGCGACTTCCGTCGCTGCTGCGAAGAACAACCATTCAGGCGTTGATCAGCGCTCCGCCATGAACGCTTCGATCTCATCCGTGCTGCGCACCAACTTGTCGGTCAGCACCTTGTGGCCGTCTCTGGTGATGAGGACATCGTCCTCGATGCGGATGCCGATGCCCCGCCATTTCTCGTGCACGGTGTTTTCCTCGGTACCGATGTACAGGCCAGGCTCGATGGTGAAGACCATGCCCGGTTCGAGCAGGCGCGACTCGCCGTCGAACCGGTATTCGCCGACATCGTGGACATCCAAGCCGAGCCAGTGGCCGGTCTTGTGCCGATAGAAACGCTTGTAGGTGCCTTCGGCGAGGTTATTTTCCAGCGCACCCTTGAGCAACCCCAGCGTCAGCAGACCTTCGGTCAATGTTTCCACTGCGGCGAGATGTCCGGTTTCATAAGCGACGCCAGCCCGCGCCTGCGTCAGCGCCGCGCGCTGCGCCGCACCAACCAGATCGTGCAGCGCACGCTGTTCTTTGCTGAAACGGCCGTTGACTGGAAACGTGCGGGTAATGTCCGCCGCGTAACCACGGTACTCCGCACCCGCATCGATCAGCACCAGCGCGCCGTTTTTCGCCTGCGCGTTGTTGGCGCGGTAGTGCAGCACACAGGCGTTGTCGCCAGCGCCGACAATACTGCTGTACGCCGGCTCGGCGTTGTGACGGCGAAACACGCGTTCGATTTCGGCCTGCAGTTCGTATTCGTGGATGCCCGGCATCGCCGCACGCATCGCCGCGTGATGCGCTTCGATGCTGATGTCGGCGGCGCGCTGCATCAGCTTGAGCTCGTCGCGATCTTTGAACAGCCGCATCTCGTCAAGCAGATGGCCCAGCTCGAGAAATTCATGCGGCGGCTGCGCGCCCATGCGCATCTGCGCGCGGACTCGATTGAGCCAGCCGATCAGCTTGAGATCGAAGTCGGTATCGCGGCCGAAGTGGTAATAGACGCGGGTGCGGCCTTCCAGCAGGCCGGGCAGAATCTCGTCGAGATCGTCGATCGGATAGGCATCGTCCATGTGGAACGCATCGACCGCGCCTTCCGGACCGGCGCGCGGACCGTCCCAGCCTTCGCGATCGGGATCGCGCTCGCGGCAGAACAGCAGCGCTTCGCCGTGTTTGCGGCCGGGGATCAGCACCAGCACCGCTTCGGGCTCCGGAAAACCGGTGAGATACCAGAGGTCGGAGTCCTGCCGGTACGGATAATGGGTATCGCGGCTGCGGATGCGCTCCGGCGCCGAGGGGATGATCACAATGGCGTCGTCGCCGGCCATCCGCATCAGCTGACGGCGGCGGCGGGCATACCCTTGGGCGGGAATCCCTGTCGCGGTCATGCCCGTCGCGGTCATGCGGGCCGAAGTCGTGCTGGTCGCACGCATGCCGGTCGAAGCCATGAGCTCAGTGCAGCTGCCGCCGGTGACGCGCGCCCATCGCGCAGTCGCCATGAAGCAGCAGAGCTGCGACCCGGACGAATTCCTCGATTTCGATCAGTGCGGCCTCGTCTTCATCGTCGCCCTCGTCCTGCGGGCTGGCCGCCGCCAATTTGGCGATATCCACCAGCGCTTCGCTGCTTTCTTCGCTGAGCGGCGGATTGGCGCCGGCCGCAAGACCGAAACCGCCCAGGAAACCCCGGCACCAGTCGAACAGCCCGTTGCTGCGCTCTGCAAGCGAAGCCTCCGGCTCCGGCACCAGCAGCTCAAACCCGAAGTCGCGGTCTTCGATCTGCGCGGCGCTGACCTCGCGCAGGCGGTCAAGAGCGCTGCCCGCAGCCGGGGCCGTCAGGGCTTCGTCGGCCAATACCTGCGACAACCAGCGCAGCGAGTCCTCGCCGCCTCCGGCCAGCCAACCGCACAAGGAGCCGTGAAGCTCGGAGGCGCCAACCCCCAGCCCCTGCGCGTGGATCGCTTCTTCGATCTCCAACAGACTGGGCAGCGCCGGACTCGGCTGGGCGGACATCATCTGGTGGTCGTCGGCATTTAGGCAGGCCTTGCAGTGTACAACGGCCGTCTCCGCAAGCGCGTCCGCAGCGCTTACACTGCAGCATCGTCATGTGCGTTGGGGGACCACGTGTCCGATTTCCCGGAACTGCAGTTGTTCGCTTCGCTGGCGTTGGCCGGCGTGCTTGCGGTCGTGCTGTTCGTGGTTTCCGCGCGCCGCATCCGCGCCGACAAGCATTACGCCAACCAACTGCGCGAGCGCGAGGATCGCTTGAAGCTCGCTCTTTGGGCGTCGTCGGAACAGTACTGGGATTACGACCTCAAAACCCGCCACTTGAACAGGATGTGGGTGGATCCGCGCAGCAGCTCGCCCGAATTGCGCATCCTCACCGTCACCGACAGCGATCACCGCATTCACCCGGACGATCTTCCGAAGGTGCAGGCCAAACTGCGTGAACATCTGGACGGGCAGTCCGAACTCTTTATTTCCGAACACCGCATCCTGGACCCGCGCGGCGAATGGCAGTGGGTCCGCGCGCGCGGGCGCGCCGTGGAGAACGGCGCCGACGGCAGGGTCCGGCGGATCGCAGGCACTGCACGCGACATCACGCTGGTGCGCCAGGCAGAGCGCGAGCGGCGGATCGCGATCGCGGTGCTGCGCAGCATGAACGAGTCGGTGGCGGTGCTGGACCGCGACTTCAACTTCATTTCAATCAATCCCGCCTTCACGCGCACCACCGGCTACGCCGAACGCGAGGTGATGGGCCAGAACTCCAGCCTGCTAGACAGTACCCAGCACGATGTCGCCTTTTACAGCCGCATGCACCAGAAGCTGGCGACCGAGGGGCATTGGGCCGGAGAAATGTGGCAGCGGCGCAAGAACGGGCAGGAATTCCTGTGTCAGATCGAATCCAGCGCGACCGAAGGCATCTACGGCGAACATCGTCTGTATATCGCGGTCATCACCGATATCACCCAGCAGAAGCGCGCTGAGCAGGAGCTGCGCTATCTGGCCAACTTCGACACGCTGACCAATCTGCCGAACCGGGCGATGTTTTCGGAACGGCTGTCGCGTGCGATCGTGCGCGCGCGCCGCCAGAACCACAGGATTGCGGTGCTGTTCCTGGATCTGGACCGCTTCAAGGACATCAACGACTCGCTGGGCCATACCGCCGGCGACCGCATCCTGCGCGCTGCGGCGATGCGGCTGCAGGAAACGGTGGGCGAACACCAGACCGTAGCGCGACTGGGCGGCGACGAGTTCACCGTAGTGCTGGAAAACCTGGACCAGCCCGACGACGCCGACAAGATCGCCCGCGAGATCATCACGGCGTTCGAAGCGCCGCTGGTGCTGGACGACCGCCAGGAAGTGGTGATTTCGCCTTCCATCGGCATCAGCCTGTACCCCGACCACGGTCAGGTGCCGACAGAACTGCTGAAGCAGGCCGACACCGCCATGTACCAGGCCAAGGCAGCGGGCCGTCGCACCTTCGTGCGCTATGACGACGCCATGGAAACCGCCAACCGCCGCCGCGCCCAGCTGTCCAGCGCGCTGCACAAAGTGCTGGATCGCCACGAATTGCGTCTGGTGTTCCAACCCCGACTCTCGCTGAGCAGCCGCCGCATCACCGGCGTGGAAGCGCTGCTGCGCTGGACCAGCCCCGAGTACGGCGAGATTCCGCCGGTCCAGTTCATCCCGTTGGCCGAGGAAAGCGGCCTGATTCTGGACATCGGCGAATGGGTGCTGCGCGAAGCCTGTCTCGTCCTGCACGCCTGGCATCAGGCCGGGCTGACCGAACTGAACATGGCGGTAAATGTATCGGTGCTGCAGCTGCTGCGCGGCGATTTCGCCGAAATCGTACGTCGTGTGCTGGCAGACACCGGGGTGCCGCCGCATGCGCTGGAACTGGAGCTGACCGAAAGCGTGCTGATGGCCAACGCCGAACAGACCTCCGCCAAGTTGCAGTCGCTGCGCGAAATGGGCGTGTCGCTGGCGATCGACGATTTCGGCACCGGGTATTCGTCGCTGGCCTATCTCAAACGTCTGCCGATCACCACCCTGAAGATCGACAAGACCTTCATCACCGATCTGAACCGCGACCCCGACGACACCGCGATCACCACCACGGTGATTACCATGGCCCATTCTCTGGGCCTCACGGTGGTTGCGGAAGGCGTGGAAACCGAAACCCAACTGCGCTTCCTCGATCATTTCCGCTGCGACGAAATCCAGGGGTACTGGCTGTTGAAACCGGTGGATTCCGCCACCTGCCTGCAGTTCATCCGCGACTGGACGCCCGCCAAGGCCAGCGGCGCCGGCCCGCACGCGGCGGTTCTGCTGCCAGCTGTGCCGCCCGCCGTGCCGTCCGCTGTCTCATCCACCCTCCCGTTTGCCGACCCGGCGGCTTGACCCCCGGCGGGCGCCTGCCTATCTTGCAACCATGAACGACGCCGCCGATGTCATCGCCCAGTTGCGCGCCCTCGCCGACCGCGTCGAGACCCTTGCGCAGCGCGTACAGCGGCTGTCCGAAGAAAACCGCAGCCTGCGCCAGCAGCAGGAGCAGTTGGCCAACGACCGCTCGCAGCTGCTGGCCAAGAACGAGCAGGCGCGTTCGCGCGTCGAAGCGATGATCGCGCGGCTGAAGTCGCTGGAGCAGCACACGTGAGCATCCAGCCATGAACCAGCCCGCCAGCGAACCGGTCAACGTCCGCATCCTCGATCGCGAATACACCGTCGGCGTCAACCCCGACGAACGCGACAGCCTGTTGTCGGCCGCGCGTCTGCTTGAAAGCAAAATGCGCGAAGTGCGCGGCAGCAACCGCATGGCCGCCGTGGATCGCGTCGCTGTGCTGGCAGCGCTGAATCTCGCGCATGAACTGGAACAGCTGCGCAACGAAAACGCATCCCGCGACCGCGAGCTGGCGCGTACGTTGAGCGAACTCAATCGCAGGATAGACGCGCTCGCTTCCGACTGAACGCGACCGCAATAACGCGATCCGCCGCAGCCCGCATGGCTGTCGATCCTCTGCAAAACACAAACGCTTTCGCAGTATTCGCTTTCGGCCCGATTCCACGCTTGCGCTCGCGCGTCGCGCGCCTATACTGCGCTAACGTCCTCTGCCGTGAACGACGGCGTGCCAAACATACACCTTGGCCCTTAAATACGACCACGGGAATGCAATGGAATCCGGGTGTGCATGTCCGCCTCGCAGCGGGAAGCCCGATGGAAGCCAAGTGTTCCCACTTGAACCTCGGGTTCAAGGTCGTTTAGCACGCATCGTCATGGCGGAGGATGTCTTGTTTTTCTGCGGCTGTCGCATCGCGCATTCCGCGCTGTGCGATTCGCATCGCAACATCATCGTTGTTGTGCGAACGCGATCGCATCATTGCGGCCTTCGACGTGACGACCATCTGCGAACACTCGCAAAAGCCCGCATCCCGTTGCGGGCTTTTCATTGCCGCAATGACCGGACACCAGACTTCCCCTTTCACCGCGAGGCGACATGACCGACGACAGAGCCGCACTGCGTAAAGCGCTTCGCAACACACTGCGCGAGCGCCGTCGGAAGCTTCCGCCCACGACGCGCATTGCCGGCGCCGAAGCGCTGTGCAAGCGGCTGCTGGCGCTGCCGTACGCGCCCAATGCAGGCCATGTCGCCGGCTACTGGGCCATGGATGGCGAGATCGCGCTGCACGTCTGGCAACTGCGGCTGCCGCCGGACGTGCGCTACTGCCTGCCGGTATTGGGCGACGATCGCCTGCTTCGATTCGCGCCTTGGCGCCCCGGAGAGGCCCTGGTCGCCAACCGATTCGGCATCCCTGAACCCGCCGACGCCGAACCGCTGCCAGCCGATGCGATGTCGATGATCGTGCTGCCGCTGGTGGGGTTCGATGCCGCTGGGCAACGACTGGGCATGGGCGGCGGCTGGTACGATCGCAGCCTCGCTTTCCGCCGCGACCGTTCCGCGGCCCCGTGGCTGGTCGGCGCCGGTTTCTCGGTCCAATGCGTTGAAGCGCTGCCGGCGGAACCTTGGGACATACCCCTCGACGCAGTCTGCACCGAAGCAGACACCTTCCTCCCGCACGCGACCTCCGCATGACCGCACGCAAACACTACTGGCTGATGAAATCGGAGCCCGAGGATTTCTCCATCGACGACCTCGCCCGCGTCGGCGCGGAACCGTGGACGGGCGTACGCAATTACCAGGCCCGCAACTTCATGCGCAGCATGCAGCTGGGCGACGGCGTGCTGTTCTACCACTCCAACACCGATGTGCCGGGCGTATATGGCTTGGCCGAAGTCGCCGCGTCGGCGTATCCGGACCCGACCCAGTTCGAACGCAATTCGAAATACTTCGACGACAAATCCAAGCGCGAAGAACCGCGCTGGGATCTGGTCGATGTGCGCTACGTGCGTACGCTCAAGCGGGCGATCACGCTCGACGACATCCGCGGACAGGCCGACAAGCTCGGCGAAGCGTTCGCGCTCATCCGGAAGGGAAACCGACTCTCCGTACTGCCGGTCACCGCCGCGCAGTGGAAAATCATTCTCTCCCTCGAGTCATTCCTCCATGCCTGAAGCGAAGAAACTGGCCGCGCTCAAAGCGCTTGATTATGTCGAAGACGGCACTATCGTCGGCGTCGGTACCGGCTCCACAGTTGCATTTTTTATCGACGGCCTCGCAAGCATCAAACACCGCATCGCCGGCGCGGTCTCCAGCTCCGACCAAAGCACCGCGCAGTTGCGCAGGCACGGCATCGATGTGCTCGAACTCAACAGCACGGGCCCGCTTCCGCTCTATGTCGATGGCGCCGACGAATGCGATGGCCATAAACGCCTGATCAAAGGCGGCGGCGGAGCGCTGACCCGCGAAAAAATCATCGCCGAAGCCTGCAAAAAATTCGTCTGCATCATCGACCCCAGCAAGCAGGTCGGCATCCTCGGCCGGTTTCCGCTGCCGGTGGAAGTCATTCCGATGGCGCGTAGCCTGGTAGGCCGCGAGATCGTGCGTCTGACCGGCGGCCAGCCGGTGTGGCGCGACGGCACCGTCACCGACAACGGCAACTGGATCATCGATATCCACGGCCTCGCCATTGTCGACCCGGTGGGCATGGAGCGCGATCTGAACCATATCCCAGGCGTGGTCAGCGTCGGTCTGTTCGCGCGCCGCCCGGCGGACGTGGTGATCGTCGGCGGCGAGCCGCCAGTGGTGCTGTAGATGGAACGCCTCCCCTTGCGCGAAGCTCAGGGGGAGGTTGGGGAGGGGGTTGGAGACGCGCTGCTCTCTAAACACTCAGCAACACCCACCCCAACCCTTCCCTTTGCCTTCGCAAAAGGGAGGGAGCAGATCGTCAGCCTCGCAAACGCCGTCGTTCCGAGGATGGATGCGATACTGGCGACCTGCGGCGGGCTTAAGCCCGCCCTACTCCGGTTCCGGCGACCGGGTTCGCTTTATCACCAGATGACTCTGCACGGCCCGTTGGGGCGGACGTGCGGTTCAAGACCGTCACCCCATGACCTTGCGCTGTCTCTTCGTCGACTTCAACGCGTACTTCGCTTCGGTGGAGCAGCAGGACGACCCGCGCTTGCGCGGTCGCCCGGTGGGCGTGGTGCCGGTGATGGCGGAGACTACCTGCTGCATCGCCGCCAGCTACGAAGCCAAGGCCTTCGGCGTGAAGACCGGCACGCCGGTGTGGGAAGCGCGCCAGAAATGCCCCGACATTGTGCTGATCGAAGGGCGGCCCGCGCGCTATGTCGAAGTGCATCATCAATTGATGGATGCCATCGGCGACTGCATTCCGCACGATAAGCCAGGGTCCATCGACGAAGTGCCGTGCTGGCTGATCGGCCGCGAACGCCAGCGCGCGAACGCCGAAGCCATCTCGGCCAACATCAAGCGCACCCTGCTCGACCGCGGCTTCGATGCGATTCGCTGTTCGATCGGCATCGCACCGAATGAATTCCTCGCCAAGACCGCGTCGGACATGCAGAAACCGGACGGGCTCACGGTGCTGGAGCTGGCTGATCTGCCGCAAAAACTGCATGGACTCGAGCTGCGCGATTTCTGCGGTATCGGCCCGTCGATGGAGCGCCGACTGCACCGTGCCGGCATCCGCAGCGTCGAACAGCTCTGCGCCGCCACCCGCGAACACCTGCGCGCCGCGTGGGGCAGCGTTGAAGGCGACCGCTACTGGCTGCAGCTGCGCGGCCATCATCTACCGCGGCGCGAAACCCAACGCGGCTCGGTTGGCCACTCGCACGTGCTGGGGCCGGAACTGCGCCATTACGACGGCGCGCGATCAGTGTTGTTCAAGCTGCTGGCGAAAGCGGCGATGCGTCTGCGCAAAGAACAGTTCCTCGCCGGCGGCCTCGCGATCCGGATCCGCTTCGTCGGCATGGACAAACGCTTCGAACGCGACCTGTCGTTCGCGCCGATCGACGACACACCGACATTTCTCAAATTGCTGGGCGACGCGCTGGAAGCGCTGGAACGCGCGCTCGCCAGCGGCCGCTGGAACCCGAAGCGCTACCCGCCGCTGTCGGTGGCGGTGACCCTGGTACAGCTGGAAGCGCGCGGCAGCGTCAGCGGCGAACTGATGCCGGACCGCCAGCGCAGCCGCGAGATGAGCGCGGTGCTGGACAAGATCAACCAGCGCTACGGCAACAACGCGCTCTACTTCGGCGCGATGCAGAGCGCGCTGTCGCAGCAGGCCGCCCCGATGCGCATCGCCTTCGGCCAGATCCCGCAGACCGACGTCGAAGAAGATACCGGCAACGAGCTGTGGCTCAAACGCGAACGCCAGTTCAAAGTGCTAGCCGAAACCGCGCATCGCGAGGCCCGCGAGAAATCCCGCAAATCGCAGCCGCATTCGTAGGGCGCATAAGCCGAAGGCGTCATGCGGCGCCGGGTGTTGCCGTCACCGGAAGTCTCAAGAGCGGTGCATGACGCTTCGCTTATGCACCCTACGGCAGCCAATACACCTTACGACCCTAAATTTACGATTTGCACCTTACGATGTTGATGATGAGATAACATCAAGTAACCATCCACAGGGAGTTACGAAATGACGGAACCGACAATTTACGCATTTTATAACAATAAAGGTGGTGTTGGAAAAACCACTCTTTGCCAAAATGCAGCAGCCCTGTACGCAGAGATTCACCCCAAACGACAGGTTTTAATTATCGATCTTTGTCCGCAAGCAAATATCTCTCAATTTATGCTTGGCGGAGGGCCCGCAGGATATGGAGTAAACCAAACATTGCAGACGACAAGTTCCCGGAAAAATGTTGTTGGATTTATGGATTTTTTACTAAAAGGCGGGTCAGGCTTCACGACGCTCCGTCGATCATATGCAGTTCAAGTAAGCGATCACAATAATTATATTACAGATAACCTCTACCTAATTGCGGGCGATTCTTTCCTAGAATCACTATCACTCGCTCTCAACTATGCCGTCATAAATCCCGCAAACACAAAAGCATGGAGTGAGTACATGACTGCTATCAGGCGTCTTTGTGCTTATGAGTTCAAATCAAATGAATATGAATCATTGACAGTATTTATAGATTGCAACCCAAGCTTTTCAATATATACCCAGATGGGCCTTGTTTCATCTGATTTTTTAATTGTTCCGATGATGGCCGACTATAGCTCTCTTGAGGGAATAAAGGGAATTCTTAGCTTGCTTTACGGAGAATACCCATCTGCTGCGCTTCAAAAATATGCTGAAGACGTGGTCACATTTAATAAACAAGTCAACCAGTACGGCATAGATCTCCCTGTAATGTACGGGTTCGCGTTCAATAATTTCACATCGAACTCTGGTGTTGCTGCTGCTTATGAAGCCGTTAAAAACGAACTTGTCTCATTTTGCTATGACACATACAAGTCAAAACCAAAGCTTTTTGCAATCGCAAGTCAGAGAATATCAAGCAAAAGAGCATGGGAAGCAGAATACGTGAAAGACACAAAAGATTTCCATACATCAGGAAAGGTTTCAGCAGGACTAGGAATTCCATTGCACCGATTGCCCGCCAAATCCTCTTACCTGATGCCAGATGGAACGACAATAGGCCTACCTCCTAACAACTACGCTAAAGCGCTGGAGGATGTTAGGAACTTCGTGAACGATCTAATCTGATTATTTAGAAATAGCGATCTTAAAATTGTATATTTGACTTATAATTTTGCACTCAACTTATCCACACCTAGATAGATTCTTATCTCTGTTAGGATGGTCATTTAGTGCACAACATTAGAGCCACATTTTAAAACGGCGCCAAAAGACGCCGCTTCAGAAAACCGGTGCGCCAAGGCGCACCCTATAGAACATCATCCAGCCGCAAACCCTTCCCGGGTCAGATTGATCGGCTCGCCTTCAGTACAGACCACATCGTCTTCGATCCGAATGCCGCCGAACGGTTTGAATGCGGCAACGCG
>JAYVSK010000334.1:0-1874 GCA_043775395.1 Lysobacter sp. | reverse complement strand
GTGGTGAATTCCAGAAACACTATCGTGATCAAGCGCGGCAAAGGTACGGGGTTCGCGGGTATCGAGAATGCGCTGTTTTATGCGGACAACACCCGGATGCTGTATGGCGATGGCGCTGAGATGGCGAGTGCGTTGGTGAGCGAATTGAAGGCGCTCGACGGCGGGCATTGATCGCCTGAATCTTCACCGGCATTTCGTAGCCCGGGTAAGCGAAGCGCACCCGGGGTGATGTGAAGCATGCCTTTCAGCGCGTAGCGCGTAGGGTGGGGTAAGCGCAGCGCAACCCCACCATCACGACGCATCAAGTCCTGAGATTATCGAGCGACACCGGCGCTCTTTATGGTGGGGTTGCGCTGCGCTTACCCCACCCTACAAAGCGTTGATTGTCGTTGAATGATGGCGGGCATGCGATGCAAGCGCGTAGGGTGAGGTGAGCACAGCGACGCCCACCCATGAACCACCGGCGTCGCTTGATAATCTCAGGACTTGATGTGTCGTGATGGTGGGCATCGCTGCGCCCACCTTACCCTGCGTCCGCTCTGAAAAAGTCAGTTACACAGTCCGTTTTAAGCAACCTGTCGGGTGTTGTATCAAGACGATTTCAATGGTGATGGAGGGTTCCAGTGCCGGTTATTTTACTGATTGATAAACCAGGGCGTAGGGTGGGGTAAGCGCAGCGCAACCCCACCATCACGACGCATCAAGTCCTGAGATTATCAAGCGACACCGGCGCTCTTTATGGTGGGGTTGCGCTGCGCTTACCCCACCCTACAAAGCGTTGATTGTCGTTGAACGATGGCGGGCATGCGATGCTAGTGAAACACATCACCCCGATTCTGAACGTGTCCGATCTGGCGCAGAGTTTTGCCTGGTTCGAGGCGTTGGGCTGGAAGACAGGCTGGGAGTGGGGTTCGCCGCCGAGCTTCGGCGGCGTCAACGCTGGGCATTTCGAAATTTTCCTGTGCCGCGATGGCCAAGGTGGACGTGGGCAGAGCGGTTACGGTGCCACGTTCGGCCCGGATTCCAACGAGGCTGCCGAACAAGGCGTATGGATGTCGGTCTGGGTCGACGATGTGGATGCAGTGCATCGCGAATGCCTGCAGCACGCTATCGAAGTAACATGGCCGCCCACCGATATGCCGTGGAATGTTCGCGAAATGCATATCCGCCATCCGGATGGGCATGTGTTCCGGATCAGCTGCGGCATTGAGTCCGCTGCGAAGTAATCGAGTGTTTCTTTCGCCCGCCCAATCGGACCCGATATCGCCATGGCGTCTGCTCGCGTTGACGACGCTCGCCATGTTGGCCTTCGCTGGCAATTCGCTGCTGTGTCGTGCAGCGTTGGATCACACCCGCATTGATGCCGCCAGCTTCACGACGATCCGGCTGTTGTCCGGCGCGCTGATGCTATGGATGATCGTGCTGTGGATGGCCATGCGCGGACGCGACACGATGCGTGCGGGTTCGGGCAACTGGCTTTCGGCGTTCGCGCTGTTTGCCTATGCTGCTGGGTTTTCGTTCGCCTACGTCGGATTGCCGGCAGCGACCGGCGCGCTGCTGCTGTTCGGCGCGGTGCAGGCGACGATGATCGGCCACGGCTTGTGGCGGGGCGAGCGCATGGCGCCGCTGCAATGGCTCGGCTTGATGTTGGCGTTGGCTGGACTGATCACGCTGCTGCTGCCAGGACTGGCCGCGCCGCCGCTGCATTCGGCGGTGTTGATGCTTTGCGCCGGTATCGCCTGGGGCGCGTATTCGCTGCGCGGCAAGGCTGCTGGTGATCCGACGCAGGTCACTGCGGGGAATTTTCTGCGTGCGGTTCCGTTCTCGTTGGTCTTGAGCCTGTTGATGCTGGATCGGACCGACGCGGACACGAC
>JAYVSK010000333.1:0-9500 GCA_043775395.1 Lysobacter sp. | reverse complement strand
CATTGCGGTGATGCTGCAGCGAGTCGGTCATGGGCCTGATCCTGGCTGTGGTCCGCAATGTGAAGAAGTGAATGATATCCGCTTGCCCGGAACATCCGGGCAGTCCAGGCCAGCGGATGTGAGTGGGCATCTGGCCCAGCAGATCTCCGCAACAGCGGTGCAAGGCAAAATTCGTTGATACAACAAAGGCTTGACAGGAAAAGCCAGGATGAAGCAACTGGATCAATGTCTTAAATAAAGAGCCATCGCGCATCCCGTGCGACAGTGAAAGCTCAGCCATGGCCAGCGTGCGGCGGGTGGGCAAGCAGTGTTAGAACGCTTGCTCCGCCGGCGGTGAGGCGGGATTGTCCAAAGTCAGGTTGGATTGCGCTTGAAGCGGGCGTCGGTGCGCCGGGTCATGCCGATGCTCGTGCGCTGTTTAAGCCGGGACGATTGGGCTATGCTCCGCGACCGTGAAAAGCCATTACTTCCGCCGGATCAGGACGCGCTGTCGCCAAGTTTTCCTGGTGCTTCTGGTGCTGTGTCTGATCATGCAGCCGGTGATCGCCGGCCAAGCTGAGCTGCATGAGGTCATCCGCCATTCCGGCGCATCGGCGGGCGATCACGCTCAGCTGCATGCGATACAGACTCAGCCCGATTACAACGACGTAGACCTTGATGGCGTGGGTCCCGACGCTGGCGCATCGCATGAATGGATGCATCACGCTCACTGCTGCGCACAGCCGCAGCTGCTGTCGTTCGCGCACTTGGTGCAGCTTCCGGCTTTCGCATATTCGTCAATCGTGCGATCGGCCGTGAGCCCGCAGGCGGTCCCTGCGGCCTATTCGGCGACACCGTTTCGACCTCCGATTCCGGCGTGACGCTCGGCTGGCTTGTGGCCGGCGATCTGTCCCCCCTGAATCCATTGGAGTGTTTCCATGCGTGTGCGACTCGCGGCCTTCGCCGCGTTTGTGGCAGCTTGTGCTGTGGTTTTTCCCACGGCGGCTGCCGACGACCTGACCTTGAACGACGCAATGATCCGCGTCGCCGATGCCCACCCCGATCTGCGCCTGTTTGGTGCGCGCAGCGATGTCCTCGCCGCCGAGCGCGACCGTGCCTTGCTGCGCCCCGCATTGATTGCCGGCGCTACCGTTGAAAACGCATTCGGCTCCGGCGATTCCAGCGGCCTGCAGGGCGCTGAACTGACCTTGACCCTCGCCTCGGTGCTGGAACGCGGCGGCAAGCTCGACGCGCGTCGAACTTTGGCGCAAAGCCGGATCGATGCCTTGGCTGTTGAACGCGAAACCCGACGCCTGGACCTGTTGGCCGAAGTTGCGCGGCGTTATCTCTCCGCAGTGGCTGCGCACAAGCAGCGCGAGATTGCGCAACAGGATATCGCCCAGCGCCAACGCACGGTCGTGGGAGCACGCCAGCGCTTACAAGCGGGTGCGTCGCCGGAATCTGTGGTGCTGACCGCACAGGCGGCGCTGGCCCGCGCGGAGCTGGATCACGCCCGCGCCGAGCAGCGGCTGATCGCCGCGCGGCAACATCTGGCGGCACTGTGGGGCGAGCGCGATCCGGACTTCGATGTCGTCGCACGCGATCCGCTGAAACTTCCCGCCATTGACGATTTTTCTGTATTGGCCGAGCTGGTGAAAAGCACGCCGGAGCTGGCCCAGTTCGCCGATGAACAACGGATCCGCGAAGCGCGGCTGCAATTGGTACGCAGCAGCGGCACTGCGGATCTGGACTGGCAGGTCGGCGTGCGTAGGCTGCAGGCGACGGACGACTTCGGTTTGGTCGGCAGCGTTTCAATGTCGCTCGGTGGCCGTTCGCGTGCGCAACCTGAGATCCGCGTTGCCGAAGCAGAACTCGCGTCGCTGGAGATCGAGCGCGAAGCGAAAGGACTCGCGCTGTATTCGACGCTGGCCGAAGCGCACGGGCGCTATCGCGTGGCGCAGGTGGAGGTGCAGCGCCTGCAGGACGATGTGCTGCCGAAACTGGGGCAAGCCGAAGCCGCAGCAGAACGCGCATATCGCGGCGGCGCCATCAGCTATCTCGAATGGGCGCAGCTGCAGTCCGAACGCACCGCCGCACGCAAACAACAGCTCGATGCCGCGCTGGACGCACAGCGCGCATTGATCGAAATCCAGCGGCTTACCGGGCAGGCGTTCGTCGCCGCTCAGGCCGCCGCCACTCCACAAGGAATCACACCATGACATTTCGTATATTGATCGGCGCGCTGTCGCTGTCTGTTCTTCTGGTCGCCTGCAGTGGCAAGCCCTCTGCCGAGGCCGAACACGGCCATCAAGGCGATGCGCACGCTGAAGCTGAAGCCGAAGCATCGCGCAAGGGTGAACATGGCGGGCGCATGCTCGAGCAGGACGGCGTTTCGGTGGAGCTGGCCATCGCCGAAGACGGCACGCCGTCGAAATACCAAGCGTGGCTGTATCGCGACGGCAAACCGCTGGCACCGTCGTCGGGCAGCGTCGAAGTGCGGCTGAAACGCTTGGGGAACGTCGCCGAAAATCATGTGCTCAAGACCCAACCCGACGGCAGCCTGATGGCCACCACCATCGTCGGCGAACCGCATTCCTTCGATGTTGAAGTGTTGGCGAAGATCGACGGAAAAGCAGTGCGCTGGACTTACGAAAGCTATGAAGGTCGCACTGAAATCACAGGAAAAGTAGCGCAGGACGCCGGTATCCGCGTCGCGCCGGCTGCGGCCGGCATCATCGCCGATGAGCACGAAGTACAGGGCCTGCTGACGCCGGTCGAAGGGCGGATCGCCAAGGTGGCGGCACGCTTTCCCGGCCCGGTGCAGCGCTTGAATGCCAACGTCGGTGATCAAGTCCGCGCAGGCCAGACGCTGGCTTCGATCGAAAGCAATCTCAGCCTCACCATCTATTCGGTGACATCGCCGATCTCAGGCGTGGTGCTCGCCCGCAATGCATCGGTGGGCTCGGTTGCAACCGAAGGTATGGCGCTGTTTGAAGTCGCCGATCTGTCGACGCTGTGGGTCGATCTGCATATTTTTGGCGCCGATGCGCAGCACATCCAGCCGGGCGTCCCCGTCACCGTGACGCGCATGAGCGACGGCGTCATGCTGGAAACGATGCTTGAACGCGTGTTGCCGGGCACCGCTACCGCCAGCCAGAGCACGGTGGCGCGCGCCACCATCGCGAACGCCGATGGCCTATGGCGGCCCGGTTCGGCGGTCAAGGCGAGAATCACGGTCGAACAGCAGCAGGCGACATTGGTCGTCCCGCTGTCCGCATTGCAAAGCTTTCGCGATTGGACAGTTGCGTTCGTGCGCGTGGGCGATACCTACGAAATTCGCCCGCTTGAACTCGGCAAGCGCGATGCGACGCGCGTTGAAGTGGTGTCCGGCTTGAAGGCGGGCGATCAGGTCGTGGTTGAGCAGAGCTATCTGGTGAAGGCCGACATCGAAAAGTCGGGAGCCTCGCATGACCACTGACCACAACAGAAACGAGACAGCCACGCCCGATCACACCACACGCAATCAAGGCATGCTCGACAGCATCATCCGTTTCGCTATCGCACACCGATGGCTGATGCTGGCGCTGACGCTTGTATTGGTTGCAGTCGGTGCATGGAGCTTCACCAAACTGCCGATCGATGCCACCCCCGACATCACCAACGTCCAAGTGCAGATCAATACCGAGGCCGCCGGCTATTCGCCGCTGGAGTCCGAGCAGCGGGTGACATTTACTATCGAGACCTCGCTGGCGGGCTTGCCGGGGCTGGACTACACGCGGTCGATCTCGCGCTACGGGCTGTCGCAGGTGACGGTGGTATTCAAGGACGGCACCGACCTGTATTTCGCGCGTCAGCTGGTGGCCGAGCGTATCCAACAGGTCAAGTCGCAGTTGCCGGCCGGTATGGAGCCTCAACTGGGGCCGATCGCCACCGGCATGGGCGAGATCTTCATGTACACGGTCGATGCCAAGCCGGATGCCCGTAAAAAAGACGGCACCCCGTGGACCGCGACCGATCTGCGCACGCTGCAGGACTGGGTAGTGCGGCCGCAGTTGCGCAATACGCCGGGCGTCACCGAGGTCAACACGATTGGCGGATTCGCGCGGCAGATCCACATCACGCCCGATCCGGCCAAGCTAGTGGCATTGGGCTTCACGCTGCACGATGTTGTCGCTGCAGTGGCGGCAAATAACCAAAACGTCGGCGCCGGTTATATCGAACGCAATGGTCAGCAGTTTCTGGTGCGCGCGCCGGGCCAAGTCGCCGATCTTGATGGCATTCGCGACATCGTACTGGACCGCCGCGACGGCGTGCCGATCCGCGTGCGCGATGTGGCGGAGGTGGGCGAAGGTCCAGAATTACGCAACGGAGCCGCCACTCAGAACGGCCGCGAAGTGGTGTTGGGGACGGTGTTCATGCTGATCGGCGCGAACAGCCGCGATGTGGCGCAAGCCTCCGCCACCAAGCTCGCCGAGGCCAATAAAAGTCTGCCGGCAGGCGTGTCCGCGACTCCGGTATACAACCGCACCGCATTGGTCGACCGCACCATCCGTACGGTCGCCAAGAATCTGGTCGAAGGCGCGCTGCTGGTGATCGTGGTGCTGTTTCTGCTGCTGGGTAATATCCGCGCCGCGCTGATTACCGCAGCGGTGATTCCGCTGGCGATGCTGTTCACGCTCACCGGCATGGTCCGCGGCGGCGTATCCGGCAATCTGATGAGTCTGGGTGCGCTGGATTTCGGACTGATCGTCGATGGCGCAGTGATCATCATCGAGAACTGCCTGCGTCGCTTCGGTGAAGCGCAGCACGCATTGGGACGGGTCATGACCGACGAAGAACGGATGGACACCACCGCATCGGCGACCGCCGAAGTGATCCGGCCAAGCCTGTTCGGCTTGGGCATCATCGCAGCGGTGTACCTGCCGATCTTCGCGCTGACCGGTGTGGAGGGAAAAATGTTCCATCCGATGGCGATCACCGTGGTGCTGGCGCTCACCGGCGCGATGCTGCTGTCGTTGACCTTCGTACCAGCGGCCATCGCGATGTTTCTCAGCGGGAAAGTCGAAGAAAAAGAAACCCGCGTGATGCGCTGGGCGCGGCAGGCTTACATGCCTGTGCTCGCCTGGGCGCTGCGAAGCCGGATGTGGGTGATCGTTGGCGCACTGGCGCTGGTGACGCTGTGCGGCCTGCTGGCCACGCGCTTGGGCTCGGAGTTCATTCCCAGTCTAGACGAAGGCGATATCGCGATGCATGCGCTGCGGATTCCCGGCACCAGCTTGGATCAGGCGATCAAGATGCAGGCAACGCTGGAAGCGCGCATCAAGCAGTTCCCGGAAGTGGAGCGCGTGTTCGGCAAACTCGGCACCGCTGAAGTGGCCACCGACCCGATGCCACCGTCGGTAGCGGATACCTTTTTGATGCTCAAGCCGCGCGAGCAGTGGCCGGATCCGCGCAAAACAAAAGCACAGTTACTCGCCGAAATCGAAACCGCAGTAAAACAGCTGCCCGGCAACAACTATGAGTTCACTCAACCGATCCAGATGCGCATGAACGAGCTGATTTCGGGGGTGCGCGCCGATGTTGCGATCAAACTGTATGGCGATGATCTGAAACAGCTGGTTGAAGTCGGCGAAAAGATCGAAGCGGTGGCCAAAGCCGTGCCCGGTGCAGCGGATGTGAAGCTGGAACAAGCGACCGGCTTGCCGCTGCTCACGGTCACGACGGATCGCGAGGCACTAGTGCGCTATGGGCTGAATCCCGGCGATGTGCAGGATACGGTGGCGACCGCGGTCGGCGGTGAAGTGGCCGGGCAGTTGTTCGAAGGCGACCGACGTTTCGATATCGTCATCCGCCTGCCCGAACGCATCCGTCAGGATCCGGCCGCGCTGCAGGACCTGCCGATTCCGCTGCGCGGCAGCAGCAACATGGACGAATCCAGCCGTACGGCAGCGTGGCTGTCGGGTACTCCGCAGACCGTGCCGCTGCGCGAAGTGGCGAAGATCGAAACCACGCTTGGCCCGAACCAGATCAATCGCGAAAACGGCAAGCGCCGCGTGGTGATTACCGCCAACGTGCGCGGCCGCGATCTCGGCGGCTTTGTATCCGAACTGCAGCAGCGGCTGGGCAGCGAAGTCCTAGTGCCGGCGGGCTACTGGATCGAATACGGCGGCACATTCGAGCAGTTGATTTCGGCCACGCAGCGCCTGTCAGTGGTGGTGCCGGTGACGCTGGCGATCATCTTTGCGCTGCTGTTCTGGGCTTTCGGCTCGGCGAAAGACGCTGTCATCGTGTTCACCGGCGTCCCGCTGGCGTTGACCGGCGGCGTACTGGCGCTGGCGATGCGCGGCATCCCGCTGTCGATCTCGGCCGGCGTCGGCTTCATCGCACTATCGGGCGTGGCGGTGCTCAACGGGCTGGTGATGATCGCCTTCATCCGCAAGCTGCGCGAACAGGGCGACCGGCTGGACGACGCGATCGTCGACGGCGCACTCGGCCGCCTGCGGCCCGTGCTGATGACCGCACTGGTGGCGTCGCTGGGCTTCATCCCGATGGCGTTCAACGTCGGTGCCGGCTCCGAAGTCCAGCGGCCGCTGGCGACGGTGGTCATCGGTGGCATCGTGTCTTCGACCCTGCTCACGCTGATCGTGCTGCCGGCGCTGTATCGCTGGCTGCATCGGGATACGGAAACGAAGGAACAGCTGCTACACAGCTGACGGCTATTAATCGTCTGACAGCCATTGCTCTCAACGCGCCGGTATCCGCTCAACCACGGATATCGGCGCCGCAAATGGTGCGTTCGGAATAAATCTTCGACACAACCGCAGGTGACGCTGGCATGACCACGATCATTCTTAAAATCCTGATCACGGCGGTACTGGTGGCTGCGATCAGCGAAATCGGCAAGCGCAGCTCGTTTGCCGGCGCTTTGCTCGCATCGCTGCCGCTCATGTCGCTGCTCGCGCTGATCTGGCTGTATCGCGACACCGGCAGCGCGGTGCAGGCCGCGCAGATGGCCCAAGGAATTTTTTGGCTGGTCTTGCCGTCGTTGTTATTTTTTCTGGTATTTCCGATATGTGTCAAAGCAGGGTGGTCATTCTGGCCAGCCATGTTCGCTGGCATCGCCTGCACCGTGCTGGCCTACGCCGGTATGGTCGGGATTGATCGTGGCCTCAACCTGAAATTGTTCGGATAGATACGCAGTTCAAAAAAGAATTTTTTGCCGCATCTTTTTATATTGGCCAGGAGGAAATCACCATGTCCGCAGACACGCATGCTTCGCATAAACGCGAATCGCACCAGGATCCGGGGTGCGAAGCGCCTTCGGACGACAAACACGGACACGGCAACGGCCGTCTGGAATTAGGCTTTGCGCTGCTCAGCGGTGTGCTGTTGCTGGCCGGATGGCTTGTTGGCCGCTCGATGGGCGAGGACGCAATGATCGTGCGTGGGCTGTATGCCGCAGCGTGTTTGGCTGGTGCTTGGTTCACCGTCAGGGAAGCCATCGAAAATCTCCGCGAACGGCGCCTGCAGATCGATACGCTGATGCTGGTCGCCGCTGCCGGTGCGATCGCGCTGGGGCACTGGGGAGAAGCGGGGTTACTGCTGTTCCTGTTCAGCGTGGGACATTCGCTGGAAAACTATGCGATGGGCCGCGCACGCCGCGCGATCGAAGCCTTGGCGCAGTTGCGCCCTGAGACCGCATTGGTGCGGCGCGGCCAGGAACTGGTCGAAACCAAGGTCGAAGCGCTGCAGGTGGGCGACATCGTGGTGGTCAAGCCGGATGAGCGGATCGCAGCGGACGGCTTCGTGATCGTCGGCGAAACCAGCATCGACCAGTCTGCGATCACCGGCGAAAGCGTGCCGGTCGACAAGCGGCCGGTCGCGGATATCGCGACGGCACGTGCGAATCCGGACGCTGTCGGCGCCGAGCATCGTGTTTTCGCCGGCACGCTCAACCGGGCGCAACTCGTCGAAATCGAAGTCAGTCGGCGTGCCGATCAAAGCACGCTGTCGCGTGTCGTCGAGATGGTGCAATCCGCCGAGAATCAGAAATCGCCCACGCAGTTGTTCACCGACCGCTTCCAGCGTGTCTTCGTCCCGGCGGTGCTGGCGCTGGCGTTCGTGCTGCTGTTCGCCTGGCTGGTGGTGGATGAGCCGTTCAGCGCGTCGTTCTATCGGGCGATGGCGGTGCTGGTGGCGGCCAGCCCCTGCGCGTTGGCTATTTCGACGCCCAGCGCGGTGCTCAGCGGCGTTGCCCGCGCCGCACGCAGCGGTGTGCTGATCAAAGGCGGTGCGCCGCTGGAACGGCTTGGGGTGTTGCATGCGTTGGCGTTCGACAAAACCGGCACCTTGACCGAAGGCCAGCCGCGCGTGACCGATGTACTGACCGCCGAAAACATCGATGAGAAAACGCTGCTCAGCGTCGCGGTCGCGGTCGAACGCCTGAGCGATCATCCGTTGGCTGCGGCGGTCGTCCGCGACGGCAGCGAACGCCTGGGCGACGCGGCCCTGCCGGTCGCCACCAATCTGCAAAGCCTGACCGGCAAAGGCTTACGCGCCGAAGTCGATGGTCAGATCGTGCATATCGGAAAACGCGCACTGTTTTCGGAGATCGACGCCGCCGGCCTGCCGTCCGATCTCGACGCGCGCATGCTCCGCCTCGAAGCCGAGGGCCGCACTACTTTCGCCGTCAAACACGGAGACCGCTACCTCGGTGGAATCGGATTGATGGACACCCCACGCGCCGCCGCAACGGCCGTAATTGCGCAGCTGCGGGTGCTGGGCATTCGCCAGATGGTCATGCTGTCGGGCGACAACCAGCAAGTCGCCGATGCCGTGGCGAAGAGCGTCGGCATCGACCGCGCACTCGGCAATCTCATGCCCGAGGACAAAGTGACGACCATCCGCGAGTTGCAGGAAACTGGGGATGTCGCGATGGTCGGTGACGGTGTCAACGACGCCCCGGCCTTGGCCGTCGCATCGGTCGGCATCGCGATGGGAGCGGCGGGTTCTGATGTGGCTCTTGAAACCGCTGATGTCGCTCTGATGGGTGATGACCTGTCGAAACTGCCGTTCGTGATCGGTCTGAGCCGCCAGACCCGCCGCATCATTCGCCAAAACTTATGGGCAAGCTTGGGCATGGTGGTGATCCTGATTCCCGCGACGATTTTCGGGCTGAAAATGGGTATTGCAGTTGTGTTCCATGAAGGCTCGACGCTGCTGGTGGTGTGCAATGCGCTGCGACTGTTGGCGTATCGGGAACCTGCCATTGGGGGCGACTCTAAAAAATAAAAAAAAGCTGTGTTTGGCGCGGCTGCAAGCTCGCGAATACTGCTTCTGTGGCACCAAGCCGCATTCGCTACAGTGTTGTTCGGTTTGAACAGCAGGTTGATCTTGTCCCAAACCAGCTGCACGCTTACAGCGGAATTTGATCCGGATCGATGCTGTGGCCCAAGTCATGGTATAGAATGAGAACAGTTCTTATTTGAGATCTCCCGCTTGGAGCGGTTCTTGAAACTGAC
>JAYVSK010000332.1:0-6275 GCA_043775395.1 Lysobacter sp. | reverse complement strand
TTTGCCCTCGCGGTTGCGCAGGACATGGTTGAGCAGCGTGGTTTTGCCGGCACCCAGAAAACCGGAAAGAACGGTGACGGGCAAGCGCGTGCGGCTGGGCGTGGAGTCGGTTGGCATGTCGGCGGTAGGTCTCGAAAGAGGAGAGGGGCGTGATTGCGGGGCGTGATTGCGGGGCGGGATTGCGATCAGGGGATCGCGTAGGCGTTATGCCCGCTGCAGCCCCGGGCGGCCGTCTTCGATCGCGAAGCGGGCCAGCGTTTCAATGCCGCTGTCGCGACGTTTGACGGTGTCCAGTGCGCGGACCTCAACCTGTGCATCGCGGTCGAGCGTCAGCAGGCAATAGCCGCGGCGGTCGCTGCGCACGAAGCCGAACTGCGGATTGTTGGTCAGCGCCGCGTCGGAGTCCGCCTGCGGTGCGCCTTGGGATGTGATCGAGGTGCCGCACACCTCGCTGGCGATCACCGGCGAGCGCGCGTCCCAAGGATTACGTTTGAGATCCGCCAGTACGGTGGCATGGATGTCGCCGCCGACCACCAGCGGGTTGGACACCCGATGGCGTTCGATCATGTCGTAGATAGCGTTTCGCGACTGCGGATAGCCGTCCCAGCCGTCGGTGCGGATGCGTCGGGCGGTGCCGGCATCGTCGTCGCGTGCGCTCATCAACGTCTGTTGCGCAATGATGTTCCAGCGGCTGCGGCTCGCGGCCAGCCCGCCCTGCAGCCAGCGTTCCTGCCCGGCGCCCAGCAGCGTTCTGTCCGGCGCGTCCAAGCCCGCGCACTGCGTGACTTCAACGGTTCTGCCGCCACCGCCTTTCAGCGGATCGGGGCAGGCCTGCGCGGTCCGGTACTGGCGTCCATCCAGCATGAAAAAACGCGCGGTGTCGCCCCACACCACTTCGGTGTGCAGCCGCAAACTACCGTCGGTGTGCGGGCGCATCGACGCCGGCAGCGGCATGTGTTCGTAATACGCCTGATAGGCCGCTGCCCGGCGCATCAGAAAGCCCGGATCACGATACTCAGACTGATCGGCGGCATGATCGTTATCGACCTCATGGTCGTCCCAGGTGCACAGCCACGGCATTGCCTGATGCGCGCGCTGCAGATCCGGATCGGTCTTGTATTGCGCATGACGCATGCGATAACCCACAAGGTCGTACGGCTCACGCGTGGCGTGCTGTCGGACAAGATCGTCGCCCCATGAACTTTCGTACATGTAGTCGCCAAGAAAAACCATCAGGTCCGGTGCGTCGTCCAGCAGGTGCCTGTAGGCGGCGTAATACCCCTGTTCGTAGTGTTGGCAGGAACCGATGGCGAAGCGCAGACGGTCTGATGCGCCTTCCGCAGGCGCGGTGCGCGTGCGTCCGGTCAGGCTGACATCGTCGCCGATCAGGAAGCGGTAAAAATACGGCCGGCCGGGACGCAGCCCGCGGACATCGACATGCACGCTGTGCGCCAGTTCTGAAACGGCACGTTGCACACCCTCGGCTGCAATCGTCGAAAATGTCTCGTCTTCGGCGACCTGCCAAGTGACCGGCAATATCTCATCGCGATCAATACCGCCATCCGCCTGCAGCGGCAGCGGTGCCAGCCGCGTCCACAGCGTGAATCCATCGGCAACCGGATAGCCTGAAGCAACGCCAAGCGTGAACGGTGCGCCGATAAAACGTATCCGCGCCGCTTGCGCACGCAGCGATACAGGCAGCATCGACAGCGCTGCAAGCGAAACGGACGCCCGTAAAAACCGGCGACGCGCAGATGCGGGGTCTCCCCCGCTGTGAAGATGTGTGAGGTCGATTGCGCGACGCAGCAAGTCGTTCATCGTGGTCGATCAGCCTTCGGCCGGATGGCGTCTGGGCGCATGAATCAGCGACAGAAACTCGCGCCGTGTGGTTGGGTCGTCGCGAAATGCGCCCAGTAGATGACTCGTCATCATGGTCACGCCCGGCTTGTGCACGCCTCGCGTGGTCATGCATTGATGGGCCGCTTCAATCACCACCGCAACACCCAGCGGTTTAAGCACCTCGTGGATGGTTTGTGCGATCTGCCCGGTCAGGGTTTCCTGAATCTGCATGCGCTTGGCATAAGCATCGACCACGCGCGCCAGCTTGGAAATGCCGATCACGCGTCCTGCGGGCAGATAGCCGATGTGCACCCTGCCCAAAATCGGCACGAGGTGGTGTTCGCAGTGCGTTTCCAGCCGGATATCGCGCAGGACAATCATCTCGTCATAGCCAGCGACCTCCTCAAAGGTGGTTCGCAGCAGCACAGCCGGGTCCTCCCAATAGCCGGCGAAGAATTCCTCATACGCCCGCGCAACCCGGTCCGGCGTTCCCAGCAGACCCTCACGGTCCGGGTCATCGCCCGCCCATGCGATCAAGGTTCTGACGGCGGCCTCGGCATCAGCGCGGGCTGGCCGCACGCGCAGCGCTGAGGCGTGGTGGCTTGGATCGATAGCGCGGTGGTCGACAGCAGTGTAGTCAGCGGCCGCGCGATCGACAGCGGTAGCGTCGGATGGGGGTGGGGTCATCGGGAAGGGCAGAGCGTCTGTTTGAAGAGTCGTAAATGTAATGTTATAACATCAATTCTCCAGCTTCCACCCCGGTTTGGCCCTGCCGGGCCATGTCCGCTCAGCCTTCTGAATTCCAGAGCATTCAATGATCCCCGACAGTTATCCCGCGTGGCGGCAATGCATCGAGATGGATTGCGGTATTCCGCTGACCGAAGGCTTCATCCGTGAGCGGATCGCTGCGCTGCAGAATCTGCGCGATTTCCGCACCGAACAGTTCATCCGCTGCTATGGGCAGGCGCACCTCGACCGCGTTCGCGCATGGTTCGCACAGGCCTTGGCCGAGTGTTCTGCCAAGACAGCGTGAGCGCTCCACCTCAACTGCAGGCACCCGCCGAGGCATACATCGGCTCACTGCCGGAGTCACTGTTGCGCATACGCGAGCCACACCGACAACTCACGGTGTGGGAACGCCGTATTCCCGCCAGCGTCGTCGCGTGGCTGGTCCGCGACTTCCGACCACAAGCCGACAGCTGCCGGTGCGTGTTGCCGCCTTCGGATGATGCCGCCGGCGCGCTAAATGCGCTGCTGGAACAAGCGCTTGCCGCCGATGGGCCCGACCTGCGGTCTGGTGCGCCGTTCCAACAATGGAGGCGTGATCTGCTTGATCTGATTGCGTTGGCAAAACAGATTGCGCCGCAGACATCGCGATTGATGCTGCGGCTGCAGCGCCTGGAGGATGCGGGCTGCCCGCTGTTTCATGTCGATCGGGTGCCGCTGCGCTTGCTTTGCGTGTATGTCGGTGCCGGGACCGAATGGTTGCCAGAGGTCGCGCTGGACCGATCGCGTCTGGGAAGCGGAAGCAATGCGTCGGTGCGCGACTGGTCCGCAGTGCAGTCCATCGGTCGTGGTCATGTCGCAGTGATGAAAGGCGACAGCTATCCGGGCAACCGCGGTCGTGGGCTGGTGCATCGTTCACCCCAGGCTTCGCCTGCGCAGCCACGGATTCTGGCCGCGATCGACTTTGGCTGAACACCGGACGGTGGGTCGTGTGGGCGGCCTGCATTCGGGCGACATGTCCATCGCATGCACCCACACGATCCATGCATTGTGGGGCTCTTCAGCGGCCAGAGCATTTTCGATTCAGATGCAGACAGTTTGTCTGCATGTCAGTCATAGAAGCTACCTTCTCCCGCTTGCGGGAGAAGGTGGCCGAAGGCCGGATGAGGGTGTTCGCACAGCTTTCACTCTCTTCCGCAAGCCGGAGAGGGAAACCTGCGCGTTGCACAAGCAAGCGCAGGTGCACTCACTTGAATCGAAAACGAGCTATTCAATGCAGCGGCATCTCGTTGCAATGACGTTGGGAGAAGGCGACCACGCCGCCATGCAGATTTCCCGCCGATATCGACACGGGCATGTCGCCAGAAGATCAAAGCGCTGCAGGTGCTGTTACAGGTAGTTCTACGGAAAATTCAATCCTGTTGAGAGCCACGCGAAAATCGATCCCGTAGGGTATGCCGCCGATCGGGGCGTTGTAATCCAGCAATCCCATTTTGAGTGCATCAGCCCACTGCCTTGGCAGCGCGGTCGAATACATCACATCGTTGAGTTTGACACCGTTCACAGACGGCTTGATCTGGCCCAGCACTTCCATCGTTGAATCGACGTCGTAGAGGGAAACTGCGGAAGCATCGGGCTCATGCTGGCATGGGTGTTGTGCGTGCTGCGTCCAGCGCAGTGCGATCGCGGTGTTCCCGCCCACGCCGGTCAGCGGTATGTCGGCGACCACTCTGTCGGCCGTCATGGGTTTGCTCGTATCGTCATTAGCGCGCGTGCGCGATTCGATCACCAGGACGACAGGCCCTGACCTGCGCTGGAGTTTCCGCACCCGATATACGCCCGACAGCGGCCAGCCGCTGGCGGTCAGCCCACGGTCCTGCGAAAAATCCAGCTCTACCACGTCCATCCAATCCCCGCTGTTGAGCAGCGGTGCGTTGTCGATGTTGAAATCGAGTCTGTACGCCAAGCGCAGACCATCGGCTGCGCGCGTGGGAAACTCTGGAAGCACGACAGTACCCACGCCATTGATCGGCGAGAGATTCGGAGCCATTGCAATGATGCCGTTCGAGGCGTTGCTTGCCGGAACCGCCATGAGAGCCCTGCACTTTCCGGCCTTCACGTCGTTGACGATGTAAGGGGCGCCGTCCATGAAATAGCTCACCTGAAACCATGCCGGTGTGTCAGGCATGACGACGGTCTGCGTCTGTGGAGTCTGCTCGATAGGGGCTCTTGGGCACGGCGGAAACGCCAGAGCAGCCGGTGCCCATGCAGACAGCAGAGCCACCGGAAGGAAATATTTGATCATGTGACTCTCCAAGCGTTCGGATTCAGGCAGGTATCTGGAAGACCGCAGGTCCTGCGCGCGCTTCAAGTCTCCGGTCTGGGATGATCCCGGGCCGGTCGGCGACCAACACAGGCTTGCGCGCCTGCCGGTCGATGCGGTGATCCTTGGCCGCATGGGTGAGTCGATACTGACCGGCCCAACACTCTGATCGGATTGCGGCGTTGGACAGGATCACCGTTTGTCGGTTGGTGGGATCAGACCGGTTTCAAGGGTGCGCATGGTACCGGACAGCGCGGCCGGCAACGGTCTGCCGAGCCCCCGCCAAAGGGCCTTGACGGCGTCCATTTCTATTCGGGCATCCTTCGGCTTGTGCAGCGCGGTTGCGGCTTTTGCCAGCTCCAGTCGCAGCGCGCTCAGCGACAGCGCATCGGCGTCGTCGCCTGGATCGCCTGGAGGGGCCGACAACGTGTCCAGACAGTCGCGATAGCGGCCCAGTGCGTTCAGTGTCCGCGCCCAGGTCGACTCGAACGTGCGCACGTCTGCATGGGCCCGTGAAGACACCTTGCGTCCGATCTGCACCGCCTGTGCCAGATGCGGTTCGGCCAGATCCGGGCGTTGCCGCAGCCCCAGATAAAAGTCCGCGATGTTGTATTCCGCATAGGCGCGCGCCATCGACACCGGCGCCAGCTTCCCGGTCTGGATGGCATAGGCCCTGCCGATCAGCCTGTCCTGCTCCAGCGGGTCGGTGCTGATGCCGACCGACCAGAGATAGGCGGTAGCGGCTTCAAGCGAATTGCTGCCGTAGAGTTGCTCGGCCGTGCGCTGCCAGTCGCCGATGGTGCGGATCAGCGCGTCGCGGTCGCTGCCACGATCATCCAGTTCCCGCACGAGCAGCTGAAGCGCGCGGATCTGAAGTGCGGGGTCGTGCTTGCCCAGCGCGCTCCGGTCGATGCCTTCGCAAACCCGTCGCGCATCGGCATTGCGGTCGGCGTTGAGCAGCGCGTTGCCCCGATCGATACGCAGCTGAAGCCTCGATGCTGCGTCCAGCGATCCCGAGTAACGCTGCCACGCATCTTCCAGCGTGCGCGCTGCGAACTCGAATTCGGAACGGCGTGCGAGCAGACGTTCGTATTGCCGAGCCAGCTGCACATGCGCTGCAGGCGTGTCCGCGAACCGCTGCAGCGCCGAGAGTGCGGCGTCCACTTGCGGGCCATCGTCTTCCATAACGATTTGATTGGACAGGCGCAACAAGCCCGCGCGCCAGCGCACTTTCGAGTCGGCGGCGGACAGGGTTTCGATCGCTTTCACATATTTGTGATACAGCGCATCGCTCTCTTGTACCAGCCCCATACCCGCATTGCTTTCCGCCAGCAGCAGCGCCAGTTCGGCCTGCACATCCGGTTGGTTATCCAGCGTATCGAGCCGG
>JAYVSK010000331.1:0-3690 GCA_043775395.1 Lysobacter sp. | reverse complement strand
TCATGGCGACCCGCTATGCCGAAGCACGCGCGCTCATCGAAGCGGCGCGCATGTCGTTGCGAAGCCGCCCCGAATTCATGGCCGAAGATGCGCATCTGCTGTACCTGGAAAAACGCTATCAGTCTGCGATCTCGCTACTTGAAACGCTGCTGAAGCGGCCATCGGTGGCCCCGGCGCTGCGTGATCGCATGTATTGGTATCTCGCTGAAGCCTATCGCGAGTCGGACCGTTTCGAGTCGGCAGTTGCGGTGCTGGACCTGCAGATTCGCGAGCAGGCCGCTCGCAACGGTCAAGATCATCCCTCCACGCTGGTATCCCGGCTACGACGCATCGAACCGTTGATCGCCTTAGGGCAGGCCGTTTCCGCGCAGAGCGAGCTTGTCGCTTTGAAGCCGATGTTGGATCGTCATTACGACGCCGAATCTTCGATCATGGGCCTGTATCACAATCTGTTCGGAGCGGTGCTCAATGCGCAGCAAAAAACCGATCAGGCATTGATCCAGTATCGGCAGGCGCTTGCGATCAACCGCAAAGCACTGGGAACGGATCACGAGAACACCTTGCGCTCGCATTTGAACATCGCGCTGGTCGTGATCTATGGCGGTGGAAACCGTCGGGAAGCCTATCCGCATTTCGCAAGCGCCATCACCGGTTTCGAGAAAAACATGGAGGCGACCGGATCCTTGGCCGGGTTTGCCCGTTTTCAAGCGGCCAAAGCGCATTACTGGGATCAGGATGCCGATGCCGCGCGACGGATGCTGACGCCGGCGCATGCGCTGAAGTATTTCCAGCGGATGACCCCGTCGAACCAGGCCGAATATCTGGCGGGGCTCTATTATGGGTTCGGTGGTCAGGACTGCGGTCCGACCTGGCGGAAACAGGCTGAAGGTCAGCCGGATTCGCCGCGTATGGCCCGGGTCTTGATGTGTCGATACGATCCTCATGCGAGACATCGCCCTGTTGACTGATCGAGCGGATGCCGGTGTTGCGAGTAATAGCGAAGAAGAATTCAACCGTCCCAACAACTCAGGACCGCATTTCAGATGAAAATTGCAGCGCTCATCATTGTTTCGATTCTTTTTGTTGTGCTGTGCGGCGACGCTGCAGCGCAATTCTCGCAGCCTCCGCCCAACCGAACGGCACCCATCTGCAGCGAAAGGAAACAGGGCACTAAAGAGTGCAAGCTGTTACCAGCACCGGCCGTGATCAGCCTCTCGTGCCAGTTCTTTGAAACAGGAGGAGGCTGGAATCTACAGGGGATGAACTGCACAGCCGTTGCCTGGAACAACAGCAATGGAGCATGGACTGTGATCGACCCTTCTCTGCTGAAGTATGACTGGGCCTCCATCGTCGATGGCCAGGAATATTATTCGCCCCTGATAGACGCGGCATCCGGCGTTGTATTTTGCGGGCTGAGCAGACAAGGCTATGTCCGCGTCTCTGCAGCTGGCGGAACTGCCGTCACAGAGTTCAGATGCGATGGATATTCAGGGCCGGATCAGCCGGGCGGACAATAGACGATATAAATCAGGGTATGTTTGGACTCGACGCACGGTGTCGGATTATTTCAACATTCGATCACATTTACCGCCAATCCGCCGCGCGATGTTTCCTTGTACTTGTCCTGCATATCCCGCCCGGTGTCGCGCATGGTCTTGATGACCTTGTCGAGGCTGACCTTGTGTTTGCCGTCGCCGCGTAACGCCATGCGCGATGCGTTGATCGCTTTCACAGCGCCCATGGCGTTGCGTTCGATGCAGGGAATCTGTACCAGCCCGCCGATCGGGTCGCAGGTGAGGCCGAGATTGTGCTCCATGCCGATTTCGGCGGCATTTTCGATCTGTCCGGGCGTGCCGCCGAGGGCGGCGGTAAGGCCGGCGGCGGCCATCGAGCAGGCGACGCCGACTTCGCCCTGGCAGCCGACTTCAGCGCCGGAGATGGATGCGTTTTCTTTATACAGAATCCCGATGGCCGAGGCGGTGAGCATGAAATCGAAGATGCCATGTTCGTTGGCGCCGGGGCAGAAGCGGTCGTAGTAGTGAAGCACCGATGGAATAATGCCGGCTGCGCCGTTGGTAGGTGCGGTGACGACGCGGCCGCCCGCTGCGTTTTCCTCGTTGACGGCTAGCGCGTAGAGATTGACCCAGTCCAGCACGGTCAGCGGGTCGCGTATGCCGGCCTCTGGCTTCGATGAAAGCTCCGCATGCAGACTCGGCGCGCGGCGCACGACGTGCAAGCCGCCGGGCAGCGTGCCGGTTTCGCGGATACCGCGCTGTACGCAGGCTTGCATCGCATCCCAAAGCTCGCGCAGTCCTTCACGTATGTCGTCGTCGCTGCGCCAGTTGCGCTCGTTTTCGAACATGAGCGAGGCGATGCTCAGGCCGGTGCGTTCGCACTGTGCGAGCAAAGCGTCACCGCTGTTGAACGGATGACGCAGTTCGGTTGTGTCTGCGACGATGCGGTCTTCGGCAGCTTCATCCTGGTTGACCACGAAACCACCGCCGACGGAATAGTAGTCTCGCGTTGCGATGAGGTTGCCAACAGCATCGTAAGCGGCGAAACGCATGCCATTGGTGTGGAACGGCAGTTTCTGACGCTTGTTCATGATCAGATCGTGCTTCTCATCGAAGGCGATCTCGTGGGTGCCGAGCAGCCGCAGTTTTTTCTCGCTGCGGATACGGGAAAGCGACGCTGGAATGAGGTCGGGATCGATCTCGTTCGGCCAATGGCCTTCAAGGCCCATAAGCAGGGCTTTATCGGTACCGTGACCGCGTCCGGTGAGCGCGAGCGAGCCGAACACCTCGGCCCGCACGCGCGCGGTGCGGGCGAGATCGCCGCCTTCTTCCAGCCAGCGATGCACGAAGCGGCAAGCGGCACGCATCGGCCCGACCGTATGCGACGAGCTGGGGCCGATGCCGATCTTGAACAGGTCGAAGGTGCTGACGGCCATCTATTGCTCGCACAGCCACTTGTATTTGACGGTGTCCCGCACTAAACCGGCCTGCTCGATCAGCTTGGGCAGTTCTTTGCGGCGTGAAAGGGCGATGGCGTCGCGTCGATTTTTGACCTGCACGACCAGGGTGATGCGGGTTTCCTGTTTCTCGTCGTGCAACAGATGACGGATGAAGACGCCCGCACGGCGCTGAACTACCGTATCGGCGTCGAACACGCTGCGCCAGCGGGCATAATCACGGACGGTATAGCTCACAAGCACGTACGACATGGACACCCCCATCATTGTGTAGTGGCCGTATTCTATGCCGCATTCCCTCTGCTGTAGCGACGCCAGCGTATGGTGACCACATTCTCCTGTTTTATTCTGTACCAGCGCGACGATTGCCGCCTGTGCGACCTTGCGCTTGCGGTGTTGGCCGAAGCACGGCTTGCTGGCTTCGACAGCATTTTCATCGACGACGACGAAGCGCTTGAAGTCAGATTCGGCGTCCGGGTGCCGGTGCTGCGCGATAACACCAGAAGTGTAGAGCTGGACTGGCCGTTCGATGCCGCTGCGGTAGTTGCGTTACAGGCGCAATCATTGCCAATCAACGACTGAACTGTGTCAGCGAGCGGTTTGGTCCGGTTCGGCCCTGTGTTAGCGTCCATCCTTTGACTAGAGGAGGCGTGTGGATGATTCGGGCGAACGGCGTGCGTTGGGGGTTGGCGGTGCTGGCGGCAGCGATTGCCGTTGTC
>JAYVSK010000330.1:0-12924 GCA_043775395.1 Lysobacter sp. | reverse complement strand
TGCAGCTGCTCGGCCGCACCGGCGACGGCCCTTTCGACATGGTCAGGGCCGGCAGCCCTACCACCTACGGCACGATGATGACCGCCGCCGGCCTGCGCTGCATCGCGGCCTATGCGGACGCGGTCGGGCCCGCGTATCGCGACCTCGCACCGGCGCACGGCCGAAGCCGGCTGGTCGATGAGGCGCAGGCAGCGGGACTGCAGGTGATTGTCTACACCTTCCGCCCAGAGAATCATTTTCTCGAAAACGATGACCGCGACGCCGGCGGGCCTTCTGCGCGCAATGAGACGGGATCGATCGCACAGATCCGCGCGCATCTGGCGCTGGGAATCGATGCTTTTTTTACCGACGACCCGGGATTAGGCCGACGGGCAGTAGACGGCGAGTAGCCGCAAAGCGACAAACATAACGGGCTGGCATGTAATTTGTACGATCAATAGTTGCATTGACAAACATTGCATGGCCAAGCAAAGTGCCGGCCATGACGATATCCAGTCCCCAATTGGTTGCTTCGCCGCCGTCAGGTTCACAGCTGGGACTGCTGTTCCGGCAGATCCGTGATGCCATGTGGGAAAGGATGTCCCGCGAATTAGCCGTCGCCGGGCACGATCTGACCTTCAGCCAGTACATCACCCTCAAACGCCTTGCCGAGGGCGACGCCAGCGCAAGCGAGCTGGCGCGTACCGCCGATCTGAACCCCGGTGCGATCACTCGCCTGCTGGACCGGCTGGAAGAAAAAAACCTGACCACACGCATTGCCGATCCTGATGATCGCCGCGCTCTGCGCATCGCACTGACTGAGTCCGGAACGCGGATGTGGGCCGATATCAACCAGTGCGGGCTCCGCGTGCGTGAGCGCGCCATGGAACGTATGAGCGCCGACGAACAGACCACCTTGCTGCGGCTGCTCGCCCTGGTCCGCGAAAACCTCATCCGGGAAGACGACTGACCATGCCTGCCGTGACTCGTTCGCTGCGTGACACATTCGCAACAGTGGTGTTGGCGACCGCCGTGCTGTCCGGGTGCGCCAGCACCCGGGGGCTGCAGCCAGAGCTGACCCCGAACCATCCCGATGCATTGACCGTCGGCCAGGGTTTCAAGAATGCGAAAGTGTCTGCCGCAGCTTGGCCAACGTACAACTGGTGGCACGCCTGGGGCGACCCGCAGCTGGATGCGCTGATCGCCGAAGCGCTGGCCGGCGTGCCCGGCCTGGAGGCCGCCGATGCGCGCGTCCGCAAAGCGGCAAGTCAAGCCGGGCTGGCCGACGACGCGCTCAGGCCGCACGTTTCCGCCAGTGCCCAGTATTCGGGCGCTTATCTTCCGCAAACTCTGCTTCCCGCGCCCTACGGCGGCGATTACAAAGGTATTGGACTGGCGACTCTCAGTTTCAGCTATGCGCCCGATCTGTGGGGCGGCAAACGTGCACGCTGGGAAGCCGCCGTGGGTAGCCTGCATGCCGCCGAAGTGGACGCGCAGCAGGCGCGTCTGCTATTGGCCGGCAACATCGCGCGCACTTATCTGGATCTGGCGCAGGCGCATGAAGCGAGACGGGTGGCGATATCGGAAGCCGCGCGGGCGCAGCGGCTGCTGACACTTGCGGCGCAGCGAGTACGCGCAGGCCTCGACAACCAATCGCAAATGCGCCTGGCGGAAAGCGCGGTTGCGTCCGCCGCGCAGCAGGGCGAAGCGGCGCAGCAGCGGATCGATCTGCTGCGCAATGCCATCGCCGCGCTGCTTGGCGAAGGGTCGGATCGCGGCCTGCGCATCGAAGCGCCTGAATTGCTTGCCCCCGAAGCGCCGGCATTGCCGGCCATGCTGCCCAGCGAACTGCTGGGACATCGGCCGGATGTGGTCGCGGCGCGATGGCGGGTTGAAGCCGCCGCGCGTGGTATCGATGCCGGCAAGGCCGAATTCTATCCAACCCTCAACCTGACCGCGCTGGTGGGGCTTGCCGCAGGGCGTCTGTCCGACCTCTTCACCCGCGATGCGGCCACCGCTCTGGGCGGACCGGCACTGAGCCTGCCGATTTTCCATGGCCCGCGCCTGCGCGAACAGCTGGCCGGCAACAACGCTGACTACGATCTAGCGGCCGCACAGTACGACCAGACGCTGATCACCGCAGTGCGCGAAGTGGCGGACGCGCTGCAGTCCGCGCGCACGCTGGACGCGCAGGTCGCGGCGGTTGCGCAGGCCCGCAACGCCGCAAATCAAGCATGGTCGCTTGCAGACATCCGCTATCGCGCCGGTCTGGGCACCCAACTCGATGTGCTCGCCGCGCAGGGGCCGTTGCTGCAGCTCGATCAACAGGCTGTTGCGCTGCAGGCGCAGCGTCGCGGCGTTGCCGTCGATCTCGCAGTCGCGCTAGGCGGCGGCATGTCGCCACCCTCCCCCTCTTCTTTTTCATCCGGTCCGCCATGACTACCGACATCGACCCGACGCCTGACGTCTCCATGCCCACGCCAAAACCCAAAGTCAGCAAGCGCAAGCGTGCGCTCGTGATCCTGTTGGTCGTGATTGTCATCGCTGCGATCGCCGCAATTGTTTACTACCTGCTGGTGTCGCGCTGGCGTGAAGGCACCGACGACGCCTACGTGCAGGGCAACGTGGTGTCGATCACGCCGCAGACTACGGGCACGGTAGTAAGCATCGGCGCCGACGACGGCATGAAGGTCGTCGCCGGCCAGGTGCTGGTGAAGATCGACCCCAACGACGCGCGCGTCGCCTATGAACAGGCGGAAGCCAATCTGGCCACCACCGTGCGCCAGGTCCGTGGTCTGTTCAACGCGGTCGATGCCGGCCAGTCCGATCTTGACGCGCGCGCAATCGCAGTGCGTCAGGCCCGGGCCGATGTTGCGCGCCGCAGCGGACTGGTCGCGAACGGTGCGGTGTCGGCGGAAGAACTCGCGCACGCGCGGACACAGCTGGACGCTGCCGAGGCGGCGCTGGGTTCGGCGCGTGGACAACTCTCCCGCAACCGTGCGCTGGTGGACCAGACCACGCTCTCGCGGCAGCCGCAGGTCACCGCTGCCGCCGCACAGCTGCGTCAGGCCTATCTCAACCTGCAGCGCGCAGCGATCGTCGCGCCGGTATCCGGCTATGTCGCCAAGCGCAGCGTGCAGCTGGGCCAGCGCGTGCAGCCCGGTGCCGTGCTGATGACGGTCGTACCGCTGGAACAGGTGTGGGTGGATGCGAATTTCAAGGAAACGCAGCTAGCGAAGATGCGCCTTGGACAACCGGTGGAACTCACTGCCGATGTCTACGGCAGCGATGTCCATTTCACCGGAAAGCTCGCTGCGATTGGGTTGGGTACAGGCAGTGCGTTCGCACTGCTGCCTGCACAGAACGCCAGCGGTAACTGGATCAAGATCGTGCAGCGCATTCCGGTGCGCATCGCGCTGGAGCCCAAGCAGTTGATCGAACATCCGCTGCGGCTGGGGATGAGCATGTCGGTGGACGTATCGATCCGCGATCAGACCGGCGACGTGCTGGCGACCACACCGCAGACCACGCCGGTGCTGACGACCGTCGCCTACGAGAAACAGTTGAGCCAAGCCGATGCGCTGATCCAACGCGTGATCCGCGAGAACCTGCCCGGCCGCCGCGGCTGAGCGGCCGCCGATCGCCTCCATGTCGAGCCAGTCCGCCAATACCGATAGTGCTGCCGCAGCGCCGCCCCCCGCTGCCGGATTCCGTCCGCCCAATATCGCGCTGACCACGCTGGGCCTTGCGCTTGCATCGTTCATGCAGGTGCTGGACCTCACGATCGCCAACGTCTCGCTGCCGACGATCTCCGGCACGCTGGGCGGCAGCGCCAATCAGGCGACATGGGTCATCACCTCTTTCGCGGTAAGCAATGCCATCGCGCTGCCGCTGACCGGCTGGCTCAGCCGCCATTTCGGCGAACGCAAGCTTTTCATCTGGGCGACGTTTCTGTTCGTGATCGCATCGCTGCTCTGCGGCCTTGCCACCAGCATGGGACTGCTGGTCGCAGCGCGCGCACTGCAGGGCTTCGTCGCCGGACCGATGTATCCGATCACCCAAGCGCTGCTGATTTCGATCTATCCGCCGCAGAAGCGCGGGCAGGCGATCGCGCTGTTGGCGATGGTGACGGTGGTCGCACCGATCGCAGGCCCGATCCTGGGCGGCTGGATTACCGACAACTACAGCTGGGAATGGATCTTCTTCATCAACATTCCTATCGGGCTGTTCGCCAGCTTCGTGGTCGGCAAGCAGCTGCGCGGGCGCCCCGAGCGCCTCGAAAAACCGAAGATGGATTATGTCGGCCTGGTCACGCTGATCTTCGGCGTGGGCGCACTGCAGGTGCTGTTGGACCTGGGCAACGACGAAGACTGGTTCCACTCCACCACGATTGTGGCGCTGGCCGTGATTTCGGCGATTTCGCTCGCTGTCTTCATCATCTGGGAACTCACCGACGACGACCCGATCGTCAATCTACGTCTGTTCCGCCACCGTAATTTCAGCGCAGGTACCGCTGCGATGGTGGTCGCTTACGCCGCATTCTTCAGCGTCGGTATCCTGGTGCCGCTGTGGCTGCAGCGCAACCTGGGCTACACCGCAATCTGGGCGGGTTTCGCCACCGCGCCGATCGGCATCCTGCCGGTGCTGCTGACGCCCTTTATCGGCAAATACGCCAATCGCTTCGATCTGCGCTGGCTGGCCACACTGGCCTTTATCGCGATGGCAATGACCAGCTTCGTGCGTTCGGGCTTCAATCTGGACGTCGATTACAAAACCATCGCGATGGTGCAACTGTTCCAGGGCTTCGGTGTGGCGCTGTTTTTCATGCCGGTGCTACAGATTCTGCTGTCCGACCTGCAGCCGCATGAAATCGCGGCAGGCTCTGGCCTGGCCACCTTCATGCGCACGCTTGGCGGCAGCTTCGCTGCATCGCTCACCACCTATGCCTGGACCACGCGCAGTGCCGTGCATCACGCGCAGATCGCCGAGAAAATTTCAGCCTATGATCCTGCCACCCTCGAAACCATTACCCGCATGGGCGATGGCCGCCTGCAAACCGGGGCGGCGATGCTGGAACGAACGATCACCAACCAGTCCGCGCAGCTGGGTTTCAACGAGATTTTTCATCTGCTCGGAATTATCTTCCTGCTGGTGATCGCATTCGTCTGGATCGCAAAACCGCCGTTCGCAGCCAAGATGGGGGCCGCAGCGGCCGGGCACTGATCGGTTGCTACAGCCCTAACAACACATTGAAGCTGATCGCATCAACACCTCACCCGTTCTAGCAATACCTAGTGTTCCAGAAGCCAATATTTCGGAACCAGTGTTGCGGAAACAAAAAAGCCGGGAAACCCCATCCCTGCGGTCTCCCGGCATGCGGCCCCACCGGCGAGCGGTGCCGCGGATGCGGAACGAGATTGGGGTCCCGTTCCGCCAACAGGTCATCCATGACTTGCCGTGTTCACTATTGCGATTGCTAACGACACGGGTGCGAAGTGCGTCGGGGGCGGGCCGTTCGCTGACGAGGCCATCCGACCCGCCCCCGCTGCATCAGACTTCATCGTCCTCTTCGACGGCATTCACATCACGCGGCGCATCTGCCGGCACAAACTGGGCGCGCAGCGCAGCCTCGAGCTTGATTGCTGTCGCGCGGTTCTCTTTCATGTACTGGCGGGCATTTTCCTTACCCTGGCCGATACGTTCGCCGTCGTAGCTGTACCAGGCGCCGGATTTCTCGACGATCTTGGCTTCGACGCCCATATCGATCAACTCGCCTTCGCGACTGATGCCTTCGCCGTAGAGAATTTCAGTGATGACCTGTTTGAACGGCGGCGCGAGCTTGTTCTTGACCACTTTGATCTTGGTCTGGTTGCCGATGATCTCCTCACCTTTCTTGATGCTGCCGATGCGGCGGATGTCGAGACGGATCGAGGCGTAGAACTTAAGCGCATGGCCACCCGTGGTCACTTCCGGGCTCTGGCCCGGCATCATCGCGCCGATCTTCATGCGCAGCTGATTGATGAAGACCACCATGCAGTTGCTGCGCTTGATGTTGCCAGTGAGCTTGCGCAGTGCTTGGCTCATCAAACGCGCCTGCAGGCCGGGCAGCTGGTCGCCCATCTCGCCTTCGATTTCGGCTTTTGGGGTGAGCGCAGCGACCGAGTCGATGACCACGATATCGACCGCGTTGGAGCGCACCAGCATGTCGGCGATTTCGAGCGCCTGTTCGCCAGTATCGGGCTGCGACAGCAGCAGCTCATCGATATTGACGCCCAGCTTCTGCGCGTAGATCGGGTCGAGCGCGTGCTCGGCGTCGATGAATGCAGCGGTGCCGCCGGCTTTCTGGCATTCGGCAATGGTTTGCAGGGTGAGCGTGGTTTTACCTGAGGATTCCGGGCCGTAGATTTCGACGACGCGGCCTTTGGGCAGACCACCGATGCCCAGCGCGATATCGAGCATCAGCGAGCCGGTGCCGATGACCTCGACCGCTTCAACCGGGCGGTCCCCCATGCGCATGACCGAGCCTTTGCCGAACTGCTTGTCGATCTGGCTCAGAGCTGCTGCAAGCGCGCGCTTTTTGTTTTCGTCCATCGTGGAATCCTCGTCAGTGAATGGGTGAATGCTTGGAGTGGGTGCAGGTTAGGGGCGGTCAGTCGCACAGACTGCGACAGGACGCAATGTAGTTGCGGGAGCGATAACGACATATCGGCAAATCGCTCGATGCAGGGTAGGAAAACTCCGCAACCCTCCCGCTGCTCATCGCGCGCTGTTTATCGATTCGGCCGCACCAGCCCGCAGTAAAGACCCTCAATTGCAAAGTCCTGATCGGGCAGCACATCGATCGGCGCATAGCTGGGGTTTCGCGGCAGCAGGCGGATGCGGTCCTTGCCGATCTTCAGCAGCTTGATGGTGATCTCATCATCGATGCGCGCGACCACGATCTGCCCCGAGCGCGCTTCACTGGTGCGGTAGACGCCGATCAGGTCGCCTTCAAAAATGCCTTCATCGATCATCGAGTCGCCCTGCACTTTCAGCAGGTAGTTCGGCGCGGGCGAGAACAGCGCGCGATCCAGAAGCACATAGTCGTCAGAGCGCAAGTCGGCGCCGATCGGCAGGCCGGCGGCGACACGGCCCAGGATCGGCAGCTGCAGGGCGTTGTCCGGCAGCGCGGGCATCGACGGCATGTCGAGAGCGTCGTTGGCCGCGTCATGCACCAATCGGATACCCCTGGCCTGCCCTGGAACCCGACGGATGACGCCGGCCTGCTCAAGCGCTTCGATGTGGTACTGGGCGGCGCGGACGCCCCTGAAGCCCATGGCATGGGCGATCTCGGTCTGCGAGGGCGGCACACCATCGGTGGCGATGCGCTCGGAGATGAGGGCGAGGATGGCGAGCTGGGTATCGGTTAGTTCCATAGTTAGTAGTATTACTACTAACACCCTCATCCGTCAACGATCTTTCTGTCAGTCCCGGATGGATGCGAGCGACATCCGGGTGACGCAGCTGATTTCAAGGATCGCGCAAGCTTCAAGGCGTCCCGATCAGCGTTTCCAAGCCGCGCAGAGAGGCGGCTACGGTCTGTCGACGCACCGCGTCGCGGTCGCCGGCGAAATGAAACAGCTGCGCATGCGCATAGCCGCCGCGGCGTTTCCAGCCGATCCAGACCGTACCGACGGGCTTGTCGGGGGCGCCGCCGCCGGGTCCGGCAATACCGGTGACTGCGACCGCGATGCTGGCGCCCGCGTGCACAAGCGCACCCGACACCATTTCGATCACTGTCTCGCGGCTGACTGCGCCGTGCACTTCAAGGGTTTCCGGGCGCACGCCGAGCATCGCTTGTTTGGCTTCATAGCTGTAAGCGACCATGCCGCAGTCGAACCAATCGGACGAGCCGGCGACATCGGTGACGGTCTTGGCGATCCAGCCGCCGGTGCAGCTTTCGGCGGTGACCAGTGTGTGGCGCGAGCTGCGGAACCGCGCGCCAAGCTGTTCGGCGTGATCGCGAAGCTCTACGTCGGTAGGAAAACTCATGCTGCGGTCCATGTGCGTGATGGCGCTGCCAAGCGCGCCTGTGAACGGCATCATAGCGGCAGACGACGACGGCCCGCGCGAGGCGGGCCGTCTTGTCACTCATCTGGAAACGAAACGCGCTTACTGATGGCCACCCCGGGTGCTGGCGGTTGCGGCAGGTGCGGCTGCAGCGGGCGCGCCGGAAGCAGGCGGTGCGGCAGAACTCGATGGAAACCATGTCGACGGAAACAGATCGCCCGCGATATGACTCACCGACAGCGGTGACTGGTTGGGCGTACCGGCCGGGTAGTAGTTGTGGCAGCCAAAACAGTTGGGGATCTGCGACGTCGCACCCTGCTGGAAGGTCTCCAGCGTCATGTTGGTCAACTGCAGGGAGCCGCGCTGCATGTTGGTGGGATCGGCAGCGTAGTAAGTGTTGGTCACCGGCAGATTGCAGTTGTTCAAGGCCGGATCGCAGGACTGCACGCCGCCCTTGGTCCACAGGCCACCGATCATCTGGTAGTGCTGCCATACCGACATCGGGTTGCTGGCCGGCAATTGGGTGAGCATGCCGGTCGGCCCGACCAACTGCTGGTTGAGCTGTTGGATCGCGGCAAGATTTTCCGCATTGCTGTTGCCGTTGCTGGCGGTATCGCCCAGTTCATTGCCGTTGGCGTAAAGGCGGCAGATCTCGTCCGGATTCTGTGTGGTGACGGGCGGCGTACCGGTGAAACTGGTATGCGGGCTATTGAAGTTGTAGTTGGAGCACTGCGCGCTGATGTTTGGCGAGCCCTGCTTGTTGGTGGCCAGACACGCGGCAGCATTGGCACTGGTGAACGACCAGCCGGACGCTGGCGCAACGCTGGAACCGTCGCACAGCGGCGCGTTGGATTTGTGCTCGAAGGTGGACCAGATCATTTCCGGGTGATTGGGCGTCCAGTTCACTAGATGGAAACCGACCAGCCCCAGCGTGGCCGGAGTCGTGCTGCCCGGCAGCATCGCCGGCATCGTGAAGTAAGTGGCGTCGGGCGTGGGCAGGATTTTCCACGCAACCTTGATCTCAACCGTGCCCGGCGCGAAACCACCTTGGGTCGCAGTGCATTCGGCCTGCGAATACCAGATGCTGTAATAAACGATGTTACCGTTCTGGTCGTACAGCGCGCTGCCGTCGGCTTCTTTTTCTTCGAAATCTTTCGGCTTGATCGTACGCATCGCAAGCAGTTTGGCAGCCGCGGCGCGGCCGGTCATCGCCTGCAGCAGGCATTGGTCGTTGTGCTTGCCATCGGCGTTGGGCGCATGCAGACGATTGGATTCGAACACACGCTCGCTGTTGGGGTCGGCCGGATTGGACGGCGACACCTGCGCAAGAAACCATTGCCACGAGAATTGATAGAAATCGCAGAAACTCTCGGCGGTTGCCACATCCCCGGGCATCTGTGGAGCGGTGATCCAGCTCGGATTGGCCTGACAGGTTGCGATGACCGGGGTTGGGGTAACGGCAGGTTTCGGCGTAGCCTGCCCGCCAGTGCCCGAACCATTGCACGCCGCCAGCAGCACGGTCAGCGATAACGCAAAACCAAAGGCGCGAACACGCATCGACCGATGCGTCACTATTGAAGTAGACACCAGCGTGGAAGCTGAAACTGGTGCGAAACGGTGCTGCTGGATATGCGCGGACATCGAAATCTCCTTGAACGACTCCTGCTGAAGAAAAAACCAGGGCAATCGCAATGCTCAGCGCTCCCCTGGCGCGAAAACACATGCATTTCAGTATTGTTGGAGGCCGGCCGATTTAGGGCCACTCCCTTCAAAGCCGAAATGTAGCCATGAGATGCATCGACGGGGATGGGCTCAGCCGCATCGGGCGAATGCCCGCGCCAGCGTCAGAACGCATCGATCAATCGCACTCCAGCGATGATGGCTCTGTACAACAGCGCCTCCCCGCGCTGTTTTCGATTGCGCCGATCAATTCGACACAGTGACATCAGACAAGAATATGCGCCGGCGAAGCGTCCGTGACAAGCGCCTCAACCTGATCCCATACGATCCACATCGCCTACCCCCGGAAACAGAACGGCCCGCACGCGGCGGGCCGTTCGTTACGCGGTGATTTTAAAACTCAATAACGGACGCGGAAGGTCACACCGTAGGTGCGCGGTGCGCCAAGAAAGGCATTCCACGTGCCGGTCTGCAGCGGCGCATCGATCGCAGTCTGGTAGTACTCGGCGTCGGTGATGTTCTGCGACCACAGTTCGACGTTCCAACGCTGGTCGCGCGCACCGATGGTGACGCGAGCGTTGGCGACGGTATAACCGTCCTGCTGTTTCTGCGGGTCCAGGTCCGAACCGGTGTTGTACTCGGACATATACTTGGCGCCGACGTGGGCGCTGGCCTTCAGTTTTTCACCGATTCTCCAGTCATAACCCACCGAACTGGTCAGGGACCACTTCGGCGCGAAGCTCGGGCGGCTGCCGGGCAGCAGCGCGAGATCGGTGTCGGGCAGCGGATCATCGCCGTACTTGGTATCCGCATAGGTCAGACCGGTTTGCAGCATCCAACCGCCGGTCTGCCACAGCAGTTCGGCGTCGAGACCCTGTGAGGTCACTTTGGGGACTGAGCGCACCACGAAGCTGGTACCGAGGAAGCTGTTGAGCTGGAAGTCGGAGAACTCCTGATGGAACAAGGTGGCGTTGAGCAGCAAATTGCCGCCAAGCCATGTGGTCTTGGTACCCAACTCGTAGCTGTCGACGAACTCTGCACCGAACGAAGTGTCATTGACCGGAACGATGCCCGAGGTTCCGCTGGACAGACCTGTGTTCGACTGCACGCGGTCAAGATTGAAACCACCAGCCTTGTAGCCGCGCGCGGCGGAGAAGTAGGCCATGGCATGCTCGTTGAAACGGTAGGCCGCCTTGAATGTGCCCGACCACTCCTTCTCATCGCGTTCCTGATCAGTGCTGCGGCCGTTGTGACGGACGTTGGTCCACGGCAGACAAGCAAAGCCCACCACCGAGGGTGCAGCGGCCGACGCCTGGGCAACGCTCAAGCCGCGTGCAACCAGCGCCCCAACGATCCGTGCCGGATTGCTCAGCATCGCAGCGCAGCCCAGCCCACCGTTGGGGTTGCTGTAGCGGGACGCCAGCTCTTTCTTTTCGTTGGTGTAGCGCAAGCCGAGGGTCAGATCCAGCGCATCCGTGGCGTGCCAGGTGTTGTTGGTGAACAGGCCAAGCGTTTTGGAATTCTGCTCGTAACGATCTCTGGCGGAATGGCCCGCAAACACAGTGCCGAACGGCCGGCCCGAAGCCTGCGACAGGAACAGCGGTGCTGTAGGGCTTGCGCCGAGTGCCGGATTGATCCGCGACAGCAGCGCGATCGAGAGATAAGGCTCGTAAGCATTGCCGATGCGATAACCCTCGTTGCGACGCAGGTTTTCATCGGCGTAGAAACCGCCAACGAGCCAGTCGAACTTGTCGGTAGCGCCGGCCAGACGGATTTCCTGACTGAAGGTATTGAAGCGGGTGAAGTTGTCGTCTTCGATCGGGTTGCGATAGAACAGGTCGGCGGTGCTGTAATCGAAGTCGATACCGTTGGTGCTCTGCCACTTGCGCTGCGATGTGATCGAGGTCAGCTTGGCTTCGCCGAACCACGGCGTCTGCCAGTCCAGCTGGGCGCTCACGCCCTGATCCTTGATGAACTGCGCACTGCTGCGGTTGGCGAAGGCGCGACGGCCGTAAGGATCCGCAACAGTAACGACGCCGGTATCCGTCGACAGCGCATCCAGAATCGCAGCGGTTGGGCCGCGGATGATGGTGACGCTGGCACAGCAGCTCTCGGTGCGGTTGCTGAAGTCGCCGGTCAACAGGACGTCCAGCGTGTCGTTGGGCTCAAGCAACAGCTGACCGCGGAATGTGTGAAAGTCCTGATTCTGGTCTTCGGTTTCGGTGCGCGGGCCAGCGCCTGTAGTCACATCGATATAGCCATCGCGCTTGCGCTTGGCGGCATACAGGCGGAATGCCGCCATATCGTTGAACGAATCGTTGTAGGAGCCGGAGACGCCGAACATGCCATAGTTACCGACGGTCACTTCGGCTTCGGCGCGCTGCTGGTAGCTCGGACGCTTGGTAATCACATTGATCACGCCGGCAGAGGTGTTCTTGCCGAACAGGGTGCCCTGCGGCCCCTTCAAGACTTCGATGCGCTCGAGTTCGCCGAGATCCGTGAAGCCGACGCCGTTGCGCGGACGGAAGACGCCGTCGATAACAATACCAACCGAGGATTCAAGACCGGCGTTGTCGCCGACGGTGCCAACACCGCGGATACGGGCCACGGTTTGGGCTTCGCTCTGAGTGCTGGTCACGGTCAATCCGGAGACCACATTCGCCAGATCCTTGATATCACGGACACCGTTATCTTCGAGCATGGCCTCCGTCAGTGCGGTGACCACGACGGGCACATCCTGCAGCGCTTCTTCGCGCTTCTGGGCAGTAACGGTGATCTGGTCGAGCGTAGTAGCTTCTTCCTCACCGGATGCGGCATCCTGCGCAAGCACCAGCGGCGCCTGGACCAAACCAATGAGTGCGAGCAGCAGTGCCCGGGTAAGCGTCGAATGTTGCGGTGCACGATAAATCATGTATTCCCCCTCGCCATAGTGATTGATGTCATATCGTTACGTGGCCGTTGATCGGCCATCGGCGACACGCGTTGAAACACGTGATTTCTCGTCGTCAGTACAGGCGATTTTTTGCTGTGCAGACCGGGCCCATCCCATTGGACACGGACTTGTCGCCGGAGTGCTGGGACTGTCGCCTGCGGACGGTAACACAGCTGATCGGCCCCGGTAACCATGACCAGGCGCAGGGGTAGCGGGCGCTGGCATACTGGACGCTCTGCCCTACAACGCGCTGTCGCGCCCGAGCCCCGATTGCAGTTGCCCGT